>JANXSY010000278.1 GCA_025356435.1 Isosphaeraceae bacterium | reverse complement strand
GATGAGACGGCCCTCGATATTCAGAACCATCGCGCCGGCTTCGGGCCGATTTTCGGCGATCTCGCCGTGGGCACCAAGGTCGAGGCCGGATTCGGAGAGGTAGCGCAGGAAGGCCGGGTCTTGATCGACGACCCGGACGATTTGGAATAACTGCCCCCGAAGATGGGTCGCCAGCGGCTTGCCCTCGGGTTCGGTGAGCGAGCCGTCAGCGCGGGGGATCGGGTCGCCATGGGGGTCAACGCTCGGGTACCCGAGGAACGCGTCGATCCGATCGACCAGCCGTTCGGAGACGGCGTGCTCCATGTGCTCGGCCTCTTCGTGGACCTCGTCCCAAGGCATGTCGAGCGTATGCGCCAGGAAGAGTTCGACGAGCCGGTGACGGCGGAGGACTTTCAACGCGAGACGCATGCCCGAGACGGTGAGCTTCGCACCTTCGTAGGGGGTGTAGGTGGCGAGGTCGGCCTCAGAGAGGGTCTTGAGCATCCCCGTCACGGTGCCGGGAGAGACATTCAAGCCCTGCGCCAACTCACCGGTTGCGACGGCCTCGCCGTCGGGGTTACGCGCGGCGATCAGATACATCGTCTTGACGTAATTCTCGACGGTCAGGCTCGCCACCGCGCATCCCCAGGGAGAGAGGTCCCGCCGACTTTGATAGTCGAGCGGGACCGACATTATACGCCCATTTGGACCTGCTCGAAACCGTCTGTCCGCTTTGCTTCAGGAATCGTCGTCCGGCCCGTCGTTGCGATGGAGCAGTTCGTCGGTCTCGCTCGTGGGCACGGTCCGTTCGTTGACGCGGAGCCAGACCGCCTTGAGATATGCCCCTTCAAGAGCCTCAAGGCCAACCGGGTGGTCCGGCGAAGCGCCGGTGACGCCCAGAACCTGCACCGACCTCCCCGCCCGTCGCGCGGCGGCCCGAATCAGGATTACAAACTCTTCGGCCGGAAGCAGGCCCGAGCACGAACAGGTGAGCATCAATCCGCCCGGCTCGACCACGTTAAGGGCGAGGGCATTCAGGTCGAAATATTTGCGCTTGCCCGACGAGATGTCGTCGCGGCCCGGGATCAACTTTGGCGGGTCGAGCACGACGACGCCGTATTCGCGCCCGTTCGACCCCATCGTCCTGAGGTAGTTGAAGGCGTCGGCGTGGATGAGGTTCGGTTTGACCTGATTCGCATTCGCGTTGTCTCGCGCGATTGCGATCGCCTTCTCGTCGAGGTCAACGCACGTCACCTCGCTCGCGTTGCCGCGCTTGAGGGCGTAGACCCCGAATCCCCCCGTATAACAACAGAGGTCGAGCATCGACTTGCCGGCGGTGAAGTCGGAGACCCGCTTGCGATTCTCCCGCTGGTCGCAGAAGAAGCCGGTCTTGTGACTCCCTTCGAACTTGACCCGGAACCGGACCCCATTCTCCTCGATCGTGACACGAGGGGGGAGTTTCGGGCTGACCAGAGGCCGACCGGGGAAGTCTTCGGCCAGCGCGATCCGCTCGTCGACATGCACGCGGAAGTGCTTTGTATTGGTCTTCTCAAGGAGCAGCTTGAGGATCGGGCCGATCCGCTGATACATCCCGAGGCTGAAAATCTCGACGGAGAGGACGTCGTCGAGCTTGTCGACGATCAACCCCGAGAGGCCGTCAGCCTCGGCGTGGATCACGCGATAGGCGTTGGTGACGGCGGGGAGGCCGAGCATATCGTGCCGGAGGGCGAGCGCCCGATCGATCCGGCCACGCCAGAATTCTTCGCCGGGAGGCTCGATCCCGGAGCAGAGCAACCGGACGTTGATCTGCGACCGGGTGTTATAGAGCCCGAAGCCGAGCGGCAGGCCGTCGCGGTCGACGACGCGGACGATGTCCCCGTCTCGGGGTCGGCTGCGTCCGGTCGGCCCGATCGTCATCTTGCGATAGACGAAGGGGTGCTGGCCGTTGGATCGGATCGCGACGGTCGGGATGTCGCCGGTCATCGCCAGGGGGCGGTCGGGGATCTCATCCGGCTGCGGGGGACGAACGATGTCAGGACGTTGCGGGCGCTGCATGGGGGTCTCTTCGGCTCGGATCTGGTCAGTTCTCGTCGTCAACGTCATCGTCACCCACGTCGAGGGCACCCGGCTCATTGCGGGCGATCCGACGGAGACGGACCAAAAGCGCGGTCGAATAGCGCTGGACGGAGAGTTGTTTGGTCATCACCGGCTCGGAGGCGGCGTCGAGCGGGATGTCGGCGAGCAGCCGGTGGGTCTGCACGAGGCTATCCCAGCCGACCTTGAGAACCCTCGCGACGATCGACGCGTCAGAATTCGCCTCGCGGGCCATCCGGATCGCCTGGCGGGCCTTCTTCATCCCGGCCTGGGCTTGCTGTAAATTTCGCAGGGCGGTCGCTGCACTCATCGTTGCCATGAACGGAACTGCCGATCTCGATCGGAGGAGAAGACGCGAGAACGCCCTCCCAGGATTGGGGCTTGATCCGCTAGTATAGTCAACAGACTGACATGCGGTCCAACCACGTTTCGAGGTCCAGCGATGAGCGAGAACGAAGAGGGAGACGAGATCGACTCCGGCGAGCCCGTGGTCATGGTCCAGGACGCCCCGAAAGCGAAGCAGGAGGTCGAGGAAAAGACGAAGACCCGTCGGCAGCCGCCTTACAACGTCATCCTGCTCAACGACGAAGAACACACCTTCGACTACGTGATCGAAGTGCTCATGAAAGTGTTCGCACACGCCAAGCCCACGGCCGAGGAACTCACCCTCCGCATCCATCTGGCCGGTCGGGCGATCGTGCTCACGACCCACCGCGAACTGGCCGAACTGAAGCAGCAGCAGGTCCACTCTTATGGGCCGGACCCGCGCATGAGCGTCAGCAAAGGCCCGATCGCCTGCGTGCTCGAGGCTACGGCCGGTTAGCCGCGTTCTGCCGCGATCGACGCAGGGAGGCCGCTCGATACGTCGGGGTAATTGAGGACGACGCCCAGCTCGTCCTTCATCCGTCGATTCGAGACGCGACGATTGGCGTCCTCCCTGCCCGTTGTCGGGCCGGCCGCTGGGCCAATGAAGGTCGGCGGAGCCGTTTCCAGGCAGGAGGCGGCCAGGGTGTAGAGTTCGCGTCGCGAGACGGGTCGATCGTCGGCGACGTTGTAGACCCGGCCTGCTTCGCCCCGATCGAGTGCGGCGACCGTCGCCGAGGCGGCGTCGTCAATCTGGACGAGATTAATGACCTTCTCGGGATCGCCCGCCACCGGCTCGCCCGCCAGGATCGCCGCGCGTCGGACGATTCGCCCAGGACCATACAGGCCCGCCAGCCGCACGATCCTTGCGTCTCGACCTCGGGCGACCTGTTCGGCTTCGAGGCAGACCCGGCCCGACTCGTGGCGAGGCGCAGTCGGATCGTCTTCGGTCACCCAGGAGCCGTCGTCCTGGCCGTAAACCCCGGTCGAGCTGACATAGACGAAGGAAGACATGTCTCGATCGACCCGCGCGAGCACCCCCGCGAGTCCGTCGACGTAAACCGTCCGCATCGCGACCCCCGCCGATCGGTCAAATCCAACGCAATAGACGAGCCGGTCGAACGTCGGCAACTCGACCTCGTCCGTCTGGAGCACATCAAGGACGAGCGGTTCGACACCAAGCTTGCTGAGCGAGGCCGCCCAGGCGAGGCTCCGCGTCGTCCCGATCACCCGCTCACCGCGGCCGATCAGAAGGTGAGCAACCCGACGGCCCAGGTAGCCGCATCCGACGATGAGCGTGGTCAAAGCGTCTCTCCTGGATCGGCCAGTGGGGGGGGCGGAGCCTCAACTTCGGGACAACCCGCGTCGAGGAAGTCTTGGAGGAGGATCTGGGCGGCGAGCATATCCCGGCGCTCTTTCCGGCCTTGCCGCTTGACCCCGGCCGCGATCAGCTTTTCCTCGGCGTCGACCGTGCTATAACGCTCGTCGTGAAAGACGACCTTCAGGCACGTCTCGCGCCCGAGCCAGGCACCCCAGGCCCGAGCCTGCTTCGCGGCGGTACCTTCCTGCCCGCTCGTATGCACGGGGAGACCAACCACGATCAGGTCGATATCGTGCTCAAGAACGATCTTCCGATAGTGTCGGGCGTCCTGGGCCTGGTCCTTCCGCTCGTAGCCTTCAAGCGGCGTGGCGATCTTCCGTCTTGGGTCGCTCACCGACGCGCCGACGCGACGGGTGCCGAAGTCGATCCCGAGAATGCGCGTCATCCCGCCCTCGCTCATAGCGTCAAGCCGTGACCGGCCTTGTCGAGCCCCTCGACGAGCGCCTTCAGCTTGTCGAGCTGGTCGCGGCGGGCGACCAGCGTGACCCCGCCGGACTGCACGATCACGAGGTCATCGACGCCTAGCGTCGCGATCAACCCACCGTCGTCGGAGACGATGATGCTGCCGGTCGTGTCGACGGCGTGGACGAGACCTTGCAGGGTGTTGCCTTTCGAGTCAGGAGGAACGAGTTCGGCAAGCGCCCGCCAGTCGCCGACGTCGCTCCAGTCGTAGACGACTTCGAGCACACAGACGTTGCTCGCCTTCTCCATGACCGCTTTGTCGATCGGCACCTTCTCCATCAACGGATATTCGCGGGCGATCACCTCAGCCTCTTGCGGCGTCCCGAGGGCCTGGCCGACCCGTTCCAAGGCGGCGAAGAGGTTCGGCCGATGGATCTTCAAGGCATCCAGGATGGCCCGGGCACGCCAGACGAAGATGCCCGAGTTCCAGGCGAAGCGTCCCTCGGCGAGGAACCGTTCGGCCGTATCGCGGTCGGGCTTCTCGCGGAACTGGACGACCTTGTGGAGCGCGATCCCCGACGTTGACGCCAATTCCTCGCCGCGTTCGATGTAACCGTATCCCGTCTCGGGGCGGGTCGGCTTGATACCGAAGGTGATGAACGTGGTCGGGTCGGCGTCGATCACGTCGACGGCGGCCTTGACTGTCGCGAGAAATTTCTCCACCGGCCGGATGACGTGGTCCGCCGGCATGACGATCATCGTCCCGTCGGGGTCAGCCTTCGCCACAATCAGCGCCGCGAGGCCCACGCATGCGGCCGTATCCCTCGGGCACGGCTCGGCCACGACGTTGGCCCTGGGCAACTCGGGCAGTTGCTCCTTGGTCGCCTCGGCCTGGTCGGCACCGGTGATGATATAGGTCTTTTCGTACGCGACCATTGGAGCGATCCGCGCCACGGTCTGCTGGAGCATGGTCGCGTCGCCATGAAGGCGAAGCAATTGCTTCGGTCGGTTGCGGCGACTCTTGGGCCAGAATCGGGTGCCGGAACCTCCGGCCATGACGACGGCGTGAAGCATGATGGGTCAAAGTTCCTCATCGAGGGGTGGAAGTTTGGCCTGATCCTCGTCGAAAGACTTCGGCCGCCGTGTCTTGAAATTGGCCACGCGCTCCTTCGCCCATGCCGCGACCTGCTCGGACTCGAAAGCGAAGGTCGAGCGTAGTACGCCCGCAATCATGTGTCGACACTAACTAATCGGTAGACAGTGATTCGATCCATACACTCGACTTTGAAGAGATTTCACGGCAAATAAAGTGACGATTCCACTCGCAGGCCCGGCGTGATCTTTCCCTTCAACTCGCCCGCATTGAGCGCATAAAGCGGGCTGATCTCGATCCCGAAGGGGACCGAGCCGTCCGAGCGTCTCGTCACTCGCGCGCCGGCCGTTTCGAGCCATTCGCCGAAGTTGTCGCTCATCCGCTGGCGGACGGTTGCAGGCGAGTCGGGTCCGGTCGCGTTCTTGAGCGGCTCGAATTCGTTGGCGCGATCGGTCTCGACCAGCGTCCAGCGCTCGGCCAGCGGCAGGGCGTCGAAGATGAACTGCTCAAACTTGACCGCGTTCGGCAAGGTCGGCGCGACGACCTGGCCGTCGTCGCCCAGGTAAGGGACTTTCTTGACCGCCTTGTGGAAGGGCAGTCGGATATCGCCCGAGGCGAGCCGGCGGAGGAAGCCAAGGTTGAAGAGGTGGATCGCGATCGACCCGGCCCAGAGCTGGAGTCGGCCGTCGGGTTCGCGGCGCTCGGCCAACTCGGCGGGGAGGTCGGAATATTCGATCACCTGCGGCTTGCCGTCAATGGTGACAACAACCCCCACCTTCTCGTCGGGGGCGATCTTCTCGATCACCTTGAACGACATCTCGGCCCTCGCCTGGAGGTGAAGCCCGAGGAAGGCCGGGTCCGCGATCTTCACGAGCGGGTTGTCGACCTGAAAATAGAAGAGCGTCTTGACCCCCCGCGCCGCCATCTCGTCGAAGCAACTCGGGCCGCCGTCGGACGCGGGCTCGTTCAGCGCGGCGATCGTGCCGCCGTGGCCGTCGGGGCTGAGGGCGAGACTGCTCTTCGAGGATAAGAGGATCTTGCCCGACTCGCGATCAACGGCGGGCATCTGCCCCTGGACGAAGAGGCGCAGATGTTTCAGACCGAAATGATCGTGGTCGTCGAAGAACTTCTGGGTGACGTCGTTGTTCTCGGGGCTCGTCATGACGTAGAGGGGGATCGGTCGGCCGAAGCGTCGGCTCATGGCGACGATCTTCTCGGCGTGGATCTGGAAGAGGGTCGCTCCCGAGACCGGTCCGATCGGATACGTGCCTTTGGGACCATCGAAGCCGAGCCGGGTACCGGAGCCCCCGGCGACCAGGATGACCGCGACTTCGCCCCGGCTCAGGGACTCTTGACCGAGGTCGGCGACGTGCCGCCGCGCTGAGCGCTCGCCGTCGGTCTGGGGGAGTCGATAGACGTCGACCGCTCCAACCTGGTCGGGGCGTGGGGCGGTCGGCTCGTCGTGGTGGACGAGCGACTGGATCAGGACGTCGAGCCGATCGTAATCGACGGACGCGACTTGCGAGAGAAACGACGTCCGGGCCGGTTCGTCGAGGTCACTCCACCAGCGGAGCAACCCCTCCTGGTCGTGCCGGGAGAGCTTCGCGACGAGGGTGGGATCGGGTGCCATATTCGTATTGCCAGCCCCTGCGGGGTGGTTCAGAAGTCCAAAGTGAGGCCATCGTAGGCGAGATGTACGCCGGTCGGCAAGCTTGCGTCGGTGGGACCGTGGTCGAAGACGTGCGACAGATGGGTCAAAAAGGCCTGCTTCGGCCGAAGCTGCTCGACGACCGCCAACGCCTCGCCGAGGCTAAAGTGGGTGGGGTGGGGCTCGATCCTGAGCGCGTCGAGGATCAAGACATCGAGCCCTTCGAGAAGCGCCATGCTCTCTTCGGGGATCTTCTTTACGTCCGTGCAATACGCCAGTCCGCCGATCCGAAAACCGAGGACGCGAAACCGACCGTGTTCGAGTCGGATCGGCAGGACCGTCTCTCCCAAAGTGGTGAACGGCACGCCCGGCTCGATCCGGTGAAAATAGACCTGGGGAACCCCGCCCGCCGGTATCTGGGTGGCGCGGTCGCTGAAGGCGTAAGAGAAAATCGTGCGGATGTTGTCTTCGACGTACTCTTCGCAGAAGATCGGCACGGGGCCACCGAGGGCCTTGGGGAAGAGTCGGGCGTCGTCGAGTCCGAACAGGTGGTCGGCATGCGCGTGGGTGAACGCGATCGCGTGGACGAAACCGACATCCTCTCGGAGCAGTTGCAGGCGCATCTCAGGGGTTGTGTCGACCAGGAGCCGGCCGAGGGGCAGGTCGAAGAGGACGCTCGGACGCATCCGACGGTTTCGCGGGTCGTCGGAACGACAGATCGAGCAGTTGCAGCCGAGGACCGGGACGCCCGTCGAGGTCCCGCTGCCCAGAAATCGAAGTCGCCGGGGAGCACCCGCCGCCTGTTCGATCGACTCCCCAACCATACATGCTTCCTCAATAATCACGCGAACCACGTCCCAGCACGCAGCAGGGATCGCATTGTACGGCGTCGCGGTTCGCTCCGCGATGGCAGTTGACGAGCAGGTTCTTTTGGAATGAATGGCGAATCGCGTGCCCGGAACTGTCCATATCATAGAGAGAGTAAGAGAAGAGTCGACGCGGCCGACCTTCGGGTTGACCGATAAGGACGGGATTCTCTAAGATACTCGTTACGATCGACTTAGAGCGGTCGACCCGGATTCTCGGCGCGAGGCGATATCGGCGATGGAAATGCTCACGGAGCTTTGGGATAAGACGACCGACGCCCTCACGGCCATGACCGAGGGCGTCTCTGACGGCCTCGTCCGTCTGTTCGGCAACTCGAATGAACGCCAGATCCGCCGGATGCGCCCGATCGTGGCCCGGATCAACGAGTTAGAGGCCGCGATGTCGGCTCTCTCCGACGAGGATCTCAAGGGAAAAACCCTCGACTTCCGCCGACGACTCGCCGAGGGCCAGACGCTCGACTCGATCCTCGCTGAGGCGTTCGCGGTCTGCCGTGAGGGGGGAATTCGATTCCTCAAAATGCGGCATTATGACGTCCAGCTCATGGGCGGCATGGTTCTTAATGGCGGCAACATCGCCGAGATGGTGACCGGCGAAGGCAAGACGCTCGTCGCGACCCTCGCCGCCTATCTGAATGCCCTTCCTGGCAAGGGCGTCCACGTCATCACGGTGAACGACTACCTCGCCCGCCGCGACGCCGAGTGGATGAGCCCGCTCTATAACGGCCTCGGTCTTACCGTCGGCGCGATCCAGTCGCAGATGGATTCCGAGGACCGGAAAGACATCTACTCGCGAGACATTACCTACGGCACGAACAACGAGTTCGGCTTCGACTACCTTCGCGACAACATGAAGCCGACCCGCGAGAACCAGTCTCAGGGCTTCCTCAACTACGCGATCATCGACGAAGTCGACTCGATCCTGATCGACGAAGCCCGGACCCCGCTCATCATCTCGGGTCCCGCCTTCGACGACGTCCGCAAGTATTCTGAGGCTGACCGGATCGCCCGCCTTCTCAAGACCGGCATCCACTTTGAGGTCAAAGAGAAAGAGCGCACCTGCCACCTCAACGACGACGGCATCCGCGAGGCCGAACGGATCGCCGGCATTGAGAGCTTCTACACTCCCGGCAACATGGAGTGGCCGCACCTGATCGACAACTCGCTCAAGGCTCACTATCTCTACCGCCGCGACCGCGAATACATGGTCCGCGGCGACGAGGTTGTGATCGTCGACGAGTTCACGGGCCGCCTGATGGAAGGCCGGCAGTGGTCTGACGGCCTGCACCAGGCGGTCGAGGCCAAGGAACGGGTCAAGATCAAGGAAGAGAACCAGACCCTCGCCACGATCACGCTCCAGAACTTCTTCAAGCTCTACAAGAAGCTCTCGGGGATGACCGGCACCGCGATGACCGAGGCGAACGAGTTCTGGAAGGTCTATCACCTCGACGTCGTCGCGATCCCGACCAATCGCGACCTGACCCGAGATAGCTATCCCGACGCCATCTATCGGAGCGACCGGGAGAAATACAAGGCGATTCTCGACGAGATCCGTGAGGTCCACGAGACCGGCCGGCCGGTGCTCGTCGGCACGACTTCGATCGAAAAGTCCGAGTTGATCGCCGACCTGCTCAAGCGGCATGGGGTGGCGCATGAGGTCTTGAACGCAAAGTATCACGAGCGTGAGGCCGAGATCGTCGCGCAGGCCGGTCGCAAGGACGTGGTGACGATCGCGACCAACATGGCCGGTCGAGGCACAGACATCATCCTGGGCGGCAACCCCGAGTTCATGGCCTGGGCCGACATCAAGGGCCTCAAAGACATTGACAGCCAGATCCTCTACCCGACCCGGCTTGAAGTGCCCAAAGAGGTCTGGGACAAAGCAGTCGGCAAGTATGAGACCGAGATGAAGGCCGAAGGGCGTGTGGTGGCGGGCCTCGGCGGCCTGCACATCATCGGCACCGAGCGGCACGAGTCTCGGCGGATCGACAACCAGCTTCGTGGCCGGTCGGGCCGCCAGGGAGACCCCGGCTCGTCGCGATTCTTCCTGTCGCTCGAAGACGACCTGATGCGAAAGTTCGCCGGGGAGTGGGTCTCGGCCGTCCTGACGCGGCTCGGGATGGAAGAGGGCGAGGCGATCGAGAGCAAGCTCGTCAGTCGCCGCATCGAAGGGGCCCAGAAGAAGGTCGAAGAGCGCAACTTCGACGCCCGAAAGAACTTGCTTGAATACGATGAGGTTATGGATGAGCAGCGGAAGCGAGTCTATTCGTTCCGCCAGCGTCTTCTTGACGGCTCCCCCGCCAAAGACGCCCTGCTCGACATGATCGACGACCAGATTCGCGAAGCGGCCCAGCGCTTCCTTGCCGACGACTACGGCACCGCCAGCTTTGCGGAGTGGGCGGGCACACGGCTCGGCGTCGAGCTGAACGCGAAAGACTATCGCGGCGTCGATTTTCAGAGTGCCCAAGAGGAAGCCAAACGTGAGGCCGAGTCCGAGACCGGCGACTCCGTCCGCGAGGCGATCGAGGAAAACCTCCCGAACGACGCCGAGCCCTCTGAGTGGAACTGGCAGGCGCTCGTCGCCTGGGCCAACGGTCGATACGGCTTCAATCTCAAAGACAAAGACCTCCGCAAGTTCTCGACCGTTCATCAAGGTGAGGTGACGCTCGACCGCCCGGCCCTCGAAGAGTTCCTGTCGGCGAAGGCGCTCGAGACGGTCCAGGCCGTCGACCTCGCCCCCGCCGCCGAGTTCCTCCACGAAGACTGGGGCCGCCGCTCGCTGGCAGGCTGGGTCCACCACAAATTCGGCCTCGCCATCGACTTTTCCGACTGGCGGAAGCTGACCAAGGCCGACGTGGTCATGACCCTTCAGCGCGAGTCGAGGGCTGTCTATGCCCGCAAGGAGGCCGAGTTCCCCGTCAGGATCGGCCTGACCCGATACATCTCTGACAAGACTCCGGGCGCACCGATCCGGATCGATCGCGAAGGGCTTGCCTCCTGGGCCTCGCAGCGACTCCACGTCGAACTCGAAGCCGACGAGTTGAAGACCAAGCTCCGTCCCGAGATCGAGCTGTTCCTCGTTGAGTTGGCCCAGAAGAATTATCGAGGTGCCCAGCTCTCCGACGAACTCGAAGCCAAATTCGAGGCCGCCTTCGGCCCCGCCTCCGCCCCCCGTCCGTCGCCCGACACCCTCGCCCTCGCTGACCTCTCGGCCTGGGCGCACAACCAGATCGGGATCGAGCGGACAGCCGACGAACTCGCCGCGCTCCCTCGCGCCGAAGTCCGCGAACTGCTCATTAATGCCCTCGACGCTCAGCACCGGCCTGAGATGCGTGAGTTGGAGAAAGTGCTCCTGCTTCAGATCCTCGACAACAACTGGATGGAACACCTGCGGGCGATGGACCACCTTCGCAGCTCGGTCGGTCTGCGCGGGTATGCCCAGGTCGACCCGAAGGTTGAGTACAAGCGCGAGGGCATGAAGATTTTCGAGGAGATGTGGTCGAGCGTCTCCGACAAGGTGACTGACCTCATCTTCCGGATGGAGCAGTTCGACCCCGAGTTCCTCCACTACCTCGGGTCACGCTGGCAACTCGAACGGGCGCAGACCATCCACGAGAGTGCACCAAGTGAGCCGACCGACGTCGCCGGGTCACGCATCCGGGTCCAGCAAGAGGCCGCAATCGCCGCGAGCAAGGGTGAGAGTGATGCCAAGCCGGAGCCGGTCCGGAACACGGGTCGCCGGGTCGGTCGGAATGACGCTTGTCCCTGCGGATCGGGTAAAAAATTCAAAGCTTGCTGCATGAGGAAGGAAGGTCCTGCCGATCTCTTCTGAATCGGTCGGGCCTGACTCGTGCTCAGAGACAATTCATCCGAATCCTGACGGTTCGCCAAAATCTCCCGATTCGGACGGGAGATTTTGCGTTGAATCGAGACAAGTCTTTTGACGATAGAGTATTAGATCATCGTTGGCAGAGAACGCCGACACAAAACCCCAGCGCGATCCGGCCGTCATGTCGACCCTCGGCCGAGCGTAGGGCTGCCAAATCGCTGAGCAGGGCATGGACGTTGCATAAAGGGCCGGGAGATTGAGACATCCCGAGGGGAAGGATTCCCGATGCCGATCGTGCTCAACCTGATATACCTCGGACTGCTCGCCGTGCTCTCGCCCCTGATCGCGTTCCGTGCCTGGAAGACGGGCAAGTATCGCGAAGGCTGGGTCGAGAAGCTCGTCGGTCGGGCTCCCCACCGCGCTGATGACCGCCCGTGTCTATGGTTCCACGCGGTTAGCGTCGGCGAAGTCTTGCTCCTTCGGCCGTTGATCGCCGAATTCGCCCGCAGACGGCCCGGCTGGGAGATCGTCGTCTCTGCAACGACCTCAACTGGCCTCGAAGTGGCCCGGAAGACCTATCCCGACCTGATCACCTTCTACGCCCCGTTCGACTTCTCGTGGGCAACCCATCGAGCTGTCGCCCGGATCAGGCCAACGATCCTGGCCCTGGTCGAGCTGGAAGTCTGGCCGAACCTGGTCCGATCGGTGAAGCAGGCGGGGGGACGGGTTGCGATCGTGAATGGCCGGCTCAGCGTGCAGAGTCACAAGGGCTATCGAAGGTTGCGCGGGCCGCTGGGCAAAACGTTCCGTCGTCTCGATAGCGTTGCCGTCCAGACCGAGGAATACGCGGATCGCTTTGCCGACCTCGGCGTCCCCCGCACCAAGATCCGCGTGACCGGGTCGGTCAAGTTCGACGGCCTCGAAGCGAATCGGGGCAACGTCAAAACGCTCGAACTCCGCAAGGCCCTCGGGCTGACATCGTCCGAAATCGTCTTCGTGGCCGGGAGCACAATGGAGGGCGAAGAGGCCGCCGCCCTTGCTTCGTATCGGCGCGCCAGGGCGACACATCCTGGCCTCAGACTCGTGCTCGTCCCCCGTCACGCCGAACGCTTCGCTCAGGTCGCGGAATTCCTGGTCGCTCAAGGTGAGCGAGTCGTCCGTCGGAGTCGGGCCGATGCGTCGGCCTGGCAGGGCGAGCCTCCCGCCGTGATCCTTGTCGACTCCCTCGGCGAGTTAGGGGCAGTCTGGGGCCTGGCCGACGTCGCCTTCGTCGGGGGCAGCTTGTACGCCGGCCGAGGCGGGCAGAATATGATGGAGCCGGCCGCCTTTGGGGCGTCGGTCCTGTTCGGCCCCCACACCGGCAACTTCCGTGAGACGGTTGAGCAGCTCCTGTATCGCGACGGGGCCCGCCGGGTCGCCGACGCTGACGAGTTGACTCGCGCCCTACTCGAAGACCTCGACGAGCCGGAGGCGGCGGCAACTCGAGGTGCCACGGCCAGGGCCTTTGTCCTCGCCCAGAATGGGGCCTCATCCCGGACGTTCGCAGAGATTGACCGGCTTTTCGAGTCCAGACTTCAGGAACTCGCCCGTTGACCGAGCAATGCGATGCGGTAAGGCGGTCTGAAGGGACGATCCGGTCGAAGAACTCCGTTCCCTAAAATCGACTCCTCGCGTAAGGTGATTTCGGCGTCCCTGACGGAGAGGGACCGTTGAGACACCTTATAAGGAGAACGAGATGAGCGAGAAAGACGCCGGCGAGCAGACGCAGCAGCCCCAGGTTCAACAGCAGACGGAAGTCTTCGTCGACGACTCCAGCACGTCGCCGTCGTACTCCAACTTCTGCCGGGTCACGGCGACGCCGGAAGAGGTCATCCTCGACTTCGGCCTCAACCCACAGCCGTTCGCGACCGGTCGCCAGGACGTAAAGGCGAACGAGCGGATCGTAATGAACTTCTACACCGCCAAACGGCTTCTCACCGCGCTCGGGATGACCATCCAGCGCCACGAAGGCACGTTCGGCTCGATCGAACTCGACGTCCGTCGCCGCGCCGCGAATCCGCGCCCCGAGTGAGTCGGACGGTCCAAATATCGGTAAGTCGGCGGTGGGCCGGGGGAGATCCTCCGGCCCTTTCCCGTATTTCCGTCACGATCGATTGTCCCGACAGAGCCCGCAAGACTCCTATTTTGCCGCCAACCGAAACCTCCCGGACTTTCGTTCATCTCACCCCTATCTTCCGACCGATTCTAACGGTAACGAATATTCTGCGCCTGCCGTTCCGACGGTCGGTGGGATATTCCCGGTTTTCGGCTGAACGTCGAGCGCCGGTATTGAGGATCGACGGGTATCACGGCCTCGGTCCAGGACGGACGAGTCATAGGTTTAGGAGATAACGGAATGTCTCAACCATCCCGACCCAGGACCCGTGGCCCCGCAGCGCGGCGGCGGCGGACCACCCTACGGATCGATCGCGTCACCCCGCTAGAGGAACGCCAGCTCCTGGCACCGTTCCTCCCGCTCGCTCCACGCACAGCGACCCTCGGCACGACCGTGACGACGGGCACCTCGATCACCGGTCCGGTCACCATAACCACCGCCGCTACGACTACGACCACCACCACGGCGGGCTTCCCGAGCGCCGCCCCGTTGGTCTCGGTGTCGCAATTTGCCCCCTCGACGGACTTTGGTGGCGACATCGTCCGAATCCGGGCCGGTCAAGGTGGCGCGTTCGGCGGCGGCGTCTATGCGATCTCGCGTGGTGCCGGAGGTAACGCCGGGGCGATCAACCGGCCGGGCGTGATCTATCGCGTCGATCCCGCCACCGGCAAGGCGTCGGTCTTCTTTGACCTCAATTCGCTGGTCAACCAGCTCGAACCCGGCACCGGGGCGACAGCCGCCAACTCCGTGAGCGCGGCGAGCGGGCTGGTCAACTGGTATGACCTCGCGTTCGACCCCGAGGGCTATTTCGACGGCAAGGCATCGTTGTTTGTCTCGTCGGTCGATCGCAGCGACCCGAACAAGAACGTGGTCTACCGGGTTGCCCCCGACGGCACCTTCATGGGGGCCTTCGCGAACTTCAACGACGGTGCCGCTGCGTTGCGGTTCACCAGCAACCCGACCGCGATCCTCGTCCCGCCGACCGAGCAGCAAAGCTTCCTCCGTGGCCTCTTCGTCGGCAGCGGCAGCGGTGCGAGCACGAACTCGGCGACGACCTTCTCGGCCTTCTTCTTCAACGCCAACCAGTATCGCCCGGGCCAGAACGTCACGGCGAGCCTACCGTTCGGCATCTCGCAGACCGCCCTCTCCGAAGGTCCGCAGACAGCGCTGGTCTCGTCCAACATCGACTATCTCTCGCCGGTATACTCGACCTTCACCGACTTCGGCACCCCGTCGGCCGGGGGCATTCCTCAGCAGACCGGCCTCAGCGGCGTGCAGGGGCTCAACGGCGAGTTCCTGATCAATAATGGCGTCTTCCCGGCGATCACTGACGTCACGTCGGGCGTCGTCGACCGGACACCCGCGATCTCGACGAACTTCCGCCGATTCGAAGATGCCGCGTTCGACTACTACGGCTACTTCTCGCAGGGCCTCACCCTCACTACAGCCACAACGACCGGAACTGGCGGTACGACAGGGGGCGTCGGAGGCACAGGTGGCACGACGGCCGCGACCACCGGCGGGCTTGCGATTGGCACCCTGGCGTTCGCGGGCAGTCTCTTCGTCGCCGACCTCGCGTCGGGCCTCTCGGTTAGCGTGACCGCTCCCGCCGCGACGACTCCGACCCTCGTCCCGGTCCAGGGCGCGGGCACGACAACGGTGACGAATGGTGGCGTGAACGGGGTCTCGTTCTTGCCCCCCGGCGGCAATCTCGGCGGGCGAATTGTCCGGATCACCCCGGCGGGCGTCGTCACCAACTTCGCCGAAGGATTTAATACCTCGGGTAACTACGATTCGTCGAGCTTCATCCAGTCGAGCCTGAGCATTACCTTCTCGGCCGACGGCACGACGCTCTACGTCGCCGACAACGACGGCATCTGGCAGTTCAAGACCGTGGCCAGCCTCGCCGGATCGACCTCGGGTTCGATCGTCGGCCTCAACGACCTCCGGACCCTGGGCGTCCCCTACACCGGCCAGAACAGCGCCGTCGCGGTGATCGACTCCGGCGTCGACGCCAACAATCCCAACTTCCGGGGCCGCGTTACCACCGGCACGAACCTATTCACCGGCGGCCCGGGCAACACCGATACCGCGAACTTCGGTGGGACGACGACCGGCGGGACCGGCGGCGGCACGGGCAACAATACCAACGGTAGGAGCGGCACGGGCCTTCCCACGACCAACGACGGTCACGGAACCCTCGTCGCCGGCGTGATCGCCCAGTTCGTCCCCCAAACGACAATCGTGCCGATCAACATCTTCGCCCCGTTCCTTGCCGGGGCCTCGACGTCAACCACCACCGGCGGCACCGGCGGCACCGGCGGCACCGGCGGCACCGGCGGCAACAACGCGACGACCGTCACGGCGTCCTCCAACGCTGTCTCGACCAACCAGTTCGTCTACCAGTCGCTCGACTATGTCGCCAAGCATCCTTACGTCAAAGACCCGGTGCGTCCCTCGGTGTATAACCGCGTGATCGCGACCAACCTGGGCTTCGGCTCGACCAACACATTCAACTCCGAAGGCGCGGCCTTCCGTCAGTTCTCGCAAATCATCATCTCGCTCAAGAACCAGATGGCGGTCTTGCGGAAACGCGGCATCGCTCCGATCGCCGCCGCCGGCCAGTTCGGTGCCCCGTTCGGAGCAGGAGCTTCGACGACTGGGACCGGTGGCACGGGTGGCCAAGGCGGTAACGGCACGAACACCACGGGCACGACCCCGGGCGGCGTCGACAATTCGCAGAACACGGCCGTCGGCGACACCCAGGGAATGGTCCTCCCCGCGATCCTCAATGAGGTGACTTCGGTCACCGGCACGATCCCCTTCCCGTTCGTCGGCGGACCAGACACGCCGCCGACCAACCCGACCCAGGGCGTCTTCCAGGGCAACAACGGCCCGATTCTGCTCTTCGGCTTGGTTCCGGGTGGTGGGACGACCGGGGCGACGGCGACCACATCCGGCACCCTCTCGACCAGCAACCTCGGGGCTTTGACCGCCGGGAATGTGCCCTTCACGGGTGGCACTACCGGAGGCACCGGCGGCACAGGTGGCCAGGGTGGCACCGGCGGCGGCACCACAGCAACTTCAATCGCGACCAACGCGGCCCTGACGCTCTTCTCCGACGAGATCCTCGCGGCGGCCAATCGTGGCGTCACGACCGACTACGCCGCCCCGTCGATCGACATCCCGACCTTCCGACGGACCTTTGCTGGCAACGGCGGCGAGAACAACGCATTCCAGCAGGGCGGGACCTCGCTCTCCTCGGCGATCGTGACCGGGTCGTTCGCCCTGGTCAGCTCGGCCCTCCAGTACTGGACCAACCTGAACCTGACCGGCACGACGGCTGACGCCTATCTCAACCAGCCGGTCAGCTCATCGGTCCTGAACTTCGGCCCCCGCGCCTTCAAGAACCTCGCGCCGTATAACAACCCCGACGGCATCAACTCGATCCTTCAGTGGACCTCGGTGCCTATCGCCGACACGAACAGCGGCCTGACGCAGTCGACCCCGCAACTCCCGCTCGGGAGCACGGTGCCGACGAATTATTCGCGGATCAGCGTCTCGAACGCGGTCGCGGCCATCGAAGGTCAGATGGCGATCCAGTATCTCCTCAAGCACAACACCTTCAGCATCATCGACACCAACCGCAACGGCCTGATTACCGCCCAAGAGATCCAGAACTTCGTCGACAACTCGAAGGCGATGGGCCTCGCCGAGGCCGGGGCGATGGCCCGACTCCTCGGCGGCACTGCCCGCATCGCCAGCAACAGCTTCACCCTCGTCGGCGAGCAGCCCGACCAGCCCGATGTGCTCCAGCGTCGGTTCAACTTCTTTGACTACGCCGCGCACGGCTCGCTCACCGGGGTCGTGTCGATCGGCGACCTCAAGGCGCTCGCCCACACGCTGCTGCCGTCACCGACCGCCTTCACGATCGTCGATCGCCAGCGTTCGTCGATCATCCACTACCTGCTTGACCCGGTCGCCAATCGCAACTACGCGGCCCTGCAACACATCCAGCCGAGCTACCAGTTTGTCCCCAAGAGCGCGGTCGCGAAGTACCGAGGCATCTCGCCCGCCGGCTTTGGCGTCCAGAGGAATCAAACGCCGAACGGAAACTTCTTCCCGGTTTACACCCTGTTCGACGCGGTGAAGACTTCGGTCACCACCACGAACTCGCCCGTGGCCCCCAAGACCACCACGAATTCGACCACCACCCCGACGCCGATCGGGTCTACGGTTAACGTGTCTTTGCCCACAACGCCGACCTCGACCGTGGCTCCGGTCACGGCAGCTCCGACTTCACCCACGACCTCATCGCAGAGCCCGCTGCTCAACCAGCTGACGTCCATTCTGAACCCCGGATCGCCAACCCCCCAGGGTAATTTGGCCCCGTCGAGCGGTGCCGGGTCGGCAACGACTCCGGTCCCCCTGACCAACAACCTGATCGCACCCCCCTCGACGAACGCCACGACGCTCCTCCCTGTCACACCGAACGCCGCAGCCGCCACCGTCCCAGCCGCGACTGCCCCGGCATCGAACGTCGTGGCTCCGAGCCAGGCGGCCCCGCCCGTCAGGTATGTGGCCCCGAAGGCGAAGAGCAACGGGCTGTTCAACACCTTCTTCCAGTCGATCGGCAACGCCTTCAAGAAGTGGTAAACGCTTCACACTGCGTTGATCTAACGAAGCCCGACCGGCCGTCCTACCCACGTAGGACGGCCGGTTTTCGTTCGAACCCGCGTTCGAGCCAGGGATCGGTATCGGAGGGCTGGCCCCCTTTGTTCGTGGCAGCCTTCTATAAGGGCCGGTCCCAAACAGCCGAATCGGTTCGGTACACCACGCGGAACGCCGAAGCCTCCACGAATGAATGCCCCGGCCATCAAGCGGAGGCGGCGGAGTAGGGGCATCGTGCGTCGTCCGCTCTTGAGTCGAGACAGTCCATAGTCCCTTCTCCCAAGGCGAGACGGGACTACGACGCAACACTTCTCACCGTCTCGTTGACAAAGGCTCTGTAGACGCGAAGTCTGCCCTGCCCGATCCTGCGTCCATCGGTTCGAACGACCACGGCCCGCCCGCCGGATCGATGATCCAGCGGGCGGGCCGTTGGTGAGTTCGCAGCTCGACCGTTTCCGATCAGAGCGTGAAGTGGAACGTCTTGGCGATCAGCCGCCAGAGCCACCAGCCAAGCGAGTGGGTGCCGCCGTCGATCTTGGCGAAGCCTCGAAGGCTAGGTTGGAGGAGGAGGCCACTGTTGTCGATTGGGATGACAACTTCATACATGGCGGTGATTGGCTTGGACTGGCCGGTCTTCTGATCCTGCTTGGTCGCGATCTCGCCGCCAGCGGCGTTCGAGAGCTCGGGCGGGATCTCCTCGCGGTTCCGCGTCGCGATCTCGGCGACGTGGCTTTTCCAAGTCGTCTCGGAGGTCCCGTAAATCTTCAGCCAGGCGCGGGCCTTGTCCTTGCCCTGACTGTTGATGAGGTCAATGTCGGACTGGTCGAGGATCACATGTGCTTCGAGCTTTGTGGGGTCAGAAATCGAGCAGAAGGGCTTGCCGGGCTTCACCCACTGGCCCTTGGACTCCTTGGGGGGGACGCCGATCACCCTGCCGTCGCGGGATGCGACCAAGATCAAGCCGGCGATCTGGTCGTTGACCTTGTCGATTGCCGGTTCGAGGTCGCGGGCTGCCTGCTCATGCTGGAGCTGCTGGGCGCGGTTGTCCGACCCGTAGCCGAACCAGAGGGCCTTCACAAAGCTGGTGTCATGCTTCTCGACCAGCTCGAGCCGCTCGCGTTGCTTGTCAGGGTTCGAGAGCGACGCGATCTTCTGGCCCTTCTTGACGTAGTCGCCGTCGCGAACATAGAGGTCGACCAAGCGGCCAGGAACCTCGGCGTAGATCTTGTCGGGCTTCGCTTCCTCAAGGACGAGCGTCCCCTGCACCCGCAGCGGAGTCGGGATGAGCATGACCCCCGTGACCACGGCGACAAACGCCGCGATGGACAGGCCGGCGCGAACTTTTTTCACCTTGCGCATCCTCCCGGGGGTCTTGATGAACTTGATGATCTGATAGCCGGGCATTGCCACGAGCGGGACCAACGAGCCGATCGCGAGGATCGCGCTGATCGAACCGAGCTTGTAGGGCTTGAGGAACTGGTAGAGGAAGAAGAGGATGCCGAACGTCACGACCCAGCGATACATGTAGCTCGCGATCGCATAGATCACGAACAGAGACCTGCGAGCCTTCGGCATATAGCTCTGAACGGGAATTTCCAGGCCGAGCACTTTTTCCTGGAACAGATAGCCAAAGAACTGCGTGCTCTTGACCCGGAGGTTGGGGATTTCCAGATAGTCCGACATGACATAGTAGCCGTCATATCGCAGCAACGGATTTGCATTGAAAAGAATTGTATTCACAGAACAGATGAACATCGTTGCTAGACAGAGGCTATTCAAGAGCCCCTGCTCGGTGTTCCACCAGACGAACGTCGCGATGCTGGCGAGGAAGCACTCGACGAAGATGCCCGCCGCCGAGATCCAGATCCGTTTCCACTTGTTGGGCAGAAGCCAGCTATCGGTCACGTCGCAATAAAGTGCGGGGGTGAGCACGAGAAAGAGCATGCCCATCTCGTGGACTTCGCCGCCGAAGTGCTTGGCGGTCAGTCCGTGGCCGAACTCGTGGATCACCTTGATGATCGCCAGGCTGCACCAGAAGTAGACGATTGTCCGCCAGTTGAAGAAGCTCTGGAAGTCGGGCAAACGGCCGCTGAAGGTGCTCCACTGGCTCACAACGAGCGTGATCGCCGCGAGCATCATCCCGCAACTGATGGCGACGAACGTTCGCGTGAAGATCCAGCGAAACCAGGGATACATCCGTTCGAGCAGACGCTCGGGGTCGATGATCGGGATCTTGATGTAGAGGATGTTCGCGAAGAACTGCCAGAGCTTCTTCCACATCCGCTTCTTGCGGCGGCGGATGAAGACCTGCGCCTGGTCGGGGCTATCAACCTGCGCGATCCCCGCCTCATGGAGCTGGGCGACGAACCGGATCAGGTCGTCGACCGAGATCGTCTGGGGCCGATATTTCCGCTCGAAGGCCCGCTTGACGTCCTGGAGATTCTGCTTTCCGTCGAACTGCTGGAGGAGATAATACTCCTCGATCTTGAACCGAAAATACTTCAGCGCGATCGGGTCTTTGATGACATAGTGGGTCATCCCCTCGTAAAACTGAGGCTGGACGATCAGGTCGGGGCGAAGCTTCACCACCAGGTGTTCGGCGGCCTGCCCGGCGGGTGTCGAGGGCGTCAGTGAGGGGGCGGAGCTCATCGGTCTGTCGTCCTCGACGAGGGAGAATGTCCGGGGCGGGCTCGTGGGCGGGTGTCGAGGTCGGGCGTCCGGTCCGAGGCCGCCACTCCGTCAAGGCGGCCTCGGACCAGAGCCCCATTACGGGACCCGGGTCAGTTGTCTGGTCATCGGCGGGGCAATGCGGGTAGTTCGACTCCGCCCGTCGGTACGACCTGCTCTGGAATGGCTGCGACCGGTGCGGCCTAGCGACTCGCGGCTGTCGCACGCTTACGGGCCGGGGCCGCGCCCGGCGGGTTGAGGAAGAGCGTCAGCGTCCCCTTCATGCCGGGCTTCAGCTCGTGGGCTTCGTTCTCGAAGTCGGCATAGATGCGGATTTCGGTCTCGACCTGCGGCTGCACCTGGGGGTCGATGAAAGAAATCACACCCGGAAACTTCTTCTGTTCGATCGGCATCGAACCGCCACGCTTGCCGCGGACAGTCAGTTGGAACTCGACTTCCGCCCCTTCGCTGAGCCGGAACGAAGTCTCGAGCGGAACGAATGCGAAGACGCGAAGCTTGTCGAGGTTGCCGAGTTCGACGACCGGCTCGTTCGACTTCACGCTCTCGCCCGGATTCTTGAGCCGCTTCATGATGACGCCCGCGAACGGGGCGCGGATCGTGTGCTCGGCGAGGGTGTTCTTGGCCAAGTCCAGGTCGGCGATCGCCACCGCCTGGTTTTCCTTCGATTCCTGGATCATGGCGTCGGTCACGGCGACGTCGGCCTCGGCCTTGTCGGCGTCTTCGCGC
>JANXSY010000271.1 GCA_025356435.1 Isosphaeraceae bacterium | reverse complement strand
CAGGTAGGCGTGGGCTGACTTTGGGTGGTCGTGGATCTGAGTATTGAAGTAGTCGATGGCATCATTAAAGGGAACCACCTTCGAAGAGTGCATCCATCCCGAGGGAGCGCCGGGCGCGACGAGCCAGAGCCGATCGCCGTCGGCCTTCTCGACCGTGTAAATTCGGTGCCTGACCCCGTTATCGACGACCGTCACCCCCACCATCAGCGGACACTGCTCCTTCGCCACGATCTTCTGACCGACCCAGGAACCGGGCGGCTTCTGCCCGAAAGCGAGACACGGCGAGAGGATCGTCAGCGCAAAGACGATGAGGCATCGCAAGCGAGCGGTCAAGGGCTCACCCCATGAAGAAGACGCAGATTCATTCGACGGATTCGCGAGGACGTGAATTGCGGTCGTCAGAGTACCCGATCGCATCTAGATCGGATAGGACGCGCTGGGAGAATCCGCTCCGTGCTCAATCGCCAGCTCGGGCGGGCCGATGATGTCGTGATTCTCGGTTCGCGGCTTCCGTTCTCGCGCCGGGTCGATCCGAAGGGCCGCGTCGAAGCGGTTGCCCTCGTGGGATTTCTGAGAAAACGGGCCGGTACAGCCTGCAGCTTCGAGCTTCGTCACGAACGCGGCGTGCTCAAGTCCGCGATTCAGGGCGTCGAGGACGCGGCTGATCGTCGCACGAAAGAAGACCGCCGGGTCGATCCACAGGCGGGGGAAGGTTATCGATCGGAGCAACTCCGACTCTCCCGCGATCATCGGCCCAAATCGGCCATCGTTCGAGAGGAACCAGTGGAGGATCTCGCCGTGAACGTCGACGACGAGATACTCGCGGACACCGGCCGCTTCGTAGGTGCGAAGCTTGTCGTTGAGGTCAACGGACCAGCTCGAATAGGAGATTTCGACGACCAATTCGGGCGGTCCGGAGACCGAATTCCCCTCGATATTCGTCCGCCCTCCGAGCTTCGGATCGAGCCAGGCGTTTCGGCCCAATATCGCGAAAGCCATGCCATGATCTTCGCTTGCTCATAGCCATGACTAAAGCCGACCGGAGATGCGACGATCGCTCTCCCGTCGATGGGTTCGGCCTTAAAGCCCTCGGGAGTGGCCTCGTTGAGCCGGTGAAACGTCGGCTGATCGAGGCGATCTCCCGAGTGGAGCAGGGCCGGTTGGCCCTGCTGGCTTGGGATCGGAGTCGGCTTGATGGTCAGGCCTGTCGACAACAAGGAGCCTCCTTATTTCGGACGGGCGTAGGCCAAGGCGAGCAGGCCATAGGAGGTGACAAGGTTGGAGTCGCCTTCCATGAAGCGGTCGGCCTTGTTGACCCAGGCTCCTTCGGAGAGCTGACGCTTGGCGAGCGCGGCAACCAGCTCGGCCCGCCAGTCGTGCGAGGTGCCCGAGGCGTCGACAAGGATCGGCTGGCCGACGAGGGCGAGGGCCTTGGCGAAGGTCTGGTAGTAGTAATAAAGGCCGATCTGACCGAGGCCGGGATTCTCGTCGAGGGTGTAGTGGGCACGCACGAAGTCGAGCGCGGCCTTGACGCGGGGGTCGTCAGGGGAGAGGCCGGCGTGGATCATGCTCTTGAGGCCGGCATAAGTCATGCTCGCATAAGAGCGCATCCCTCCATTGGGCAGTTTGGGGTCGATCGCCATGCTCACGCCGCCGGCGGCCGTGGTGTAGATGAAGCCGCCGTCGTTGACCTTGTCGGCCCAGGGCTGGTCGTTGAACTCGCTCTTGCGGTTCTGGCAACGGGAGACGAACAGCAGGGCTTTTTTGAGCCCCTCGTCGTCAGCCGGGAGGCCGGTCTCGCGGAGGGCATCAATGAAGAACGAGGTGTTCGAGAGGTCGGGCCGACTGCTGCCGCCATACCCCGCGCCCCCGTAGTAGGGGTCATCCTTCCCCTTGCCTTCGCTCTCGTCCCACTGGAGGCCCTTCAAATAGCCCTGAGCAGCTTTGATCTGGGCGGTGTATTGGCCCCTGGTGTTCGCCTCGTGGAAGGCCATCATCGCGATCGCGGTCACATAGTTTGACTGCGGCCCCTCAGCCAGGCCCCCCTTGGGCGATAGGAACGATTCGAGATACGACAGCCCCTTGGCGATTGCCGGGTCGGTCGGGGTGACTCGCTTCGAGCGGAGCAGGGCGGTGACGACCAGCCCGGTGATCCCTGGACCCCGCTGGGCCGACCACGCCCCCTTATCATCCTGGCGGGGCTTGAGGAAGGCGACCGCCCTGGCGGTCAGTTCGTCGGAGGTTGGCGCATCGGCCGAGCGGGCGGTGCGGCTCCTCGCGAGCCCCAGCCCGACGACAGCGGTTCCCTGGATCATGAATCGTCGGCGAGTGGTCGACATGGTCATCCGTCCTCAGTCGGGCTCGGCCGGATCCTCCAGACGATCGCGGAGGCCAGCGAGTCCCTTGCCCACCTATCCTATCCGACGCCCCGCCGATCGGGAATTGCCCACGTCCGTCGGTCGCCCGAGCCCTAGTCCCGACGCCCTCCGGATAGATCGAGTCGGCCTGGAAGCCTCTCAAGCCGCGAACTTCGGGACAGAGACGAGCGGGATGCCAGTCGACTCCGAAATCGTCCTGCTCGACCTCGCAAAAGGTTCGAAAGACAACAATCCGGTATCAACACATCATTTCGATAAGAAACAATGCATTAATTCCGGATTTGCTGATGTCATCATTGCGCGATTCGTTCGCGGGCGCGGCGGTCATTCAGGGTCGAGAAGGGGAACTCAGACCGGCTTTCTATCAGGTCGTGGGGTAGTCCATCACCCAAATGACGCAAATACCCTGAGAAATAGGAATGTCCCCTTCACGCCCCGCTTCATGCACCGGGTTACTTGGGCAGAAGCACCGCGTCGATGACGTGGATGACACCGTTATCGCACACGATGTCTGTCTTGATCACATTGGCAGTGTTGACCTTGACACCGTTCTTGGCGTCAATATGGACCTTCTGACCTTGAACGGTCGGAGCCTCGGTCAGGCCTACTACATCAGAGGCCATGACCTTGCCCGACACGACGTGGTAGGTCAACACGGCGACCAATTTGTCCTTGTTTTCCGGCTTCAGGAGTGTGTCGACCGTCCCTGCGGGAAGATGAGCAAAGGCTTCATCGGTCGGCGCGAAGACCGTGAACGGCCCCGGTCCCTGAAGGGTCTCCACGAGCCCGGCGGCCTTCACGGCGGCGACGAGGGTGTTGAATTGCCCGGCACCGATCGCTGTTGCGACAATGTCTGCCATGTTGATTCAATGCTCCGTTGATGATGTCAAATGCTTACCCGACGTTGTTGTATAGGGGGCTCCCGCTGAGTCAAGGGTCTTCGATATTTTCTTTGGGACCGACGACTCTCTCATTTTGCAAGACGACCAGGTCTTCGAGCCCTGGTCCCGCTCGACCGTCGAACCGGGAACAAAATGAAACCCAGACGAATTTGCCACGGACGTTTGGCAGTTCGAGGGCTACCGACCGGCGATCAGACGGTTAACCCGAGGTGGTCAAAATCGATTGTTTATCTTCTCGTTCGACTGGTATGCGATCATGGTTCTATCCGCGCAAATCGAAGGGACACACTGCTATTTCCGGACGTTATCTGGGAGGATTGGGCAACGGGCGGTGCGGGCCACTCTCTCGCCCGTGCCGAGGACTGGCCCTGGAGCAGACTCGCAGCCTCCCGCCCCGAGCCTCGACAGCGTGGGTGGGAATGTGAGTCGAATTCGGATCAATCCCGATCGTCCTGATCGAGTCGAGCCCCGAGTTCGGAAACGTGGGCCGAAGCAGTTCCCTTTGATGAAAGAGCCTCGCGCTGTCCTCCGCAACCGCTTACTGGGATTCGGTCTAGTCGCATAAGTTCATGCCATTCAGGAATGTCCCCTTTTCCCCCGCCCTCGTAGACGGCGGCCTTTCCATTGAGATGGGCCGCTGCGTCGCCCGCGATCCCAGTAATATAGACACCGAATACGGCGTTGACGCGATCCTGGGTCGCGTTCGGGTCGTTCAAGGCCGTGTTGTAGGCGGCCAGCGCGGCGTCGGCGGTGGGAAAGGCCATCATCGGGGGATTGGCCAAAATTCCCAAATCCCCATGACAAATAGATGTTCCCTTAGTCTCCTTTTAGCAACATCCTTTATTACGAAGGATATCAAGGAGCATAGCCTTTAGCGTTTAGAATTGTGAGGCGAGACCGGCATAGAAGCTAGGCACAGAGAAGCAAGAAGGACCGTCCATTTCGAGACGCTCGTACGCCCTCTCGGCAGCTCGCTCCAGAGCTAAAAGTTCGTCCACGCTAATGTGTATCAAATCCAGATATCCTCCATTGGTTTCGGGTTTTGCCTGCAATAACATATGCGATATCGCGGGCAGTTCCGTTTCGAGTTCTTGGGCCAAGCGATCGAGAACGTCATCGTAGACCCAGCCTGCTGGCATCCAACAGAGTTCGTCAGGAAGTTCGCGAGATCCCGACATGTAGTGTTGCTCTTAAATGCTGAATGATGATACGCTTTTAAGCTCATGGTGACAGGCTAACGATATATGATAATACATAATTTCGCTCAGCTTGCGAAAGCCCCGACACATCAATGACAATTCGATCGAGACCTTGTTTCAGCAGATGCCTATCGATCTGTCGGTTGAATGAGCCGAGATGGAACCGCCCGGTCGGCACAGGTCCCACTGCATCGTAACTGCGCCCTGCTGCGTCGAGCCAGTCGCCAGTGCCAGAAGGATCGCGATGAAGCGCGCCGGTCTTCAATTCGAGTCGTACGGCAGCTTGCTCCTCGAGTCATCGATACCGTCCCGAAGCTGGATCAGCGCCTAAAGACGTCCTACGCCCGACTTCTTGAACTTGGCCAGCGACCTTTTGGTAGGGCGAGGGATCGGCTTGGGTGCCTCCCCCGATCGGATGGCCACCATGAACTGGCGGGGCCACAGGGCTGGATGGAGTTGTCGGGGCTGCGTTCGAGATGGCCCTTCTCGCCAGTGAGGACCATATGTTGAGGACGAATCCGATGACGCTGTCGACCGAACGACCATAGCCGAGACCTTCCGCCCTAGTCGCGCCTCGTTGCTCCGTGATCCTCCCAAACCCGTGGGCCGTCAACGAAGTCAATGCGGCACCATCGGCCTTAATCTGCGACTTGGCGACATCGACGCGATTGTCAACCGCTTGCTGGGTCGCCAAGGCCGTGGTCTTGACGGCATCTTTCGCCACGCTGCCGACGGCCGATTGAAACGCCGTCGCCACCGAGTTGACAAACCCCAGCGCATCGGCGGAGAGATTGTCATAGGCCGACTGCAACGCGGTCCCGACCGCCTTCGCATAGGCCAACTTATCGTTCATAACCGCGTCATCGGCCAACTGATTGTCCGCACCCGCGTCGTTCGCCTTCGCGGCGGCGGGGATCACCGCACCGGCGAACCTCAGTGCATCGGCAGAAATCGCATCGGCCTCGGCCTGGGCGGCGGGGGCGACGGTGGTGACGTAGGTCTTGCCCGCGTCGGTGTCGCCGGCTCCCTGCGCGGCGGGGGCGACGGTCGATTCCCAGGTGGTCGCGGCGGTATTCAGCGTCACGTCGTAGGCGACGTACAGCGGCGACTCGGCCGAGAACCGCGCCACATCGGAGGCGAGCAGCGCGGCTTGCAACTGGCCGTAGGGGTCGTCGGACTTCGACGCCTAGTCGGACACCGCCGTGGTGTAAGCGTTCGCTTGCGCAATCGCGTAGTCGGATGACGCGGACTCGTCGGTGTTGGTCTGCGTGACGGCGGCGGCCTCCTCGGAGAGGACGTCCTGCTCGTCGGCGGCGTCGATGGTGTGAGCGGCGATGTCGTTGGCCTGCGCGTCGGAATCGGATTCGGTCGTGCCCGCGTCGTCGATCGCCTGGTTCCAGGCGTCGGCGATGGCCTGTTGGCGTGGAAAATGGTGTCAATTATCATTTATCGCTTGGATTGAGTTCCCCGGTCGGTTAACGTCGGGGCATGGGACGTTCACTTCGACCAAACGATGACGGCCTGGTTTTCCACGCCCTGAGTCGTGGCAACAATCGCGATCCCGTCTTCCACGACGCCGGAGACTT
>JANXSY010000254.1 GCA_025356435.1 Isosphaeraceae bacterium | reverse complement strand
CCCGTCCGACAGGACGCCGACGCATGACACCGACCCGCTCCCAACTGGCCGCCCTCGTGGTGCTGTTCTCTCCGCTCGTCGCGACCGCAGCGGACGTGAAGTGGAAGAAACACGACATCAACCCCAAGAGCATCTTCGAGGCGGCTGGTGCCCTCGACGTCGACAACGACGGCAAGATCGACATCGTCTCCGGCGACACCTGGTATCAGGCTCCCAACTGGAAGCCGTTCCCAGTGCGGAAGGTCGAGCAGATTGGCACCTACACGAATGATTTCGCGAACATCCCGCTCGACGTCAACGGCGACGGGCATACCGACTTCGTGACCTGTTCCTATTTCGGCAAGAACGTCGGATGGGTCGAGAACCCCGGCGAGAAGGGGAAGACCTGGACCTATCACGAAATCGGCCTACCCGGCTCAAGCGAGGCAGCGGTCCGGGTCGACCTCGACGGCGACGGAGTTGGCGACATCTTGCCGAACACCGTCAACGCCCTCGTCTGGTACGCGGTCGAGAAGAACCCAAATGGCAGGGGCGTGACCTTCAAGGAACACAACTTTTCGTCGGTCAAAGGCTCTTTCGGCCACGGCGTCGGGACTGGCGACATCAATCGCGACGGCAAGCTCGACATCCTCACCCCGACCGGCTGGTTCGAGTCCCCCGCAGACCCCAAGCATGAGACCTGGGCCTGGCACCCCGATTGGAACCTCGGCTCGACCGGCATTCAGATTCTCGCCCGCGACCTCGACGGCGACGGCCTCGTTGACCTGATCTACGGCAACGGCCACGCGATCGGCCTGTTCTGGGCCAAGCAGGAGAAGTCGGCCGACGGCAAGGTGACGTGGAGAAAAGAACTGATCGACGACGAGATTTCGTCGGTGCATACTCTGCTCTGGGCTGACCTCGACGGCGACGGCAAGGCCGACGAGTTGATCTCAGGCAAGCGCGTCTATGCCCACGAGAAGGAGCCCGGCGACGTGGCCCCGCCGATCATCGCCTCTTACAAGTTCGATCGAGCCAAGATGAAGTGGGATCGTTCAATCATCGCCAAGGGCAAAGCCGCGAAGGACGCCCCCGCCGATCCGAGCAAGCGGAACGCTCAGAAGGACTTCCCTCCCGGAACCGCCGGCACGGGACTCGAAATCGCCGCGATCGATATCGACGGCGATGGCGACGTTGACCTCGTCTGCCCCGGCAAGAGCGGGCTCTATTTCTTTGAGAATCTGACCAAGTAACGCGCCTTTCCACGACCGAAAAACACGAAAGCCGACTTCCTGGTGAAGTCGGCTTTCGTGTTGTGTCGTGTTTCGTGCGGGGCGTGATCCCTGGATCAGGGACCTACGCCACCGTGAGTCCGGAACGGCGTGAGGTGGGAAGGCTGGTCAAGCAACCAGAACCGATCCCAGTCGTCGCCGCCGAGGCGGAGATTTTCCGAGTCGGTGAGCAGTTGCTCGACCCGCTTCGGCTGATAGGCCGCATAGTGCGGCAGGGGAACGGGAGCACAGCCTTCGCTGAAGGCCATGACCGCCCCCATGAGAAGAAGGGCCGCCAAGGGTTTACGCATTCAGGGGATCCTCCCGCGTCACATGCCTCGCGAATCGGTCGGGCCGCACACTCCGTCGCGCGGCCCCGTCCCGGCGGCGCTCCGCGCCTGATCCCGGGAAAACGACCCGTGTCGCCTCGATCGGGTCCCGTCATCTAACCGGCCCAGAGTCCCGACCGCCTTGTGAGGGCGATCGGGTTTCAGGCCAGCGGTTGAACAGGTCCGTTGCTCTCTAGATCGGCATCGGAGAGGTCTTCCAATAGGGGAAGTTTTTCCGGATTCATCTTTCGTACCAATTCTTCCATCTCTTTGCCGGGCTTGAACGTGACCACGTTCTTCGACGGAACGTAGACTTTGTCCCCAGTCCGCGGATTGCGTGCTTTGCGAGGAGCCCGCCGTTTGACTTCGAAAACCCCGAAATTGCGGAGTTCAATCCGGCCTTCTTCGACGAGAGTAAGAATGATCGCGTCGAGGGTACGCTGAACGATGTCCTTCGTCTTGAGCTGGGTGAGGCCGATATCCTCCGAGATCTTCTTCACGATTTCTTTTTTCGTCACGATGTCGGTCTCCCTGAAGACGAAGTCGCGGCCCGATCCGAGCGTCGAATGGGCTCAAAAGTAGACCTAGATTGGAGTAGTGTCAAGTCAATACCGGCGGAGACCCCTGAAAAAAGAGACTCTCAGGAATGCTCAGGTCCGGTCGAAATCTGATATCTCATTCATGACAACAAGATTGATCGAAGGCGCGTCGCCCTGCGGTGCGGCCTCGAAAAACGGACGAAGGTGGCGGTGGAGGGGGGCGTAGTCCCACGGGAGTTCTAGGGCTTCGACGAGAGCCTTGAGCCGACCGATGAACGCCTCGCTTACCAACGGGGCGTGATCCTGGTAGAGGGGGTCGCAGAAATAGACGCGACAGCCAATTGGTCGTGCGTCCCGGGCCGAGCAGCGGCCTTGTGTGTCTTGCCAGGGACAAGTCGCGCCGTCGTCCAGCGGTCGAGTGGGACTCGGTGCGTCGGCGATGAGCAGAGCGGCTTCCGGAGCGGACAGGAAAAGCGTGTGTCCATACTCTTCAAATCGACAACAACGTCCGCTGAGTTCGCACACCGGCGCGAGCCGTCGGATTTCCTCGTCAAGGTCGCTGTAGAGAGCAAGCAACGGCTCGCGAAACTGGGCCGGATCGAGACTCATGAGGTATGGACCCGCTTCGCAGTGGCACGGATCTCCTCGACGGAAAACAACTGTCCCTTGCCCGATCCCGGACAGACCTTCGTCACTGCTTTCCAAGTGTCGGGTGACTCGATATTCTCGGGCCAGAAAGGCCATGTCCGACACTGGACAGGCCTCGCTTCGTAGACGGTGCAGCCGTGGGACTTGTCCCAGAAAATACAGTCGCCACCTGGCCGCTCGATCAGGCTGTAGCGATTCCCGACCCGTCGCACGAACTTCATGGAGAATTGTTCGAGTGTCTCGCCGCGAAAGGTTGCGATCCTGCTCATTTCCTCTTCGTTCACCCAGACAAAGCCCGGCGCACCGGTGCAACAGTTCCCGCACTGGGTACAAGTGAACGCGAGGCCATCCTCAAACCAAGGCTCGTCGGTAGCGGGGGTGGTCATTCGGGTATCGATTTGGACTGAGGATCGGGACTTTCGGCGGAGACGCGATTCTAGCGTTGGGCCAAGGCTGCAACAACCCCCGATCGACTCAAACTGATGCAACCCTGATAGTTGTGCGGCTAACAGGCAGGCACTCAGTTCGTAAAAAGTCGAGCGGGGGCGGTTGCGTCGGGTTCGACTTGCATTAAGATGGCAGGTACTTTCAAGGCCTCATACGCTGGCGAGATGTTCGAAAATCGAGAGACGGGGAAACGCATGGACCGCCGTCATTTTCTGGGTCAGTCCGCCGGTTCGATCGCCTTGGGCGTGGGACTGGCGAGGAACGCTCAATCCGAGGAGCCTGGGAACCGCATGATCCCCATCATCGACACGCACCAACATCTCTGGGATCTGAACCGATTCAAACTCGCCTGGATGACGCCGGGCGAGGAACCGCTCGGCAAGAG
>JANXSY010000243.1 GCA_025356435.1 Isosphaeraceae bacterium | reverse complement strand
ATCGCTTCGAGTGCCGTCGTGTAACGCTGGGTGAGCAGTCGCGCGTCGTCGGGCGTGCCTGTCCACTCCGAAGGATCGATCAACTCGGTGCAGCCGACCTCATACCGGAATCCCGGCCCGATCCGCCTCGCAAAACCGACGACAACGGGTGCCTGGTGCTCGATCGCCAGCAGTGCAATGGCTTTATGGGTCGAGGCGGGGCGGCCGAAGAAGTCGACGAACATCCCGCGCTCGCCCGCATCCTGGTCGGCGAGGAACGAGAGCACGCCCCCCGAACGGAGGACGGCGAGCATCTCGTCATATCCCCCCTTCTTGGGGATCATCTTCTGGCCCGTGCGCTCGCGAAACGACCTGAGGAAGCGGTCGAGATAGGGGTTGTCGAGCGTCCGGGCGACCGAGTGCGGCGGGAACCCGAAGACTCCGAAGAGATAGCCCGCCATCTCCCAGTTGCCGAAGTGCCCCGTGAGCATGATAAGCGGCCCGCCGTCGATCAGGCGATCGAGTACTTTCGTATGGCCAACCAGGGTGATCCGGTCACGCCAGGTCGTCGGGTGGAGTTTCCTGGGGATGTGGAGGATCTCCATGAGCATCATGCAGAAGTGACGATAGACGCCTCGGACGATCGCGTCACGCTCGGCCTCGGTGTATTGGTCTCCGAAAGCGAGTCGAAAATTCTCCATGCCGACATTGCGGTGTCGTTTGTCGAACCGATAGAGCAGCCTCGCCAGAAGGCGAGCAAACCCATACGACTGCTCAACGCTCATCATCTGAGCAAGGCAGACGACCACGCGGACCGCGAGATAGACAACGTATTCGAGGGCGGGTCGGCGTCGGCGCATGGGGTCACTCCGTTGACCGTCGCGGGGCTAGAAACGGGATGCTATCCGGCCGGGGGAAGGCGGTCAAGGCGGACGGCTTGAACGCAAAGGGGATAGAGATGCGCGATCGACGACCGGCATCGCCCAGGATTTAACGCCTTGAGGGCGGGATGATGTGGCGGCCGATCCACCTGTAAGCGCGAGGTTCGGCGGCCTCAATATAGAACAGGTCGTGATGGGCGTGGGGGGCCCGGTTGGTGTCGACGGCGACCCCGCGACGGGCCGCGAGCCAGACAAACGATTGGCCCTGGGCGTCGAAGTTGAAGTTGTCGAGTGCGGGATAGTCGACGAAGATCGCTAACTCACCGGGGCGAAGGCAGGTCGTCGAGAGCAGGTCGGCCGGGTTATCGTGGGCGATCCGGGCGAGCACGTCGGGGCCGGCACCATAGACCGGTTTTATGTACTTTTTAACATAAAGGCGGAGGATGCCGAAATAGAAGCGGGCGATGAGCATGTCAGGATCGTATTCGATCCGATCACGATAGGTCGCGGGGCTGAAGTCGTCGCCGTAACGTCCTTGTCGCGTGTCATAGCGCATGTTGAGCGGACCGGCGAGGGTGGCCACGGTGCCGAAGAAGTCGCGATGCTTCAAGGCGAGCCCCATCGCGCCGAAGCCGCCGGCCGAGATGCCTAGCAGGGCGTGCGCCTCTCGTTCGGGGCGGATCGCGTAAGTTTGGGTCAGGAAGGGAATCACCTCGTCGATGATGTGGTCCTCAAACCGACCGCCCAGGCCGTTCACCCAGAGCGAATGGGTCGAAGTAATCCGGTTCGTCCCGCCATAGGTCCCGTCGGGGGCAGCGATGATCGCACTCGGGATCTCGCCCCGACTCATCATCCGGTCGAGTTCCTTGAGGTCGCCGGGGTCGAGGAAGTCGTGCTCGTCGACATCGGCACCGTGAAGGAAGACGATCAACGGATATGCGGTCGAAGGGTCATAACCCGGCGGCAGGTAGACGTAGAGGTCGCGCGGCCGGCCCAGGATCGGCGAGTTCAGCCGCCGGTCGGCACCGTGATTCTGGGTATAGTCGACGACCCGTCCCGATAGCTTGCGGTTGAGATGCTTCAGGCTGATCAGGTCGAACACCTGCGCAAACGACGGCGTGGCGACCGTCGCGATCAGCACTAGGGCCGCGACAAGGCGTCTCACGATCGATCCTCCGCCTTCGGTCCCATCACAATAGCTCTATCGGCACAACCGGGGTAGGTCGCGAACAGTCGCCGTGAAGCGGCCGAGCCCCGCATAGGTCACCTGCGCAGCAGCAGCAGCAAGCCACCGATCTTCCAGGGGAGGAGAAGAACGGCGGCTCGTTTGATTTGGGATGTCTCGACCGCACCAGTTCAGGCGCGGTCGGAGCTGCCGCGAGACTCGCCGGCGGTCCGGCTGCGGGAGGAGTTGGCGTAGACCGAAGTCAGGATGCCGAGCAGGACCGAGCGGCGGCCGGCCCGTGAGGAGGTTGCACCCCGCTGAATCCGGGCGACTGTGCCCGCCCATTCGTAACTCGTGTGCATCGGTGCGGGCTTTTTGAAATTCGACGCGCTCATTAGACGGAAACTCCCCGAAGGTTTACGGCCCCCGGCGACGTTCGCCTCGGGCCGCGTTCTCAATCCATTGAGCCGAAGGGGATTCGCATCCCGCCCGGCTTTGGGCGTCATCCTGACACCCGCCTCGATCAATCGAGACCACGATGACCCATCATCTGCGGCCGACCGAGCGGATCGTCATAGCTCGAACCGAGACAATCGACCCGACTATGCGTCGGCCAGCAAATGTCCACCCATTATCGGAAGACTCAGCCCCTCGCTTGACCCCAACCGGCCAATTTGCAAGGCATGTCGTTCGCCGATCTCCTTGACCTCGGACACACGAAATATTGGAAATGTATCAGTGGGTCGGAAACGTGTCCATCGAAAATCCGTCCAGATTCTGGTTTTGAGGCTTTAACGTCCGGCAAGCAGATCGAGTCGTTTCGACAGGACTCAAGACGATCGCATTTGGCGCAACATTCGGGATCGCCTTTAGTTCTTGCTTGAGAGCATCCAAACCTCCGGCCATCGTGACAAGGTAGAGAACGAGTGTCGAGATACCGTTGAATGTCATGTGAAGGGCAATCGGCGCGATCAGACCTCCCGTCCGTTGGTAGAGTAATCCGAGGCCCATCGCGAGCAAGAAGAGTGGAATCGGCGTCGGCCAGATTTGCCCATGCATCGCCGCAAACACCAGTGAGATGACCAGGTTCGCCAGGAAGAGCCGCAGGCCGAGGAAGGCGACCGGGGTCTCCACAGGCTCGCCCAGGTCGTCGACGACCACCAAACCGGGCTTGGACCGGCCGGTGGCAACCCGACTTAGCCAACCGAGCAAGACTCCCCGAAAGAGGAATTCTTCCGCGATCGGCGCGACGATGGCCGCCGCGAAGAACATCATTCCCCACGTCAGGGGGCTAGGATTCTGACCGGCGAGGTCTTCGATCGGATGCGGAACTCGTGTTTTTAACAGCTTCAGGACGACGAAGTTTACCCCGAACACGATCGGGGCCAGGATCGGCCACGCCATCAGGCCGTAGAAGAACTCCATCGGGGCGCGACGAAGTTCGAGCCCGAAGTCGGTCGCCCTCGCACCGCTCCATCGTCTCAAAATCGCCCACGCCAGCGCGAGAAAGGGCAGGCTGATGAGGATCATCACGAGGAGCTGATGCGTCGGACCGGCCCGCACCTTCACCCCGGGCTGGGGCGCGAAGACAAGCTGAATATAGAGGCTCGGCACGACCGCCTGGAGGCCCAGATAAGTCAGCAAGACTGCCAGCACGGCCTTCCCCTCCCACGGCACGAACCGCGGTGGAGTCGGCGGGAGCAAACGCTGACGGGTCGCGAGCCGATAGATCACCCAGGCCCACGCGGCGAGCATGGCGGACAGTAGACCGAGATTAACGAGGCCCAACGCGACCTTCGCGGGCGTGAACGGGTTGAGCATCAAGTCATTCCGTCAAATAGGACCATAACCTAAACCCTTGCTAGCTTAACGATCCCTCGTCCCTTCGGCCACCTTGCTGCGCGGGCGGCAACTGCCCTAGAATCAGAGTCCCGTGGGTTGGATTGGCTGTCGATTGAGGAGATGAGCGTGTCGAGTTCCGGTCGAGTGAGCCTGGACGAGCAGTGGGAAGTCCTCCGTCGAGGCGTCGAGGCGATCGTCCCCGAGGACGAGTTCCGCAAGAAGCTGGAACGGTCGATCGCCTCCGGCGTACCGCTCCGGGTCAAGTACGGCATCGACCCGACCGGGATCGACGTCCACCTTGGCCATACGGTGCCGCTCCGTAAGCTGCGACAGTTTCAAGACCTCGGGCACACCGCCGTCATCATCATCGGCAACTATACCGCGCTCGTCGGCGACCCGTCCGGCCGCGACGAGACCCGCTCCTCGTTGACCGAAGAGCAGGTCGCGGTGAACGCGAAGGATTACCTCCGCCAGGTCGGCCGGATTATCGACCTCGACCGCGCCGAGGTGCATCACAACGGCGACTGGTTCTCAACCTGGTCGTTCCTCGACGTCCTCGACCTGATGCGCCACATGACGCTCGGCCAGATGTCGGCCCGAGAAGACTTCGCCAAGCGGCTTAAGGCCGAAAAGCCAGTCTACCTCCACGAATGCCTCTACCCCCTGATGCAAGGCTGGGACTCGGTCGAAGTCAAGGCGGACGTTGAGCTGGGCGGCACCGAGCAACTTTTCAGCCTCCTGGTGGCCAGGAGCCTCCAGCAGTCGGAGAGCCAATCGCCGCAAGTCGCCCTCACGATGCCAATCCTCGTCGGCACCGACGGCACTCGGCGGATGGGAAAGAGTCTGGGCAACTATATTGGAGTGGCCGAAGACCCCGTCACCCAGTTCGCCAAAGTGATGAGTATTCCCGACGAGCCGATGCGGCAGTATTTCACCCTCCTGACCGACCTGCCGATCGCCGAAGTCGACGCCCTGCTCGCACCCGGCCTCAACCCTCGCGACGCCAAGGAGGCCCTGGGCAAAGCGATCGTGACGCAGTATTCAGGCTCGGAATTAGCCGACCACGCGGCGAGCGAGTTCCGCCGCCGATCGAGCGGCGAAGACCCGACAGAGATTCCCGACATCACGATCCCTCGCGATGGACTTGACCCCGACGGCCGTCTCGCCGTCCCCCACCTGATCGTCGCCCTCGGCTTCGAGTCAAGCACATCGAACGCCCGCCGAACAATCGAAGGCGGCGGCTTCAATTACGGACCGGACCGGGTCGTCACGACGGATGTCAAGGAGCGGATCGAAGTCGTCGACGGCTTACTCGTGCGGGTCGGCAAGAAGAAGATCGCGCGAATCAAGCTGGGTTGAAGAATGACCCCTCGTACAGTGCTTGACGAACCCTCCCGAGATACAACTCTCGGTTTGAGGAATTCGAATGACCGCAGTTATGCACCCCAACCGACAACCTTACCGTCTCTCAGTGGCCCAATACGACCAAATGGCCCGTCTCGGCGTCTTGACGAAAGCCGACCGCGTGGGGCTGATCGATGGCTTCTTGGTTGAAAAGACGAAGAAAAGCGTACGCCCTCGCAATCGAAGATTGGACCCTCCGACTCGCAGTGTCCGACCTCATGCCACCTCCAGAGCCGGGTTGATTCCGAGAAGGCGGCCGACGCGGTGATCCTCGTCCTCGGCAGTGTAGTCCAAGGCTTGATGAATCGTTCGCACACACGGAAGCACGTTCGCACCCCCGAATCCGATCGGATTGACACTCCATGAAACCCCACGGCATCGGCGTCGTCGGTTGCGGCATGATCGCCGAGTATCACACCAAGGCGATCAACGAGATCGAAGGCGCTCGCGTCGTCGCCGCCTTCAGCCGGAACCCCGCCAACGGGGCCAAGATCGCCGGGATCGCCGCCACAAAGGGGGATTGTCGGATCTATGATGACATCGACGCGATGCTCGCGCATCCGGGCCTCGATGTCGTCTGCATCTGCACCCCCAGCGGCGCACACCTCGACCCAGCAGTGAAGGCCGCGAAAGCCGGCAAGCATGTCGTGGTCGAAAAGCCACTGGAAATCACGCTTTCACGCTGTGACGCGATCATCAAGGCATGCGACGATTCGGGTGTCCGGCTCTGCACGATCTTTCCGTCGCGATTTACGCCGGCCAATCAACAACTCAAGCACGCGATCGACTCCGGCCGGTTTGGTCGCCTCACACTGGGCGACACCCACGTCAAGTGGTGGCGGACCCAAGCCTATTACGACTCTGGCGGCTGGCGAGGCACCTGGGACCTCGACGGCGGCGGGGCCTTGATGAACCAGGCGATCCACAACGTTGACCTCCTCGCCTGGCTTATGGGCGAGGTCGCCAGCGTCCAGGCGATCACCGCAACCCTCGTTCACGAGCGGATCGAAGTCGAAGACACCGCCGTCGCCGCGATCCGCTTCAGGAACGGTGCCCTCGGCGTGATCGAGGCCGCCACCAGCGCCTTCCCGGGACTGCTCAAACGCACCGAGATCCACGGCGAGCATGGCTCGGCCCGCGTCGAGCAAGATGACCTGACCCTCTGGACATTCGCCACGCCCGCCACCGAAGACGCCGCGATCCAGGCCAGGCTCGCCGTCGCGACCGGCTTCAACGCCGGATCGAGCGACCCCCGAGGCATCACCCACGCCGGCCACCGCGACCAACTCGCCGACTTCCTCCACGCCATCGACACCGGCACCGCCCCCCTCGTTGACGGCCGCGAAGGCCGCCGCTCGGTCGAGATCATCCGGGCGATCTATCGGTCGGCGCAGACGGGCCGGGCGGTGGAACTCCCGCTGCGGGACGATTGAGTCGATCGTCAACCACGGGAAAGACGTCGCTTCTCCTCCCAATATTCCGGCGTGACGAGGGTCGACACATCGGAATCAAGTTCTTTAATAACAAGGTCGTCGATCCGCTTTTCATTTCAATCGGAGATCGGGAGTAGGATTGGGTCTATTTCTCCGTCGATGCGTCCACTGCTTTCATGAACGCCGGATAGACCGTCTTCCCGCCATCGTTGGGATACCCCGCGTGCTGGACCATGAAGACGGTCACGATTTTCTTCTCGGGGTCGATGCTCATGTTCGTCGAATAGGCCCCGCCGTGTCCGCAAGGGCCGGGGATGACGACGTCGGGACGGGCTTTGCGCGAGGTCGTGAGGCAGAGGCCGTAGCCGTTTTCGCCCTTGCCGCCATTGAGGATGTTGCCGGTCTGGGTCGAGGTCATCTCGCGGACGGCCGACTCGGAGAGGTAGCGCTTGCCGTCGAGAGTGCCGCCGTTGAGCAGCATCCGGCAGAAGGCGGACACGTCGGTCGCGGTCGAGAAGAGGCCGCCGGCGGGGTAGGGGTGGCGGGTCCTGGTGCTCAGCGGATAGGTAAGCTGGTCAACCTGTTGCTCCTGGAGACCATTGTGGGCGGAGTTGGGGCGATAGGACTTCGCGAGCCGTTTCACCTGCGCATCGGTCGGCCAGAACGTTGTGTCCTTCATGCCGAGCGGGTCGAAGAGGCGTTGCTGCATAAACGTCTCGTAGGGCATGCCTGAAATGACTTCAATGATGCGTCCTGCCGTATTGATTCCGGGGTTGCAGTAGTCGTATTTCGAGCCGGGATCAAACTGGAGCGGCGAGAGGCCATAGGTGATCGTCGCTTCGCGGAGCGAGATCGAGTCGAGCTTGCCTTCAAGCGGAGACCGGCCGACGAGTCCCGCCGTGTGCGAGAGCAGGTTCCGCACCGTGATCGGATGGCTGGGCTTCTTGAGCACGACGAGCCGCTGGTCTTTCTCGGCGACGACCATCTGCCCGCGGAACTCGGGGAGGAATTTCTCCACCGGGTCGTCGAGCTTCAGCTTGCCCTCGTCGACGAGCATCATCAGCCCGGCGGCGGTCATCGCCTTATTCATTGAGGCGATCCAGAAGAGGTCGTCGGTCTTCATCGCCGTCTTCAAGCCCACGTCCGAATAACCGACCGCTTCGAGGCTGAGGACCTTGTCGGGCGAGGCGACTAACGTCACCGCACCGGCGAGGGTATGGCTATCGACGAAGGGTTGGAGCTTGGTGGCGATCTCGGGGCCTGCCGCCTCGGTCGTCAGTGAGGCTAGGCTGAGGATCAGCGAGACTGTCGTGAGGTAATGCAGTCGAAAGAAGAAGTGCATTTGTCGATAATTCCTGAAAGAGGCTGAATTCGTGACGGCTTTCCTTCGCTGGAGAGCATACGCGAGCAGACAAGCGGACAGAAGTCTACGCCGATTAAGAGCCGTTTCTGGAACCCATCCTCGTCGCCTACTCATCTCGGTCCACGACGTGGACACCGATCTGCCGGAACAGTTGACGCAAGTTCATGCTGCCCAACGGGGGCATGTCGTAAATCGGGGAGCCTGTGTGTCGGGCCTGATCGCACTCGAAGCAGATTTCGAGGAGGAATTCGACGCCGTCCGAGTCACGCGAGATGATCCGGTGGTGCGGAACAAAGCAGAGCTTGAGACTCATTGGGAGGCCCCGGCGCGGGACGATAGCGGGTAGGACACGGATCAACGACGCCCGGTGCATGGCGCTCAGTTCGTGTTTCGCGAGGATCGTCTTTTCCCAGAACTCCTCAACTCGGACGGATCGGGCCGATGTCAGCGAGCCGACAATCCGTTGTCTCCGAGACAGCGCGACGGCCTCTGGCAGGCCGACTCAGACGACGGCCCCAAGAACGATGAAGGCAACTAGGAAACATGCGATCCGCCGATGCCACTTCCGCATGTCCGGAAACCTTCCTGCAAGCAGGTTCATCAGGCCAAGTCGCCGAGCAGAAGCCCCGATCTAGCTGAATGTTCCGGGGGCTCGGCCTGTCGAGACGACCGATGATATCACAAGCGGACAGGCGGGTTTTGTGCGATGATTCGGGGAAGACATTGGTCCCCGCCCTGGGGGCCGTCCTTTGGGAGGGATGAAACGTGCGCGGCCGATCCTTGCTCATG
>JANXSY010000221.1 GCA_025356435.1 Isosphaeraceae bacterium | reverse complement strand
ACCATCAGGCGATGGCCGGTGTTGGGCTTGGTGTCGAACTCGGCCGGCCGGGTCTTTTGCCTCATCTCGAGCCTTCGAGTCGGTAGATGCCGGGGATCGACTTGCCTTCGGCGTTGGCCATCTCGATCGTCTTGGGATTGTGGGTGGGGTCGATCGTCATACTCGATACGCCGATCGATGGTTCACTGTTCCCCTTTTCGACCGCGAGCATTATGTTGCCCGCTATGACAACTGTCTCCGCTTGGCCTGCTTCTGATCGACGAAAGTGAGCCGGAGCTTGGCCCCCTCGAAGGCGTAATGACATCGGGTCGGGGCGTCTTCCTTCGGGTTGGCCGGGACGAGGCGCAGTGACTTCGGGTCGGCGTCGGGGTCGAGCTTGAAGCGGTAGTGCATCAGGGGGACCTTCCGCATTTGGAAGTCGAGTTCGTCGCCCCGGAACGTCAATATCGAGCCGAGGAAGTCGGGGTGGTTAGGATCATTTGGGTCTTCGCTGGCTTTGATGACGGTCCAACGTCCCTGGAACCGTTCGTGGTCGGATGGAGTGGCATCGATCGGTTTCGACCGGCTTGCGACGTTCGGGTCGCCCCCCGGGGTCTGCGCGACAATGGCCCCGGCACCAGCGACGAGGCCCGTCGCCAGCACGATCGCGGAGGCCGATTTTGAGAGGACAGTCGCGGCGATCGCCGGGGCCAGCCCTCTCCGGATTAGTCGTGACTTGAGCCGTTCGCGACCCCGGAACAGGCGTCGTGCGCCTCGTGCTCGTCGCGGAGCGTCGCCCGACAGACGCGGAGCACTATCGGGCCGTAACGCTCGACCAACGCGGCGAAGGCTGCCTCATCACGACGGGTCGCAAAGCGTTCGATCAGCGTGCCGTCGCCGAGCGAGACCATCGTCCCGGCGTCGAAGAGAACCGCGACCTGTTGATGGACCGAACTGTCGAGATACGTCGTCAAGGTTCCGTCCCCCCAGGCCGTTGATCTCTCCCTGTAGTGTCACGAGGGGCGTCGTTCTATCCCGAAGATTTGGTCATAATTTCGCTCGCGAGCCGTCGTGTGGGTCTGCAAGACATTCCAGTCGACCCTCGTTCCGGCGCTCCCGTATCCGATCGAGGACTGTGCTACAGTGGTGTCGTTGGAGAACAAACGCCGTCCGGAGACTTTTAGGGCTTGCATCTAAGGCAGAGCCGCCCGATTCCTTAGCAGTCCCTTGATGAACTGACGCAAACGTACAGCAAAGTTTTAATGCAAATTTAGATAAGCTAAACACTTAGGGAAGCGGGACACCGTCGGAATCCAGACAGGGCATACGAATTGCTTTCAGAAACCCATTTGTGCGACGCTCGTCGATCCCATCGTTTCCCATTCCGTTGCTCGGTCTCCTCGCGACTCGGCGATAGGTTGGCCTGTTTCGACGACCCCGACATTCACCGACCCTCCTCCGATCGGGGTAAAGTCTATGTTGATCCAACAGATGCAATCGACCGCTTCGCAGGCTTCGATGTCAGTGGCTCCGGAGGCGATCCGGTCCCTCTTCGACGGCTACCAGTGCCACCCAACGGCCTGGGACGAGTTATTCGCCTCTCCAGACTGTCCGCACGACCATTGCGAGCCCCTGGTGTCTCAGCAGGGCGAGTTGACCATTTCGGAGTTTCAGAGGCTCCGGGGCAATGCCGACCTCGTCTTCATCAATCAGGGGATCACCTTCTCGGTCTATGCCGACCGGCGTGGGGTCGAGAAGATCTTCCCGTTCGACCTCATTCCCCGCCCCGTGGCGGCCAGCGAATGGAAGGCGATGGAGACGGGCCTGCATCAGCGGATTCAGGCGCTGAACCTGTTCCTTCATGACGTCTATCACGACCAGCGCATCCTCAAAGAGGGGATCATCCCCACGGCGCTCGTTCTCGAATCGAAGGCGTATCGGCCGGAGATGATCGGGTTCGAGCCGCCCGGCCGTCAGTACCTTCACGTTGTCGGCAGCGACCTGGTCCGCGACGCCAAGGGCCAGTTCCTTGTGCTTGAGGACAACGGCCGGACGCCGTCGGGCGTGAGCTACGTGTTGGAAAACCGGGTCGTGATGAAGAAGCTGTTCCCGAAGCTCTTCCAGCGATTCCGGGTCCGCCGCGTCGAAGACTATCCGCAGCGGCTTTGCGAGGCGCTCAGCTCGGTCGCCCCGCTCACGGCCGGTGACTCACCGTGCGTCGTGTTGCTGTCGCCAGGGCCGTACAACTCGGCCTATTTCGAGCATAGCTTCCTCGCGAGGCACATGGGTATTGAGCTGGTGCTCGGGCCAGACCTGTTCGTCCACGACGATCGCGTCTTCCTCAAAACGACACGCGGGCCGCGACGGGTCGACGTGATCTACCGACGCCTCGACGATGATTTTCTCGATCCCGAGGTCTTCCGGCCCGACAGCCTTCTCGGCGTCCCCGGCCTGATGCGGGCCTATCGCGCGGGGAACGTCACGCTGGCGAACGCCGTCGGCACGGGCGTCGCCGATGACAAGGCAATCTATCCGTTCGTTGAAGATATGATCCGCTTCTATCTGAGCGAAGAGCCGATTCTCGGCAACGTTCCCACCTATATCTGCGCCCGGCCCGATGAGAGGGCCTATGTGCTCGAACACCTCGAAGAACTGGTCGTCAAGGCGGTGAATGAATCGGGAGGCTACGGGATGTTGATGGGTCCGTCGTCGACGGCGGCTCAGAGAGCAGAGTTTCACGCAAAGATCGAGGCCGACCCGCGCAACTATATCGCGCAGCCGATCGTTACCCTCTCGACCTGCCCGACCTGGACTGAGGAGGGAATGGCACCCCGCCACGTTGACCTTCGGCCGTATGTCGTGAGCGGCACGTCGTCGTGGGTCCTCCCCGGCGGCCTGACCCGCACGGCGCTCGTGAAGGGCTCGCTCGTGGTCAATTCGAGCCAGGGCGGCGGCAGCAAAGACACCTGGGTCATGGAGGATGGTCGATGATCTCGCGGGTTGCTGAGCACTGCCTGTGGATGAGTCGTTACCTCGAACGCACCGAAAACACGGCGCGCACGCTCGAGGTCAACGAGACCCTTTTGCTCGACTTTGACGTGCCCGTCGAGCAGCAGTGGCGGCCCCTGCTCATCATCAGCGGCATCCACGACATGCCGGGCGATGTCGACGGTGAGACGGTCCAGAATTACCTCACCTGGGAGCCGTCAAATCCCAGCAGCATCGTCTCGTCGATCGCAGCGGCGCGAGAGAACGCGCGGATCATCCGCGAAGTTATCAGCGCCGATATGTGGGAACGAATTAATTATTACCACCTCTGGATTCAGTCCGCTGAGGCGCGTGACCTCTACCTCCGGAGCCGGACCGAGTTCTACTGCCAGATCAAGCGGATCAACCAACTGATCCACGGTATCACCGAGGGGACGATGTCGCACGGCGAGTCGTGGGACTTCTACCTCCTGGGGAAGTATCTTGAACGCGCCTCGCAGACGACCCGCATCCTTGATGTGAAGTATCACATTCTCCTGCCCAAGCCCGAGCTGATCGGCACGCCGATCGACATCGCCCACTGGATGGCAATCCTCACAAGCTGCTCAGGGTATGAGCCGTTCCACAAGAAGCGGCTGTTCGGTGACCTCGGCGTCTCGGTGGCCGACTTCCTGATCCTCGACCCGCTCTTCCCCCGCTCGGTACGCTATTGCCTGGCGCGTGCCCAGCGTGCCATCCATGCGATCTCGGGCCGGCCGATCATGAATCCGGGCAACGAGGTCGAGCACGCGATCGACTCGCTCGTCCGCTGGCTCAACCTCGTCAAGATCGATGACTTCGTACGATCCGGCCTCCACGAAGAGCTGACGGCGATCGTCAACCAGATCCATAAGATTGGTGACCTGATCCATCGGACCTATTTCGACGTCCAGGTCGGCGGCCCGGTCGAGGCGAGTGAGACCGAGATGCCCAGCACGTCGATGTCAGAAGAAGACGAGGCCCCGAGCCAGGGACAGACGCAGAGTCAAGCGTCGCAAGAGTATCAGTCGGTAAGTTGAGGGGACCAGTTTGAACCCTCCCCCCCCCTGGGGAGAAGTCGACGCGGCCTTCTGAATCTCACGGTCCTCGCGAAGAGAAGGTCACGGAATCATGCCCATCCGCGTCGCGCTCAACCATAAGACGTCTTATAAATATGACCGGCCAGTCTCTCTGACGCCGCACGTCGTCCGGCTCCGCCCCGCGCCGCACTGCCGGACGCCGATCGTCGCCTATTCGCTGAAGATCGAGCCCGAGGTCCATTTCCTCAACTGGCAGCAAGACGCGTACAGCAATTACCTCGGCCGGCTCGTCTTCCCGAAGCCGTCTGAGATACTCTCGATCGAGGTCGACCTGATCGTCGACCTGACGGTCATCAACCCGTTCGACTTCTTCCTGGAAGAGAGCGCCGAGGCGTATCCCTTCCAGTACGACGCGGTGATCTCCAAGGAGTTGATCCCCTACCTTGAGACCGAGCCGCCAACGCCTCTTCTGTTGGCCTACGTCGCCGGCTTGCGGAGATGTTGCGTCCGCACGCAAGACTTCTTCGTTGAGGTCAACCGCCGCGTCTGCGAGTCAATCGGCTATCTGATCCGGCTCGAGCCGGGAATCCAGACCACCGAGGAGACGCTGACGCTCGGCAGCGGCTCGTGCCGCGACACCGCCTGGCTGCTCGTTCAGGTCTTCCGCCACCTGGGGATCGCCGCGCGGTTTGTCTCGGGCTACCTGATCCAGCTCAAGCCCGACGTCGAGGCGCTCGACGGCCCTTCAGGCACCTCGGTTGACTTCACCGACCTCCACGCCTGGACCGAGATTTACATCCCCGGCGCGGGCTGGATCGGCCTCGACCCAACCTCGGGCCTGCTCGCCGGCGAGGGGCACATCCCGCTCGCCTGCGCAGCCGACCCGACCAGCGCCGCACCGATCTCGGGCTCGTATTCGTGGGCTGAAGACCCCGACAAGAAAGATGAAGATACATGCGTGCCCGAGTTCGGCTTCGCGATGTCGGTGACTCGCGTCCACGAAGACCCGCGCGTCACGAAGCCCTACACCGACGACCAGTGGGCTGAGATCAACGCGCTCGGCCATCAGGTTGACGAGCGGCTGGTCGCGGGCGACGTCCGGCTGACGATGGGCGGCGAGCCGACGTTCGTCTCGATCGTTGACACCGACGGGCCGGAATGGAAGACGACTGCGCTCGGCGGGATCAAGCGGAAACTCTCTGGACAACTGGTCACACGCTTGCGCGACAGGTTCGCCCCCGGGGCCTTTCTGCATTACGGCCAGGGCAAGTGGTATCCCGGCGAGTCACTCCCGCGCTGGGCCTTGGGCTGCTACTGGCGGACCGACGGCGTGAGCCTCTGGGAAGACCCGGCACTGATCGCCGACGAGAGCCTTGACTATGGCCACGATGCCGACCTCGCGCATCGGTTCGCGACTTCGCTGGCGACTCGGCTTGGCGTCCCCCCGTCGTGCTTCATGGCGGGCTACGAAGACAGTTGGTATTTCCTCTGGAAAGAGCGCCAGCTTCCGATCAATCTCGACCCCGCGAAGGCAAAGCTCGACGATCCCGAAGAGCGCCGGCTGCTGGCGAAGGTGATCGGCGAAGGGCTCGGCCGGGTCGTCGGCTATGCCCTGCCCTTGCGTCGGGACGAGGTCGCGGGCCTATGGGAGAGCGGGCCCTGGCCGCTCGGTCGCGAGCATCTGTTCCTCCACCCCGGCGACTCGCCGATGGGCTTCCGCCTCCCGCTCGACTCGCTTCCCTGGTCGGCCCCCGCTGACCTCGACCCGGTCGTCGAGCGTGACCCCTTCGACGTGCGAGACCCGTTGCAGCCCCGGGTTGCGTCGACCGAGCGCGAGGCGGTCGCCGAAGCCTCCGAAGCCCCAGCGCCCCCCGAGTTGGCCGTGGGCCAGTCGGCAGTCGGGATCATCCGCACGACGCTCTGCATCGAGCCTCGCGAAGGCCGCCTCCACATCTTCATGCCGCCTCAGCGCGACCTGGAATCGTATGTTGACCTCGTCGCGGCGATCGAGGCGACCGCAGCCGAGCTCGCGTCGCCGGTCGTGATCGAGGGCTATCAGCCCCCTTCCGACCCCCGCCTCAACCAGTTGAGCGTGACGCCCGACCCCGGCGTGATTGAGGTCAACCTCCACCCGGCGCACACCTGGGACGAACTCGTTTCGCAGTCGACGATCCTCTACGAGGAGGCCCGCCTGTCGCGGCTCGGCACCGAGAAATTTATGCTCGACGGCCGCCACACTGGCACCGGCGGCGGGAACCATATCGTGATCGGCGGGCCGACCGCTGCCGACAGCCCGATCCTGCGACGGCCCGACCTACTGCGGAGCATGGTCACCTATTGGAATAATCACCCGTCGCTCTCGTATCTCTTCTCGGGGATGTTCGTCGGCCCGACCAGTCAGGCCCCTCGGCTCGATGAGGCGAGGAACGACAGCCTCTATGAGATGGAGATCGCGTTCGGAGAGATCCCCGAATTCGGCGGCTGCCCCCCCTGGCTCGTCGACCGCGTCTTCCGCAACCTGCTCGTCGATGTGACCGGCAACACCCACCGCGCCGAGTTCTGTATCGACAAGCTCTATTCCCCCGATTCGAGCAGCGGCCGTCGCGGCCTGGTCGAGATGCGGGCGTTCGAGATGCCGCCGCACGCCCAGATGAGCCTGGTCCAGCAACTCCTGATCCGCGCGCTGATCGCCATGTTCTGGGAGACCCCATACCGGGCGAAGCTCGTTGACTGGGGGACCGAACTTCACGACCGCTTCCTACTGCCGCACTTCGTCGAGGCCGATATCGACGATGTGGTCGCCGACTTGCAGTCTTCCGGCATCGCGATGAAGCGCGAGTGGTTCGCGCCTCACATCGAGTTCCGCTTCCCGACCTTTGGCCGGGTCGCGCCGAGCGGAGTCGTCGTCGAACTTCGTCAGGCGATCGAGCCGTGGCACGTTCTCGGCGAAGAACCGGGCGCGGGCGGTACGGTGCGCTATGTCGACTCGTCGGTCGAACGGCTCGAAGTGAAGGTCAAGGGGATGACCGAAACTCGCCACATCGTCACCTGCAACGGGCGACGAGTCCCGCTCCATTCGACGGGGGTAAACGGTGAATACGTCGCGGGCATCCGCTACCGGGCCTGGCAGCCCCCGGCCTGCCTGCACCCGACAGTCCCCTCGCACGCCCCGCTGGTTTTCGACCTGATCGACGGCTGGCAGGGGCGGTCGATGGGCGGATTCACCTACAACGTCGCCCATCCGGGCGGCCTCTCGTATGAGAGCTTTCCGGTCAACTCCTACGAGGCCGAGGGACGTCGGTCGTCGCGGTTCGTCCCCTTCGGTCATACCCCGGGACCGATCATGGTGCCGGTCGAAGAGAAGAATTGTGAAGCGCCGCTGACCCTGGACCTCCGTCGTCCACTGCCGCGTAGCGTTTTAACATGGTAAGCCCGGATGGAGAGGATGATGGCGGATCGGGTATAATGAGCCCTGATTCATCCGTGGGATGAGCCCGAGTGGTCGAGCGTATCGGCCGAGAATGACCGGAAAGTCTATGCTCGACTCACGATCGGGATCGACATCCCTGCTCGGCGGATCGGAATTCGATTACGATATTCCCGAGGGTTCGTTCGACGAGACCGTCTCGGTCGATGGCGGCTTACGCCCTCACTGGCGGGCGTTCTTTGATCAGATGGATGCGATCGGCCTGGCCGAGGTCCGCAGGCGCTGGGAGGAAGCCCAGCACCTGATCCGCGAGAACGGGGTAACGTACAACGTCTACGGCGACCCTCGGGGCATGGAACGCCCCTGGGAACTCGACCCGATCCCCCTGCTGATCGCGCCCGAAGAGGCCAAGGCAATCGAGTCGGGTCTGATCCAGCGCGCCCGGCTGCTCGACCGCATCCTTGCCGACCTCTATGGCCGCCAGACCCTCTTGACCGGCGGCCTTCTGCCCCCCGAACTCGTCTTCGGCCAGCCCGGCTTTCTTCGACCCTGCCGAGGAGTCGAGGTTCCCGGCGATCGTTACCTTCACCTCTACGCGGCCGACCTCGCCCGCTCGCCCGATGGCACGTTCCACGTCCTCCGAGACCGGACCCAGGCCCCCTCGGGCGCGGGCTATGCGTTAGAGAACCGGATCGTCCTCTCGCGGATGCTGCCCGAGACGTTCCGCGACTGCCGGGTCCAGCGGCTTGCCCTCTTCTTCCGAACCCTGCGTGAGACCCTGCGGTCGATCGCCCCGAAGAATCGCGAGAACCCCCGCGTCGTCCTCCTCACGCCGGGTCCGTTCAACGAGACCTACTTCGAGCATGCGTTCCTCGCCCGCTATCTGGGCTACACCCTCGTCGAGGGGGCCAACCTGACGGTCCGCGACAACCACGTCTTCCTCAAGCTCCTCGGCGGGCTCCAGCCGGTCGTCGTGATCCTCCGCCGCCTCGACGACGACTATTGCGAC
>JANXSY010000131.1 GCA_025356435.1 Isosphaeraceae bacterium | reverse complement strand
AGATAGATGACATGCTTCGCCTTCGGTGCGAAGTGACTCACCCCGAGTGCCCCGCCGGTCCCGGTCGCTCCCTTGAGCAGCCCCGGATTGAGCAGAGACGCCAGCGCCGCCGTGCCAATCCCCGCCGCCGACCGGCCGAAGAGCTGGCGACGGGTGAGGAGAAGTTGGTGTTCTTGGTGAAGGTTCATGACAACGTGCCTCGACGGATTAGGATGTGCCTCAAGATGAGAGTATGCCGATCCTCGTGAGGTGTTCGACCATCGCTACTGGTCCAAAGACAGGGTTCAACACACCACGAAATCCGGCCCGATCTCACGTCACGATGGCGTCGAGGATGACATTGGTATCGAGAAGAATTCTCATGGGCCAAAACGGCTCATTCGCCGCTCGTGTAGCACTTGCGCAATCTCATTATCGGTCGGTGGCGGACCATCCGACTTCAATAACCCGACGAGGTCCTTGAGTGTGCCCTTCGGCTTCCACCGATCAAGGTTGGGTTCCAACGTCCCCTGGATCATCTCCAGCAAGGTCTGCCTCGCTTCCGTCGGCCAGTGCTTGACCCGGCCGAAGACTTCGGAGATTTCGTTTTGATTGATCGTGCTCATCTCGGTCCCTCCCCTTTTCAGCAACTCTCCAACTCCATCCTACCCCTTCGTCACCGCCTCATCCAAGTTGAGGATCACTGCGGCCACGGTGCTCCAGGCGGCTAGCTCGGCCGGGTCGAGCTTGGGGTCGCGGGGGGATTCGCCGACGGCAAGGAGCTTGATCGCGGCAGACTTGTCGGCGCGGAACTTGGCGAGGGCGTCGTGGTAGACCTCGCGGAGCACGTCAACCTCGGCGGGCGACGGGTGACGTGCCATGACCAGCCGGAAGCCGAGTGTGATTCGGCCGTCGGGCGAATCACCGCCTGCAAGGATCATCCGCTCGGCCAGCTTGCGCGAGGCTTCGACATAGGTCGGGTCGTTAAGTAGGACGAGCGCCTGGAGCGGGGTGTTGGTCCGGGAGCGTCGGACGGTGCAGGTCTCGCGGTCGGGGGCGTCGAAGGTGACGAGAGTCGGCGGCGGGCTGGTCCGCTTCCAGTAGGTGTACATCGTCCGACGGTAGAGGTCTCGGCCGTGACTCTGAACATACTCTTGCGCGGTCCAATTCTTGCCGTCAGCGCGCGAGGCGAGTTCTTCCCAGAGGCCAGAGGGTTGATAGGGCGACACGCTCGCGCCTCCGATCCGAGGGTCAAGGAGGCCGCTGACGGCGAGGGCACCATCGCGGATGAACTCGGCGGGCAGCCTCAATCGAGGGGCGCGGGCGAGCAGGCGGTTTTCGGGATCTCGGGCGAGGAGGTCACGCGGGACTCGCGAGCTCTGGCGATAGGCGGACGAGGTCACGATCTTGCGGACCATCGCCTTCACATCCCACGCCGTCGCGCCCGGGGCCTGGGGAGAAGCAAATTCGACCGCGAGCCAGTCGAGCAGCTCTGGATGAGTCGGCGGTTCACCTTGCGACCCGAAATCCTCAGCCGTCTTGACCAGTCCGGTGCCGAAGAGTCCCTGCCAGATTCGGTTGACTGCAACCCGCGCGACCAGCGGATGGTCGGGCCTGACAAGCCATTTCGCCAGCGCGAGTCGATTCGGCGTTACCCCGGTTTCGAGCGGAGGCAGGCTCGATGGGACGCCCGCGACGACCTTCTCTCCCTTCTGGTCATATTGCCCGCGTTTGAGCAGGAACGTGTCGCGGGGGCTGGCCATCTCCTGCATTACCATCACCGTCGGCACCTTTGCCTCGATCGCGGCGTGTTCGAGCCCGAGCGCGGCAACCTTCGCGGTGAGGGACTTGCCCTCAGACGAGACGACCGACCGATAGTGCGACCGGATCAACGCCCGCTCGGCCTCGCTCCGTGCCTCGGCCTTCTTGGCAAGCGCCTGGGCCACGGCGGCAGGCATCGAGTCACGCGAGTGCGGGTCGCTCGTCGAAGTCGCCGAGATGCGGAACTTGCCGAACTGGTGGCCGGAGAACTGCGACTCGAAGGCGAGGATCACGCGGATCGAAGTCCCCTTGCCGCCACCGATCGGCTCCTTGAGGCCGAAGATCGCCGCGTGCGGCTTGCCTTCCTGAGGGTCGATCGCCCAGCCGGTCTCAGGCTGCTTGTCGATCGCGTTCGAGACAGCGAAGCCCTCCTGGCTGAAGTCGGCCGAGGCCGAGACGAGCGAGACAGGCTCGAACTTTTCGGGGGCTGTGGCGTCGGACGTTTCGAGCGTGACGTCGGTCAGAACGATATTCCCATTCACTGACCGGCCGGGACCGCCACCCTTCAGCGACGGGTTGGGCAATGCTTCGACGCGAATCGCCGCAATCGGGCCGAATTCGGCCGGGGCTGAGAAGGTGTAGATATCCTTATCGGCGTTGCGACCGGTCACGACCACCGAGCTATCAGCCTGCTTGGTGAGCTTGGCCTTGCCTCGCGACGATAGCCGGTTCGGTTCGAGCACCGTCCAGCCGATCGCCTTCCGCGCCGATCCGCTCGACTCCCACGCGGCCTGGGCGGTATCGAGGTCGGGGCGAGCACCGTCGAGCTTCGCCTGGGTTTCTTTGATCGCCGCGTCGATTCGAGCGATTTCGCGGGTCTGGTCGGGTGAAGGCACCGGCATCATCGGCGCGGCGTTCCCCTTCGAGCCGTCGAGGCCGCTCTCGGGGACGTTATGGAAGAACGCATAGAACCGATAATAGTCCTTTTGCGTGATCGGATCGAATTTATGATCATGGCATTGCGCACACCCGACAGTCAGACCCAGCCAGACAGTCCCGGTCGTGTTCACCCGGTCAACAATGTAAGCGTTGTGATATTCTTCGGGGATCGCCCCGCCTTCGAAGTTGATCATATGGTTGCGATTGAATCCGCTCGCGACCTTTTGCTCGACCGTGGCACTGGGAAGCAGGTCTCCGGCAATCTGTTCGATGGTGAACGTGTCGAATGGGAGGTTGCGGTTGTAGGCGTCGATCACCCAGTCGCGCCAGCGGGTCATGTCGCGACCGCTGTCGATGTGGAAGCCGTGGGTGTCGGCATATCGGGCGGCGTCAAGCCAGTCGAGGGCCATCCGCTCGCCGAATCGTGGGGACGCGAGCAGGCGGTCGACGAGCTTCTCATAGGCGTCGGTCGAGGTGTCTTTAAGAAAGGCATCGACCTCGGTCGGCGTTGGCGGCAGGCCGGAGAGGTCGAGGGTGAGGCGACGGATCAGGGTCGTCTTGTCGGCCTCGGGCGAAGGTGCCAACCCTTCCGACTCGACCTTCGCGAGCACGAAGGTATCGATCGAATTCCGGCCCCACTTGGGGTCGTTCACTCTCGGCAATGTCGGCCGTTTCGGCGAGACGAAAGACCAGTGCGTCTGATAGTCGGCCCCCTGCTCGATCCAGGCACGCAGGGTCGCCTTGTCCGACTCCGAGAGCGGCTTGTTCGTCTCAGGCGGGGGCATGACGACGCCCTTCCGCTTGGAGAAGACCCGCGTAATCAACTCACTCTCTTTCGGCTTGCCTGGGACGATCGCCAGATGGCCCGATTCGGCGAGTTGGAGCGCCTGGTCGCGGACGTCGAGACGCAGCCCTGACTCACGGACATCTTCGTCCGGCCCGTGGCAAGTGAAGCAGTGGTTCGACAGGATCGGCCGGACCTGACGATTGAAGTCGATCTTCGTCGGCTCCCCGGCACGCGTCGAGGGGGAGACCAGTGCCAGACCGCAGGCGAGGGCAAGGGTCGAGAATCGAGCGGTCATTCGGTCATCTCCGTCGCTTTGGCTCAGGCCAGAATGCTCTTGACGACCGTACCATGCACGTCGGTCAGGCGGAAGTCGCGGCCGGAATAGCGATAGGTGAGCTTCTCGTGGTCGATCCCCATCAGGTGGAGGATCGTGGCGTGGAGGTCATGGACATGCACCTTGTCTTGCACGGCGACGAAACCCATCTCGTCGGTCGCGCCATGGACGTGCCCGCGCTTGACGCCGCCGCCGGCCATCCACATCGTGAAGCCGGTGTTGTGGTGGTCGCGGCCCTTGGCCCCCTGGCTGGTCGGGGTCCGACCGAACTCGCCGCCCCAGACGACAAGCGTCTCCTCGAACAACCCGCGCGACTTGAGGTCTTTCAACAGGGCGGCGATGGCCCGGTCGCTGTTCTTGGCGTGATTGCGGTGGTTGAGGATATCGCCGTGGTCGTCCCAGGGCTGGTCGTTGCCGTAGTAGACCTGGGTCATCCTCACCCCGCGCTCGGCGAGTCGTCGAGAGATCAAGCAGGCGTCGGCGAAATCGCCCGTGCCATAGAGGCCACGAGTGGCGACGGTTTCTTTGCTGAGGTCGAATGCCTCTTGCGCCTCGAACTGCATCCGAAAAGCCATTTCGAGCGAGGCGATCCGAGCTTCGAGCATCGGGTCGGCATTGCCCCGGGCCTCGCGATGCGTGACGTTCATCCGGTTGAGCAGATCAAGCTGCTTGCGCTGGGCGTCGCGAGAGAGGCGGGAGTTGTTGACGTCAGGGATGACGTGCTTGGGATCGATCGAACGGTTGTTGATATGCGTCCCTTGATAGATCCCCGGCAGGAAGCTGTTCGACCAGAGTTGCGGGCCGACGACGGGCTTGCCAGGGCAGAGGACGACGAACCCGGGAAGGTTCTGATTGACAGAGCCGAGGCCGTAGGTCAGCCAGCTCCCCATGCTCGGGCGGGTCGGCTGGATATTGCCCGAGTTCATCATCAAGAGCGCTGGCTCGTGATTGGGAATGTCGGTCGCCATCGAGCGGATGACGCAGATGTCGTCAATGCAGGTTGAGAGTTCGGGATAGAGTTCGCTGACCTCAATGCCGCTCTTGCCGCGCTTTTCAAACTTGAACGGCGAGCCCATCAGGGTCCGGCCCGCCTGACCGCCCTTCACCAGGCTGGCGGGCGGGGCCTGGCCGTTGTGCCTGGTCAGCTCGGGCTTGGGGTCGAAGGTGTCAACGTGCGACGGCCCGCCGTTCATGAACAGGAAGATCACCCGCTTTGCCTTGGGCGCGTAGTGGGGCAGCTTGGGCGCGAGCGGACTCGCGGAGTCGGCGAGGGCCTCCTGCGCGAGCATCCCCGCGAGGCCAACGGCCCCGAACCCGCCGCCGATCGAGCCGAGCATCTCGCGTCGCGTGAAGAGAGGCGTCATGACCGGGCTCCGCGAGGGATGGGGATCAATCCACGAACAAAAATTCATTCGAGCTTAAAAGCACCTGTGCATAGTTCGCCCAGGGAGACGACTTGAGAAACTCGACACCCATCGCCACCTCGTCATCGGCGGCGGGGCGGCCGAAGAGCAAGACGAAGCCGCGTCGGACCCGCGAGTCTTCGGCTTCTTTAGCATCCTTCGTGAGCCGGGCGGCCAGGGCCTCAGCGCGTCGGGCCATGAAGTCGCTGTTAAGGACGAACAGACCCTGGAGCGGGACCGTACTCACGTTGCGTCGGTCACTCGTGAGATTTGGGTCGGGGAAGTCGAACTGGCGGAGCAGGCCGTCGAGCTTGTGGCGGCTGATCTTGGCATACAGCGTCCGGCGGCGGTTGTCCGAAGATGTGAGATCGACCGACGGCCCGCCGAGGGTCGCGTCGAGTTCGCCCGTCACCGCGAGCATCGCGTCGCGCCACGCTTCGACCTCTAGCCTGCGTCGACCGAAGTGGCTGAGCAGCACGTTCTCGGGGTCGACCTCGCGGGCCTTCGCCGTCGATTCGCTCGACTGGGCATAGGCCGACGTGAGCATGATCTCGCGATGGAGCGACTTGAGCGACCAGCCGTTTTCGACCAGTCTCGCTGCCAGTAAGTCGAGCAACTCGGGGTGAGACGGCCGATCCCCCATCGCGCCGAAGTTGCTGGGGGTGGCGACGATCCCCCGGCCGAAGTGGTGCGCCCAGACCCGGTTGACGATCACCCGAGCCGTCAGCGGATTGCCCTTCGAGGCGATCGCGGTCGCCAGTTCGAGCCGACCGCTTCCCTTGGCGAACGGCTTCGACCCGGCCGCCGAGAGTGCCGAGAGGAATCGGCCCGGGGCTTCGTCTCCGAGGGTGGCCGGATTGCCCCGGAGGTGGACGCGAAGCGTCGTCGGGCTTGAGGCGTCGGCGACGGCGTGGATCACCGCATACTTGTCTGGTGACGCCTTCTTGATCGCCACCAGTTCGGCCCGTTTGCCCTTGAGGGTCGCTTTTACTGCGTCATCCAGCAACGCCTCGGCGCGGCCTCCTGCGACGGAAACGTTGAACGTGCCATCAACCGACGCGAGTTGCTCGACCGCTTTGAGGTCGGCATCGCGGAGCTTGGGGCGGTCGGACGAGGGTGCGCCTTCCGCGTTCGCCTTGTCGGCCGACTCGTACGCCTTGAGGGAGTCGCGAAGCGCCAGCGTCGCCCTGAGATAGTCTTGCAACGCCTGCCCGACCGCCTGCACCTTCGCACGCTCGTCGGGACGAGTCGAGAGATCAACCTTGGGGTCGTCTTTCTCAACGAGCTTCCGCCAGCGAGCCAGGTAGGGCCGGGCCTCGTTCGCCTTCTTGTCGGAGAGGTAGGCTATCCATCGGTCGAGCCAGTCAGCTTTGACTCCCTCTCGTTTGGCAATGGCGACCGTCGTGACCTTCGGATCAGCCTTTTTGGCGTTCGACAAGACCCACGCGGCGACGACGTATCTGGCCGTCTCCTGCGTCGCCATCCGCTCGGGAATTTTCATCCCCTCGGATCGTACAAAGGCCGCGATCTCGTCGGTCTTCACCTTGATTGCCGCCTGCGACTGGTCGTACTTAGCGACCTCAGCGGCCGAGGCTCGGGGGTATTCCTTGTAGACCGTGCCAGCCATCACGCTCGCGAGGCTGTAGTAGTCGGCGGTCGAGATCGGGTCGAATTTGTGGTCGTGACAGCGGGCACAGGCGACGGTGAGCCCGAGCGTCGCGCGACAGAGGGTATCGATCTTGTCGTCGCGCTCGTCGGCGACTGCCGTGGGCGAGCCGCTGTAATACGACGCCCCGAGGCCGAACAGGCCGAGCGCGGCGAGTCGGCTTTCCTTTTCAGATTCCGGCCCGTCGATCAGGTCTCCGGCGATCTGTTCGATCAAGAAGCGATCATAGGGCTTGTCAGCGTTGAGCGACTTCACGACCCAGTCGCGATAGAGATATCCCTGCGGGAAGAGTCGAGCCTGGAAGGTATGCGCCTGGTCTTCGCCATAGCGGGCGAGGTCGAGCCAGTGTCGTGCCCAGCGCTCGCCATAGCGGGGAGTGGCTAGCAGGCGGTCAACCACCTTCGCGAACGCCTCGGGCGATTCGTCTTTGAGAAAGGCGTCGACCTCGTCGGGCGTCGGCGGCAGACCGGTCAGGTCGAACGTCGCACGGCGGATCAAGGTCCGCTTGTCGGCGCGGGGAGACGGGGCCAGGCCCTTCGTCTCCATCGACGCACGGAGGAACCGGTCGATCGGCGACTTCGCCCACCCGACATCCTTCACGCTCGGCGGTTCGACCTTCTTCACGGGCTGGAACGACCAGAACCCTCGATGACCGACGGCCTTGGCCCCCTCGATCGCAATCGACGGTTTGGGAGATTTCGAGACCTCGGGCCAGACGGCCCCGGCCTTGACCCAGCGAGAGAGGGCTTCAATCTCACCGTCGCCGAGCTTGCCCTTCGGTGGCATCTGCAAGTCGGCATCGTGATATTTCACGGCGTCGACCAGGCGGCTCTTTTCGGGGCTGCCCGCAATGACGACCGGCCCCGACTCGCCGCCCTTTTTGAGACCTTCGGCCGTGTCGAGCCTGAGCCCGGCCTTCTGCTTCGTCGGCCCGTGACAGGAGACGCAGTGCGTCGCCAGCACGGGTCGGACCTTCGTCTCGAAGAATTCCGACTCGTCGCCAACGGCCCGTGCCGTCGAGGTCACGAGGGCAAGAGACACGATCGCGGCGTATCCAATTCCAGCGGTCTGGCCCATCGGGCGAGCCCTCCGGGTGAGGCGGGAGGATAGAGGTAGGCAAAGTCGGGCGGGGGTCGATCCGGTCTCGCGAGGAGGGGTCTTCAACAAAAGTATATCAGAGTCCAAACCCACCCGACAACAGTAGACTGCCCCTGACCTCAATCCCCACGCTTGACGGAACGTGCCCTCGCTTCGCTTAATAGTAGGGCCATTCGGGTCGGTCAATGTCCGGTCTCTCCTACTGCTCGGGACGAAAGCGAGAAGCCATGTCCGCCGCCAACTGCACTCCGCGACGGGTCTGGGTCGTCTTCGGCGTGATCCTTCTGGGTCTCGCCTGGCCGCCTGGCCGAGCGACGGCTCAGGTCTTGACGAGTCCCGAGCCTGCTCTATCGAAGCGGCTGGAGACGACTCAGAAAGTTCCCGCGTACGTCGAGACGGTCTTGAGGGCGCTCGACGAGACCGGCAAGGCCCCTAACGGCGTCCTCGGCGGCCGGGTCTATGAGAACCAGGCCCGCCAGGGGGAACAGCCCCTTCCCAGGACCGACCGCGACGGCGACTCGATCACCTATCACACCTGGGACGTTCACCCGCGCGGGTCGGAGCGAGATCGAGGCCAGGAGCGGCTCATCGTCGGCACCGACGGCAGTGCCTATTACACGCACGACTACTACAAATCCTTCGCCACAGTCCGCAACCCTTCGCGATCGGTCCATGCGGCGCCCAAGCCTCACGAGCCTGGCCCGGCCTCAAAGCCGAACATGCCAAGGGTCGACCGGCCCCAGCCGAACGGACCGAACCGAAACGCGTCGGCCGACAAGCCGATCGTCGCCCTCGACCCCAAGACCGAGGCGAGAGTCAGGCCGGTGGTCGAATACATCCTCGCGCACGATGCCCCCCAGCCCGAGACGGTGGGCGGGCGAGAATATCGCAACCTTGGGCTCGAAGAGGGTGAGACGCTCCCCCGATCCGACCGCAACGGTCGGCCGATCCGCTACCGTGAGTGGGATGTGAACCGCAAGGTCGCCGGTCGGAATCGTGGGGCCGAGCGGATCGTTACCGGCTCTGACGGCCGCGTTTATTACACGAGTGACCACTACGCAACCTTCCAGCGGATCAAGTAATTCCATGAATCCCAAACATATCAGCCGGCTCATCCGTCACGACGACGGCACCCCGCTGCACACGCTCGCCGCCACTCCGTCCGATATCGCTGACTTCGCGGTCAAGCTCACCGATGAGTCGCACCGGAAGGTCGTCGCCCGGGTCGTGCGCGGGGAGAAGTGCCGGACAGCGAAGGCCCTCTTCGACGAGTTCGCCGCCGCCTGGCAGTTCCCCCCCTACTTCGGCAAGAACTGGGATGCCCTCGACGAATGCCTCGCCGACCTCTCCTGGCTTCCTGCCGAGGCGTATGTCCTCTTCATCACCGAAGGCTCCCTGCTGCTCGCTGACGAGAAGCCGCAGGTCTTGAACCTCTTCGTCGAGATCGTCGAAGGGATTGCCCGCGAGCGGAACTCGGCCTCGTTTCACATCGTCTTCCAGGCCGAGAAGGTCGACGAGACGAAACTGACCGAGCGTTTGAAGCTGACCGGAGCGAAGTTCGACACGCTTTGAACCCCGCCCCGGATCAGATCAGCGACCCTTGCTCCTCGCGCGACCGATCCCAAACTGATCCCCCGCGCGGATGGGCTTGCCGGCTTCGAAGTCGATTTCGAGCATCTTCTCGCTCTCGACAGACCGCCCTACTTCGTCGGTGAGCGTGGCGACGATCTTGCGTGTCGCCACGTCGATCACCTCACCGGTCGAGGGATAGGCGAGGGTGCCGTCAATGCTGAATGTCACCCAGCCCGGCTCGTCGCGGAGTTTCAGGGTCTGGAGTTGCTTCGGCGGCATCACGGTCGCGTCGAAGATGTGGATGCTCTGATTGAAGGCGTCGGCAACCCAGACCTCGCGCTCGTCAGGCGTGAGGCCGATCCCGTGGCTCGGGCAGCCGTGCCGCTTGACCGGACCCTTTGCATAGCCCGACACTTCGACCCGGCAGAGTCTCTTACCGGTCTTGATATCGCCGACCTCGAAGCCGAGCAATTCATTCACGGTCGCGAAGACGAGCGTCTGATCGGCGTTGACGGTGAATGGCCTGATGCTCGCCGAGAACGGGCCGACGGTCTTCGCGATGGTGTGAGTCGAGGTGTCGGCGACGGTCAGCAGCGGCGACTTCAGACCCGCCAGGTAGACTTCCTTGCCGTCTCGGCCGAAGACCGTGTTGTGTGCCCCGGACTTGGGCTCGACGATCGCGATCACGTCACCGCTCGATGCGTCGACAACGTGCCAGGTCGGCCCCTCGAACGATGGCAGATAGATCACCTTGCCGTCGGGAGACATCGACATCCGATCGCACCCGCCCGGATAGCGCTTCTCCCAGAGGAGCGTCTCGGTGACGAGGTCGATGCACATCATCTGTTGCGTCGTGCTGATGTAGATCTTCCCTGTAAGGGCGTTGGCGCAGACCCCCTTGACGTTGAGCGGCTTACCCGACTTGGCGTCGAGCCCACCGGTCGGGATACGCTTGACGAACTTGTGGCCGTTGTCGATATCGAAAACCAGTAGCCCATGCCCGCCATATTCGAGCAGGTCGCGTATCCCCGGCTCAGCCACATAGAGCCGGCGTCCCGAAGGCTCGGCCGCCAGGGCGTTGAGTGCGAAGACGGATATCCACAGAGGAATCAGCAGACGGCTTCGATTCATGGCAGTCGATCTCGCGGCGGAGGGGCAGTCAAGGAATATGTCGACGATCATGATGCCCTGCCCGGCACGCCGACGCGAGTCTCTTCCGTCTCAGGAGGATTGCCAATTCATTTTTCTTGCCGAAGCAAGTATTCATGTCGGGTGGCCCCGCTTCTCGAACCGGGGAGGTCAGGTGATAGGAGACGGGCTGACCTTGCGGAGGTCGCTCCTCACTGGTTCGAGAATCGGTGCTACCCCAAATATCCCCAGGATTTTTGACTTGACCATCCTCCTGTCCTCCGTTCGGGAACAAGGGCGTCACACGTTCTGCATTGCGTTACTTGGCCGCTGGGGGCGCGGGATGGGCAGCGGGCTTGCCCTCGGGCGGGACTTTGGACTGGGCCAGCTTGACGAGCGAATCGACCTCTTTGAGCCGTCGCTTCACCTGATTGATGCGGACTACCATCTCGCGGACTTCGGCCTGCTTGAGCGGGATCTGGGCCTTGCGAATCGCCATCTCCCGCCGCGCGAGCCCCTGCCCGGGGGTTCCGGTCTGATGGTTGACATACTGCTCGGCCGCATCGGCCATGACAGCCGACGCCTCGACCTCGGCGACGCGGACCTCACGCTGGGCTTCGAAGATTTTCAGTTCGTCGTGAAGATCATCGCTTTAAGACTCGATCTCGGCAACGATCAATCTGAGATCGAATTGGACAAACTCAGTTTCGGACTTCGTGATCGCGGATCGATTCATCAACTTGTCGACGCCGGCCTTCGAGTCGAGAGCACGTTCGAGCTTGATGCCGAGGATGCGGGAGGAGTCGACAGCCTGCACCTTGACGGGCCGCGGCGTCGATGCGGAGCCCGTACTCCTTCCGTCCGCGTCGGGCGGATTGGCCTTCGGCGCGGCCGGCCCCTGTCCCCCGTCGGCGAGACCAATACCGACCACGGCGACGAGTCCGACCGTCGTCAGGCCGATCGCCAACATCTTGAGTTTGCCCATGTAAAATGTTTTCACGACTTGATTGGTTAACGTCTTTACCGCCTCCGAGTCATTTCCGATCACGACCTCCACCGTCGATTGAGCCAGCGATCGCGAGACGAACCCATCGTTCGGGGGCTTCAAGGCCGTCAGCAGTGCCGATTCGTGGATCGCGGGGGCCGAGTCAAAGCTGTCAACATCATGGGACGCGGCTTCCCTCTCTGCCCCGGTTCACTCGTGCCTTCGCCTGCGGGCGGCGGCCGATCGAGACGTCGAGGCGACCCGAAGCGCGACCCCGTGCAGCCACGCTCCGAGCGAGTCGGGCCGGCGGATCGAGCCGATCCGCCGGGCGAGCACGAGGAACGTTGCCTGGAAGGCATCGTCGGCATCGTCAGGGTCGAGGAGCACCTGGCGACAGACGCGCAAGACTATCGGCCCATGCCGATCGACCAAGGCTGTGAACGCGAGTTCCGACTGACCTCGGAGGTCCGAGGCGAACTGGTCGAGGAGTTGACGATTCGTCAGCCCGGCGACCGTCCCGGCGTCAAAGAGGGTTCGGATGTCTTCAATAACGGCCTGACCCGATCCGCTCGCCACGATGAGGCTCCTTCGACCCGTGATTGCTCCAGGTCGTGTCAGGAGGCGGTCATTCCCATCGGTCTTTCTCGGAAAAACCCCGTACTGTTTGCTCGACAGCTATTTCTGATCGAGTTCGAACACCGGGTCGAAGTCCTTCGGTGGGGTCTTGAGACAGCCCATTGCGAGCGTCGCAAGCGTGAGGCTGGGCTGGTCGTAGTGGCCTTCCTGCCCCAAGAGCAAGGGGTAAAGCACCTGGCAGGCCTCGGCGAATCGGCCCGATTCATAGAGTGCCAGGGCGTTCTCGTACGACTTGGTGCGGCTGCAGAGTTCGGGGGCAACCGCCTCGTCGATCAGCTCGTAGAGATCGACGGCGTGGGCGATCCCCTTGACACGTACCTTGCCGATCCGGCGGTTGATAATCTCCTCGCCCATCTTCTCCTTGGTCGAGCCGGTGATGAGCACGGGGACGCCGAGATGTTTCGTCGCCCCTTCGACCCGACTCGCCAGGTTGACGGCGTGGCCAAGCGGGCCGTATTTGAATTTCTGCGAGCTTCCGGTATTCCCGACCAGGGCCATGCCGGTATTCAGACCGATGCCGACGCCGAGCGGGCCGCTGAGCAGCCCCTGCCACGCCTCGTTGAGCGCCGGCATTTCCGACTGCATCGCGAGCGCCGCCTTGCAGGCGAGCAGAGCGTGATCGGGCTGATCCTTCGGCGCGTTCCACATCGCGAGCAGGCCATCGCCGATATAGTCGACGACCACGCCGTGATGTTCGCGGATTCGCTTCGTGAATCGGTCCATCACGTCGCTGATCAATCGGCACGTCTCGCGCGGGGAGAGCGACTCGGAGAGGCGTGAGAAGTTGCGGATGTCGCTGAAGAGGATCGTTACCTCTCGCTCGCGGCCGTCGAGCAGGCCGGGATCTCGTTCGAGTTCGCTCGACAGGTCTTTCGAGAAGAACTGCTCGAACTGCACGCTCCGCCGAGTCGCCTCGGCTTCCGTGGCCACGCGAGCGCGACCCATCGAAGCGATCGACGCGAGGATCTGGACGATCTGAGCCTCCAGCGGCTTGATCTCGCACGAGGCGCGGGTCGGCGATCGATACCTGGCCCCGTAGAGGACTCCCACGACAGAATCCGACCTCTCATCGATGATCGGCGAGGCAACGACGGCGGTGACGTCCATGAGGCTCGCCGAGGAACGGTCGGCGCGAAGGTCGTCGAAGTAGGTCCGCCGCTCCTCGACGACACGACGGAGGATCGTCTGGCTGAAGCCCCCCCCTTCGTTGTCCCCTGGAGCGTGTCGCGCAGCCACCACCCAGCCGTCTCCGCGTTTGAGCAGCACGAGTCCGCAGTCAAGCCCGACCAGTTCCACGATCGCGCGGGCGGTCTGGGCGTAGAATTCGGGCGAAGAGGCTGCCGCCCGCTGCACGACCAAGACCGTCTCGAACCATCGCGCCAGCGTCTCGGAACTCGTCGACTCTCCGAGCGTTGCCAGGATGCCCTGCGACCCCGCCGTCGATCCGATGACCGGCTGCGAGATTGTCCGCAAAGAATCCGGAACGTTCACTACGGGCTCAGCGAGCGATACGTCGATCAGGGTCTGACCGATCGTCACGCGGACGGGAGGCGTCCGTTCGCAATTCGTGCCCGTTTCAAGGATCGACCCGTCGGCAAAAGTGATTCGGTTAGTCTGGCTGAGGTTCTCGAAGCGAACACGGCCGTTCGGCAACTCCTCGACCTTCAACTGGCTCCGCGACACGAACGGATCTTGGAGCACGCAGCGGTCGACGCCCCCGACGGGGTCGCGGCCGAAGACGAGCGGCCCGACGTATTGCTTGCTCTTGGATTCCCACTTATTCGAAGCATAAACCTGCAACATCCACCGGACCTCCACCGTCCGCACAACAATTTGAGCAGATCCTATTATTCAGCATCGGCGTGGATCAGGCAACTCGGCTGATCCGCAGGCGCTCAAGGTCCCGACGCGGGCGACGGGTCGCCGACCTGGACGAAGGCGGCCCAGTAGAAGGGATGGGCGTAAGACGCACCCCTCGTCCCGCGAGACGTCCCCCGGATCATGTCGAGCTGTGCGGCGCGAAGGGCCTGGGCGGAGCCGATCGGCGCGGGGCCTGTCCAGAGGTGCCGGTAGAACGCCGCCATGAACGGCACG
>JANXSY010000126.1 GCA_025356435.1 Isosphaeraceae bacterium | reverse complement strand
CCCATCCCATGTCTGAAATTTGGTGTCAGAGCATCTTTTCGACAAATCCGTTTTTGGCTGGTCCTTGCACCGAGGCCGTCCTTCACGTCTCCATTTCTCGACGGTCCAGAGAGAACGCCGGCTGGCCTCTTGCTGGTCTGGAGAGCGGTGCCGACAATTGGAGAGGGCTCAAGAGGTGTTCGCGACGGGGGTGCGGTGGCGATGTCCGATCAAAGATGGGGATGGGGACTGGTTGCGATGCTCTGCGTCGTCGGGACACCGTCGCGTGGGGAGAGTCCCGTGAGGCCGGGCGATGACGCCACGTTTCGGCCGACGGTCATCGTCACCAGGGGGACCAGTCAGGGGAGCGGGACGGTGATCGCGTCGATCCCGGGGGAGACACTCGTGCTCACGGCCGCGCATGTGCTTGAGGCGGGCGGGCCGGCGTTTGTCGAGGTCCATCGTTATAACTTGGCCCTTGAAAACAAGCGGAACTCCGACGGATGGCCGAAGAAGATCCCGGCCGAGGTGGTCGCGATTGACGCGGCGGCTGACGTGGCGGTACTGCGGATCGAGGGATTCCAGGCGATGCCCTATGTAGCCAAGGTCGCGGTGAAGCGGGGCGAGCCGGAGCCGGGATCGGGCGTGATCTCGGTGGGGATCGATAGGGGTGCGAAGCTGACGAGTTGGTCGACCCGGATCATCGACTTGGCCCAGTTCGACATGGCGAAGGGGGGCGGAGACCGACCTTTCCTGCTCACCGAGACGCCGCCCGACTTCGGCCGATCGGGGGGCGGCCTGTTCCGACCTGACGGCACGGTCGTCGGCGTCTGTGTGGGCCGGGCCGATGTCATCAAGGGGCGTCGGGTCGGCATTTTCGCCTCGACCGCGAGCATCCAGCGTATCCTTCGCGAACACGATCTCGACCTCAAGGTCGCCCGTTCAGCGGCGCGGCGTTTGCCACGGAATGGGCCTGTCGAACGGACACGGAACACCGTCGCCCCTCCCACGCCGACGCCTCCACCGCCAGTGCCCGGTCCACGCTGAGCCGTCCGTGAGTTCGGCGAGAGACCGAAGGCATGCGGCCAGGGTCGCGCTTGGCGAACGCGGGCCGAAGTGGTGGGCGGGGCCGTCGGCAACATGAGGCGGTCGGAGACCTGTCGATTGCCAAAATCGCCCGATTGCTCCACAATAAGGGATAGGAAGACCGCGAGTCGGTCGAGGTCGGACGGTCCGCGCCCCGACCTTTCTCCCCCTCAGACGGGAAAGGTACGAGATGTTTAAATCGAGCAACCCCGCGTTCTCTACGGACGCTTTCCAGAACTTCGACTACGCGGCACCCCAAGCCGCGACGATGACCGTACAAGGCACAGTCTCGAAGACCTTCCTGCTGCTGGCGATCCTGAGCGGGACGGCCCTGTGGTCGTGGAATGCGGCGGCAGACGGAGGGGTGACGCAGGGCCTAATCGCCGGAGCGGCGATCGGAGGGCTAATCATCGGCCTCATCACGAGCTTCAAGCCCTCGGTCGCCCCCTGGACGGCCCCGGTTTATGCCGCGCTCGAAGGCGTGCTCCTCGGCGCGGTCTCGCAGTTCGTCGAACAGCGGTACTATAAGGGCATCGCATTGCAGGCTGTCGCTCTGACCACGGGCACCCTCTTCGTCATGCTCACGCTCTACTCGACGCGGATCATCCGGGTGACCGAGAAGCTCCGCGCTGGCATCATGACGGCCCTCGGGGCGTTGATGCTCTTTTATATCGGTACGTTCGTACTTGGCATGATCGGCGTGAAGATGCCGGCCATGCAGAACCCGATGGTCGGCATCCTGTTCAGCCTGTTTGTCGTCGGTTTGGCGGCGTTCTGCCTCCTGCTCGACTTCGATATGATCGAACGGGGAGCGGCGTCGGGTGCTCCGAAGTCGCTGGAGTGGTACGGGGCATTTGGCCTGATCGTCTCGCTGATCTGGCTTTACTTCCAGGTGCTCCGGCTCCTGATGAGCCTCTACTCAGACCGACGTTAATCCCTCGTCAGGTCTCTAAGTCCCCTCCCCGGTTCAGGATCCCACGCCGGGGAAGGGAAGCGTCATCGCTCCCTGTTTGATGTCTTCGGGTGCGTCTAGGTCGTCGGCATGGACCGTCTGGTCCCGGCCGAGGGCCTTGGCCCGATAGAGGGCGCGGTCGGCGAGCCGGACCAGTTCAGCCGGGGTGGCGATCCTCGGCCTGGTCGTGGCGACACCGAGGCTCGCGCGGATCTGACGATTCGTCCAGGGTCCGGCTGCGATGTCGCAGCGGAGTCGCTCGGCGACCAAGAGGCCAGACTCGGCGTCGGTCGCGGGCAGCAGGAGCACGAATTCCTCGCCGCCATAGCGGGCAACGAGGTCGTGCTCGCGCACTGACTGGCGAAGTATCCGAGCCACGGCGATCAACACTTCGTCGCCGCTCGGGTGGCCGAATGTGTCGTTGTAGAGCTTGAAATGGTCGACGTCGAGCATGATGAGCGAGAGCGGCATCCCTTTGCGATTGGCGAATGAGACGGCCGCTTCGAGCGAGGCGCGGAAGGCCCGATGGTTCTTCAAGCCGGTCAGGCCGTCGGTCGTTGCCAGTTCGGCGAGCTGATCGTTCTGGTCCTGGAGTTCGCCCCGCACCCGCTCCAGCTCATCCTGCGCATCGAGCAGGCGTCGGGCGATCTTCACCCTCGCGACCAGTTCGCCAAGATCCACAGGCTCTGCGACAAAGTCGTCGGCCCACACGATCCCGGTCGGCCGCCCCGCGATCTGGATGAAATGGACCCGGCGATGCTCAGCCCCTTCGAGGAGTTCCGGCCCGTCGGCCCCAGGCCACTCCTTGTCGGCGATGACGATCCGAACGTCCTGGCGATCTCGGATCATTCGCAAAGCGTCTTGGGCGTCGTTGGCAACGATGACCACCTCGGCGACCGGGCGAAGGGCCTCGCGAAATCGCTCTGCTGACCCGGTGGCTTGTCCGACAATCAGGATGGTCATGTCGTTCCTTTGACCCGAATGGAAACACCGACGGGACAGCCCCGGCTTACCGAATCATAGATCGCGGTTCGGGCGAACTCGGAGCGATCGTCGGTTTAAGCCGCCAGAGGGTCCAGACAGCGCCCTCGGTCAGCGGATCACCAGCTCTCGAGAGCGAAGTCGGCGGCATTCGGCCGGCGGGTAGAAGGACGTAAGTCACGCCGAAACGACGGGTCCACGATGCCACCTCGATGGTCATTCTGTCGAAGAGCAACCGCCGTCGCGACTTCGAAATCTCGGTCGGCCGTTCTCCCTCGTTGATGGTTGCCTCGCGATCCGCGCCGATCAAGATCGCGTTGAGCACGAGCCGCTCGTCGCGTTCGACATCGGTCGCCACCGAACTGTACTCGACGAGCCGGCAGTCGAGCGGGTCAACCTCCTCCATCGCTGCGAGGCAGAACAAGAGGTCCGTCGGTCCCGCGACAACCGATCGGGGCGGGATCGCGATGCGTTCATCCTTCCATCTGGCCCATAGATCTCGGTAGATGTTGGTCTCGGCCGACCGCCTTACCTCGACATCTCGCAGGCCGAACCCGGCCATAATCTGGACGATCACGACGACCGTCGCCACGACAAATCCACCTCTCAAACGGGCCAGCCAGGGGGTCACAATCAGCGCGAGTAGAACGCTGAATGACACCCCATAGGCATAAGTCCAGTGGAAGTTTTCGAGGTTCAGGCCGGTGATCACATGATGGTTGGCCATCGCGAGGCCGGCACCAGTATACAGCCAGAGATAGCGAAGCTCGCGGCGCGAACGGAACACGATCCATGCCGAGGCCAGCCATTCGGCGATGAGCAACTTGGGCAAGAGCAGGCGGGCACGGTCGAACCGTTGAATTGGGACAAACTTATCGGTCCGATGGAGCCAGTCGGGCGGCGTCTGGGCCTTGATCCACGCGCTTGCGATCAGCGAGGGGGCAGCAACGACGAGCCCGACGCCGAAGATCCAGGCATACGTCCGCCGGCCATCCCGGTCGACCAGCCACGCCAGGACGGTCGCGGCGAAGGCCGTCGTCGCGAAGTAGAAATAGGTCGAGAAGAGCAGGCCGAGCGAGACGCCCGCCGCGACCGCCGACCCGGTCGTCCCGAGCCGCCGGGCCCGGTGGGTGAGGGCAAAGTGGATCAACAGAAACGGGATTGCAAGGGCGGGCGTGGGAACCCGCAGGTGGGCCATGATCCTCGGAACGCTCGCGAAGAAGTTCCCTGAATGGAAGGCAATCGCCTTGATAATCTCCAGGTCGCGCTGGCCGACCTGACCCAACAGGAACCCAGCGTCGAACAGCAGGAAGGCCGCGAGGCCCGCCGCGCCTCGTGGGGATTTCGCGAACGGCCGGACGACCGCGTACAGGCCCATCGCCAGCCCCGCCCCACCCAGGGCTCGCCAGATCAGGCCGAGGCCGGTCATCCCCAGGCCGAGGGCATGGGCGAGCAACCCCTCCGGTACGAAGAGCGCCCAGGGGTGCATCATCGGCCCGCTCGGCCGGTGGACCGCGTCGGTCATCGACCATTCACCGTGCCGGACCACGTCTCGCGACCAGGCGAGATAGAGCAGGGCATCACCGTCGGCGACATACCCCGCGTCGCCCGACCTCACAGCGTTGACGAGATGCGGCCACGTCGCCAGGAGCATCCCCGCGAGCACCAAGGCGACGATCCACGGCCACGAACGTGCGTTGCGATTCCAATCGGCGGGGGGGACCGATCGATGAGTCGTCACAGTTTCAATCCTGGAGGGCGAAGCTCAGGTGATGGGCAGAGTGAATACAATGGAGCCGGTCCCATTCCGGGCCGCTCAACTTTCCCAGCATCGGGTGGGGTGCCCTCGGCATGGGATTGGTGAAGTAATAACCGATCGCCGCCCGAAGCGCCTCGGCCTCAGCGCGGTCATCCAGGCCGGTGGCCGGGAGGAACTTCTTGGGAAGTTTGATGCCTGACCTCATCACTCCCGTGGAGAAGATCTCTCGCTTGGCGATCCGGCCGACCGTCGCCCGTAAGAGCCAGGGAAGCTTGATTCCGAACCCTTCGACTGACATCTGGATTGAATTCGACAGATGGTTGCACATCTGCGCTAGCCCCCAGTTGCCGACCAACGTGTGCCCCGCCAGGAGCCGGTCGACCTCAGGCATGATCTCGTCCATCCGGGCAAACGTCAGCGAACGTCGAACAGCCATTGGAAGCCCTCTACGATTGATCGGAACAAATCCAATACGAGAACATGCTTTACTGATTTGCATCCATCTGTGGACGCCTGAGTTTCCGCCTATCCTGCAACGCGGGCCGATTCGAGCAGGCGGATTTCCTTATCTCGCCGCAGCCGACGAGCGGTCGACTCTTCCCACTCGATCCCTTCCCCCTTGAGCAGGGCGAGTGCCCGGTCACGGACCTCGGCCGGGAGATCGACCTTCATCTCGGCGTGACGGACGGCGATCCCCGCGTAAGCCAACTGTGCGGCCTCGTCCCATTCCTCAACCTGCCCGCCACCCTCTTCGACGAGCGCCTCAAGCGCCCCGAGCGACGCGGCGAGCGTGGCGGGGCTGGCGAGTTGCTCCTGCACCTGCTCAGGGGTGAGCGGGTTGGAGTCGTCCATCAGGTCTTCGTAAACCTGACCGTGGACGGTCTCAAAGCCGACGTCGAGGGCATCCCCGGCGTCGTCGTTTTCGTAGCTCTTGATGCCCCATTGACCCATCGCGGAACTCCGATTTTCCCGTCACCTCGACCGCCGTCCCAGCCGATCCCTTGCGGTGGTCTTCGGCCCGACCGGCGTGGTCGTTGTCCCGAAAGAGGCCAGCCCAAGCGGCGGGCAGTCGAGATAGATCGTCTCGACGTTCCCTTTCGGCACGAGGTACGCCTCGTGATAGACGCCGAAGTCTCCCTTCGCCCGCATCCGCTCGACCGCAGACCGCCACCACTCAGAGTGCGGCGGCCGGTGCGACCAGGCGTCGAGAGCCTCATAGCTCTCCCAATACTGCAAGACGCCGACGTGCCCCCAGCCCATCGTGAACCGTTCCGACCGCAACAAACCCGCTCCCGAGGCCATCGCCTCAGCCGCCGACCGGGCCACAGCCCGCTCCATCGAGCGGACGAATCCGAACGCCGAGACCTTCCGCACGACCAGCCCGAACCGGACCAGGCAGAGTTCGCCCACTGACTCCGGTAACTCCGCGACAACTCGACTCAGTGCCATGATCGGCCGGACCTCCCTCCGACGCCGCGATTGTAATCAGATCGATCCGTCAAACGCAAACAGGCCACCGATCGATCCCGAAGGATGACCGATGGCCCGCAATCTCTCCGGTCCAAGCGTCAGGGCTTGACGATCACCTTGGTCTCGACCGTCTCCGGCACCGAGATCACCGCCGGCGTGGTCTCGATCACCTTGACCTCCTTCACGACCGCCAACTCATCAACGACGCGGGTCACGCCCACGGTATTCTCGACCAGGTCCACCGCCCGAGCCTTCGATGCCTCGCTCAGCACCGACCCACGTAGGTAGGTTGTCCCGTCGGGTTCCACAACGAGTTGAATCGCGGAGTTGACGAGCTTCTTATCCCAGGAGATCCGCAGCGAGACGCGATTGAGCAGGTCCCGCTCGTAAACGCTGACCTGGCCGCGAACGACCTCCGTCTCCACCCGACCGCGGATATTCCTCCCGGCATTGTCCAGAGCTCGCCCGGCACGTCGGATCGGCCCGTCCTGACCGAAGGCGGGTGCAACGACAACGAGGGCCAACAAGGCGGCAGAGAGTAGGCGATTCATGATACAGCCCCGAAAGAGAGGTTTGGGTGAGTTTGGGGTGACAAACACAGGGTGCAGTGCCAGACAATAGGAGCTATTAATAGGCAGTTCTCGTGCCAGAATTAAGGATTACCGCCTCGACGACACTGTCCAACCGCACACGAGAACGCCGACATCCGAGGGCGTAGCTGAAGAGAATCGTCCGCAGATGACTCCATATTCTTCTCATTGATTCCTTGATCTCTGTCAATCTTCTCCATCTGAGGACGATTGCCTTCCCCCGCGCGTACCGCGATCCCGGCCTCTTCAGAATTCATCTATACTTGCTTATTTAATTAGAGCGAGCGGGGGTCATCAGACCCCGGCTCGCTCGTGACCAGCGGCCAGACCCGACTCTCGCGGTCGCGCTCAGGCTGCGGAATCGGCACGACCGATGTAACCGTGTTGGGTTCGTTCGGCGCGGCGGCAGCGGACGGCTTCACGACGGCTTCAGGCTTGGGTTCGTTCGGCGCCGGGGCCGGTTCGGGGGCCTCGATGATGGGTTCGTTCGGCGCTTCGACGAGATCGTCGCCAGTCTTGGTCAGTTTCATGAGTTGATTGATCGTGGCGCGGAACTCGCGGTCGAACTGAGCTTCGTAGCGGAGCAAGGCCGCGTCTTCAGGACGAGGTGTGAAGGCAGCCAGTTCGGCGGC
>JANXSY010000092.1 GCA_025356435.1 Isosphaeraceae bacterium | reverse complement strand
CGTGCCTCGCAGCGGCATGCGGATGGCCATGATCCTGGGGTCAGCGGAATCACGGATCGCCTTCGAAGTCGATGCCGTTCTGGGCGCTCAAGAAGTGGTGATCAAGAGCTTGCCCAGACCATTCGTCCGGCTCAAACGCGTGGCAGGTGCGACGATTCTGGGGACAGGGCAGGTGGTCGTGATCTTGAACGTCGCCGACCTCTTGCGCATGGCAATCTCGGCAACACGACGGATTCCACCCAAGGTCGAGGCCCCGAGAGCCTCTGTCACAACTGCGCCCGCCTCTCGTGTGGTCGTTGTTGCCGACGATTCCTTCACGACTCGTTCGCTGGTTCGTGGCATCCTGGAAGGGGCAGGCTACACCGTGAAAACGGCGGCCGATGGCCTTGATGCCTGGCGGATTCTCGAAGCCGGTGGCATCGACGTGCTCGTCTCCGACATCGAGATGCCCAACATGACCGGTTACGAGCTGACGGCGAAAGTGCGCGAGCATCCCGCCTTGAAGCATTTGCCCGTCGTCCTCGTCTCGTCGCTCGACGCCCCGGAAGATCGCGAGCGCGGGGTCAAAGCCGGAGCCGACGACTACATCATTAAAGGCCAGTTTGATCAAGAAAGTCTGCTCGCGACCGTGGGGCGTCTGGTATAGGTAAGGGGGAGTGACAACCTTCAGTCCTTGCCGTTTCGCTGAACCCGCGTCCTCAGGAAGCAACCCCGCCCATGATTCGCGTCCTCGTCGTGGATGACTCGGCCACCACCCGATCCCTGTTGACTGCGATCCTTCAATCGGATCCGGGCATCAGCGTCATCGGTCAGGCGGCCGACGGGGCAGAGGCCGTCGTTCTCGCCCAGTCGCTCAAGCCCGACCTGATCACGATGGACGTGCGGATGCCCGCGATGGATGGCCTGGAGGCGACCCGAAAGATCCTCGAACTCTGCCCGACTCCGATCATTATTGTGAGCGGCGGAATCGAGGCTCCTGACCTCAAGATTTCCTTCAACGCACTCAAAGTCGGAGCCCTCGACGTCGTCGAGAAGCCGGTCGGCCAGACTCACAAAGATTACGAGTCGATCCGCGAACGGCTGATCACGGCGGTCAAGGTGATGTCCGGAGTCAGGGTGATCCGCCGCCGTGCTCTCCCCGTCGCTCCGGTCATCACCGTCCCCAAAGAGCCAGGCCAGCGCCGCCACTTCAGCCTCGTGGCGATCGGTTCCTCGACCGGCGGCCCTGCGGTCTTAAACACGATTCTCAAGTCGATCCCCATCAACTTTCCTTTGCCCATCGTCGTTGTCCAGCACATGAGCATAGGATTTATGCAAGGCTTGGTCGACTGGCTTCGGGGCGAATGTAAGCTGCCGATCATCATGATCGAGAAATGCACAACCATTCGCCCTGGGCACGTCTATTTCGCGCCCGACACGAAGCATGTGGAGTTTATCACACGGGGAATGCTCACCTCGGTTCATGGCCCTCAAGTCAGCTTCGTCAAGCCTTCTGCCACAGTGCTGTTCCATTCGGTCGCCAGGATCTACGGTCCCGAAGCGATCGGTGTCATCCTGACCGGAATGGGCGACGACGGAGCAGTGGGCTTGAAGGCGATGCGTGATCGAGGCGCAGTGACCCTCGCCCAAGATAAAGATTCCTGCGTGGTCTACGGCATGCCAATGGTAGCTGTCGAGCTAGGGGCAGTCGGTCAATCCCTCAACCCTGAAGGGATCGTTCGCGCTTTGATGGACCTTGCACGTAACGGGGTTTCTGCCCGTCCTGGGAGTGAAAGCCGATGAGTACGCTGCTCGTGGTCGACCTGTCGGCCACCAACCGATTACAACTGAAATTACTGGCCGAGCGGCTGGGGCACCGCGTCGTCGAGGCTGCCAGCAAGGTTGAGGCTGCAACGCTCATCGCGACCGAACGGCCTGACGTCGTCCTGATCGAACTCGGTCGGATCAGGGACGAATCCGATGCACTTGTCCATATTATTGACGACCTCCCTATCATCGTCGTGGCGAATCCCGACGAGTCGGTAAGAGCTGAGTGGTTTCGTGAGTCGAGTGAACATGACGTA
>JANXSY010000024.1 GCA_025356435.1 Isosphaeraceae bacterium | reverse complement strand
CTCGTGATCCCGGCGGGCCAAGGCCCACACAACGCGAATTCAATCGTCGTCTTTGTCGTCGCCGTCTTCGTCGTCGTCGGGATGAAGCTCCCAATCGAGCGAAGCGGCGACCTCTTCGAGGTAGCGAGTCGCCGGCGCGGGATCGTGGTCAACCAACTCGAAATTGATCGCCTCGACATGCGGCCCTGCGAGCATGGCGAATCCCCGAACCCGCTTGGCTCCCACAACAATCCATGCTCCGTCGGGCGGCACTCGTTCCAGGGTTGCGGGAGACCCGGCAAGCTCACCCAGCCGGGCGACCCAGGTATCGAGGGTCGTCGGCTCGGTCTTCCAACTGGGTATGGCGAGGAGTTCCGTCATCGATTTAGACTTTGGGGATCGACCACGGTGCCCGATATTCGGCTCGGGAGAGGTGGCTATTGGCTTCGGGATGGTTGGTCACACGCTCGGCCTTAGCGTCCCACTTCAGGGTCTCTCCAGTCCAGAGGGCGATGTTGCCCAGGTGGCCGACCGAGGAGAGGCGGTGGCCATACTCGAAGTGGCATGAGGCCTGCCCTCGCGACTTGATCGCGTTGAGGAACTCACGATGATGCCCGACCGATCGCGGCAGCGACTTCTCCGGCAGGTCGATCGTCCTCCCCTTCTCCGCGACAATCTTGAACGAGCTGTAGTCGGTCACGAGGGACGCCTCGGTCCCCTGGAACATGATCCCGAGCCCCTTCCCTTCGGGAGCATAGGTTGAGTGGTCGGTCTGGCTCCAGATCATGTCGAAGCCTCTATCACCCTTGTCGTAGTGATAGATCACTTCAAGCGTGTCAGGAGTCTCGGCGTTGTCCTTCGTGGTATACCGCCCCCCAGTGGCGGAGATCGTCGAAGGGGCCTGGACGTCCATCGCCCAGTGGACGAGGTCGACGATATGGCAGACGAAGTCAGTGAGGCCGCCGCCGCCGTAATCCCAGAAGTAACGCCAGTTGAACGTGAAGCGATTGGCGTTGAACGGGCGTTTCGGAGCGGAGCCGAGCCAGAGGTCATAATCCAACCCCGGCGGCGGGGCCGAATCCACTGGGGTGCCAATTCCAGGGCGGTCGCCTGCCAGCCAGACCCGTGCCTTCTGGATTGGCCCGAGAACTCCCGACCGCACGATCTCGACCACGCGATGATAGTTCTCGCCCGCATGGATCAGGTTGCCCATCTGCGTGACGCGGTGGTATTTGTTCGCGGCCTCAACCATCGCCCTCGACTCGCTGATCCGGTAGGCCAGCGGCTTTTCGCAGTAGACGTCCTTCCCGGCCTGGCAGGCGAGGATCGCCGGGATGGCGTGCCAGTGGTCCGGGGTCGCGATCACCACGGCATCGACATCTTTGCGATCGAGGATACGTCGAAAGTCACCGTAGGTGTCGGCCTTGCCGTCGACCGCCGACTTGGCCCGAAGCAGGTGCGGTTCGTAGACGTCGCAGAGCGCGGCGACGCGAACGTCGGGCATCTTTTTGAAGATGTTGAGCAGCCCACTCCCCATCCCGCCGACGCCGATGAATCCGAGCGTAATCGAGTCATTAGCACCGCGTTTCGGCGCGGGGTCGTCTGCGGCGTGAGCCAGGCCGCCGGCCGCGAGGGCGGAGGCGGCGAGGAAATCGCGGCGAGTGGGAGAGCGCATGTAGGGTAGACCCTTGCCAAGCGGGGTGCGGCGGGTTCAGATTGTTCAACAGTTCGTAACAAACCCGGCCGACAACCTCAAGCGTCGACCGCCGACACCGAGGGATCACCGCCATGCGACGCCTCGCCCTTGTGTTCCTCGTCGTCCCTCTGATTTCGGCCGGTCCCGCCGATCCGGCGAAGAGTGCCCTCGAAACCGACCCCTCCGGGTGGACAGACCTCGTCGCCCAGGCGGGCAAAGATCTGAATCACTGGACCCGAGCCGCGCTCCACGCCAAAGATCGGCTCAACGCACAATCTCAGTGGTCGATCGACGAGGCGACCGGCAACCTCGTCTGCGAGGGAGACAAGGGGCACGAATGGCTCCGCTATCACAAGGAGTTGGGCGATTTTATCTTCCACGTCGAGTGGCGATTCACCCCGGTTACGACGGGCAAGGCGGGCTACAACTCTGGCATCTACGCGCGTAATTCCGAAGATGCCACGACCTGGCTTCAGGCCCAGACCGGCTCCGGGTCGGGAGGATTCATCTTCGGAGAGGCCCCACACGACGGCAAGCTCGCGAAGGTGAACCTGAGCAATCAGGTCAAGGGCAAGCCAGTGAAGCCCGCCGGAGAGTGGAACACGTTCGAGATCAACTGCAAGGGTAAGGATATTTCCGTCTGGGTCAATGGCTCAACGACGTGCGAGTGGCACGACTGTCAGGCGCTTCGCGGCTACGTCGGCCTTGAGGCCGAGGGGTATCGGATCGAGTTCCGCAAGGTAATGCTCAAAGAGCTTTGAGGCCCAAGAGAAGCCCGCAGAGAATCCTGTGCTGGTCCGGGTGGAGACTCGCCTCGGGTTTTCAGATCGGTTAAAGTAGCAATCGTCGGTCGGCTGCGGGGTGTGTCCGCGCGTCGACATCGAACCCGACCCGACAACTTCAACTCAAAGAGATTCTCTCATGGCGACCGCCACGCTGACACCGCTTGCTGCCCTTCAAGCGCTTGGGCAGAGCGTCTGGCTCGACGACATCAGTCGCAAGATGCTTCACGCCGGCGCTCTCAAAGTTTTGATCGACGGCGACGGGCTCCAGGGGATGACCTCCAACCCCTCGATCTTCCAGAAGGCGATCGGTACCGGCACCGATTACGACGAAGAAATCAAGACGCTGGTCGCCAAAGGCGCGAGTGCCGATGACGTCTATGAAGCGTTGACTGTCCACGACATCGGCGAAGCACTCGACGCCTTCCGCCCGACGTACGACCAGACCAAAGGCGGGGATGGTTTCGTCTCACTCGAAGTCTCGCCGCTGCTCGCGCTTGACACCGTCGGCACGATCGCCGAGGGCAAGACGCTCTGGGGCAAGCTCGATCGGCCGAACGCGATGATCAAGGTGCCGGCCACCCCCGAAGGCATGCCGGCCATCGAAGAATTGCTCTTCTCCGGCATTAACGTCAACGTCACCCTCCTCTTCAGCGTCGACGCTTACCGGGAAGTCGCCGAGACCTACATCCGCGCCCTGACACGTCGCGTCGAGAAGGGGCTACCCGTCGACCACATCGCGTCGGTCGCGAGCTTCTTCGTCTCCCGTATCGACTCCGAGGTCGACAAGCGAGTCGATGCGAAAATCGCCGCCGAGAGCGACCCCGCGAAGAAGACGCACCTTGAGAGCCTCAAGGGCCGGGTCGCGATCGCCAACGCAAAGAACGCTTACGCTATCTATCAAGAACTGTTCGAAGGCAAGCCCTTCGAGGCCCTCAAGGCCAAGGGTGCGAAGGTCCAGCGGCTGCTCTGGGCGTCGGTCGGTACCAAAGACCCGAAATACCCCGACACGCTCTACACCGCCGGCCTGATCGGCCCCGCGACCGTCAGCACCATGCCCCGCGCGGCATACGATGCCTTCAAGACCCACGGTGTCGCCGCAGCGACCCTGCTCAAGGGGATGCCCGAGGCCAAGGCCTTCATGGGCGAGCTCGCCGAGGCCGGCGTCGACTTCCAAGATGTCACCGCTAAGCTGCTGCGTGACGGCGTCAAAATCTTCGAAGACGCCTTCATCAGCCTGATGACGACGGTCAAAGAGAAGCGAGAGAATCTCCTCAAGGCTTGATCAACGTCCGGGCGACGAGGATCGGTCTCCGACCCGATCCTCGTCACACCGTTTCGCCGATCGCCGATACTCAGACCTTCGCCCTGCGCTCGCGATAGCGCGTGATGAGAGCGTTGGTCGAGCTATCGTGCGCGAGAGCGGGATTCGCTTCGTCCTGTAGCTCGGGGATGATCCGCTGGGCGAGGACCTTGCCCAGCTCAACGCCCCACTGGTCGAACGAGTCGATGTCCCACACGACGCCCTGCGTGAAGACGCTGTGCTCGTAAAGCGCGATGAGCTTGCCGAGGATCTCGGGCGTCAGCACGTCGGCGAGGATCACGTTCGACGGCCGGTTTCCCTCGAAAGTCTTATGCGGGACGAGTCGGTCGGGCGTTCCCTCAGCCTTAACCTGCTCAGCCGTCTTGCCGAAGGCGAGAGCCTCAGCCTGCGCGAAGACGTTCGACATGAGGTAGTCGTGATGACCACCCGACGGGTTAAGCGATCGGCAGAATCCGATGAGGTCGCACGGGATGAGCCGGGTCCCCTGGTGGATGAGCTGGTAGAACGAGTGCTGCCCGTTCGTGCCCGGCTCGCCCCAGTAGATCGGGCCGGTGGCGTAGTCGACAGTCGTGCCGTCGATGGTGACGTGCTTACCGTTACTCTCCATCGTCAACTGCTGGAGATAGGCCGGGAATCGCTTGAGATACTGGTCATAAGGCAATACGGCGACCGTCTCCGCGCCGAAGAAGTCGGCATACCAGACTTCGAGCAGGCCCATCAAGACCGGCAGGTTGCGATCGAAGGGGGTCGAGCGGAAATGCTCGTCCATCTCGTGGAAGCCCGCGAGCATGGCGCGGAAGTTCTCGGGTCCGACCGCGATCATCGTCGAGAGGCCGATCGCCGAATCCATCGAGTAACGGCCGCCGACCCAGTCCCAGAATCCGAACATGTTGGCGGTGTCGATGCCGAACTTCGACACTTCTTTGTCGTTCGTCGAGACGGCGACGAAGTGCTTCGCCACGGCCTTGGCGTCGCCGAGCGTCTTGAGCGACCAGGCCCGGGCCGACTGGGCGTTGGTCATCGTCTCCAGGGTCGTGAACGTTTTGGAAGAGACGATGAAGAGCGTCTCAGCGGGGTCGAGGTCGGCAGTCGCCTCGGCGAAGTCGGTGCCGTCGACATTCGAGACGAACCGGAAGGTCAGCGAACGGTCGCTGTAGTGCCGCAGCGCTTCATAGGCCATGACCGGGCCCAGGTCTGACCCGCCGATCCCGATGTTGACGATGTTCTTGATCCGCTTGCCGGTGTGGCCCGTCCACGACCCGTTGCGGATTTTTTCGCAGAAGGCGGACATCTTGTCGAGTACCGCATGAACTTCGGGCACGACGTCCTGGCCGTCGACGACGATCGACATCTCTTTCGGAGCCCGGAGCGCGACATGGAGGACGGCGCGATCTTCCGTGATGTTGATCTTGTCGCCGCGGAACATCGCGTCGATCCGGTCCTTCAAGCCCGACTCTTCGGCGAGCTGGACCAGGAGCTTGAGCGTCTCGTCGTTGATTCGATTTTTGGAGTAGTCGAGGTAGATGCCGATCGATTCGGCGGTGAGGCGTTGGCCTCGGCCAGGATCGGCCGCGAAGAGGTCCCGAAGGTGTTCGCCGCTGATAGCCTTGTGATGCTCGGTGAGCTTCTTCCAGGCCGGTCGACCAGTGGTAGGAGTCTTGGCGCCGCTCATCGTTGTTTCCCTCAGACTTCGGGTAGGAACATCTTTGGCTTCTTCACCCTGGGCGGGCGACATGCAAGTCGGATCAAAACGTGACCTTACCAGATGGGTTCTGCCCAGGACTACGGCTTCTCGTTTTACCCCATCCTGCACCCGAGGGCGAGTTCCTTGAGATTTTTGACGGGTCCGGCGTCGAACGGTTATCGTACAAGAGCGAGTGGTGCGGAACCCGTTGCGGGATGACGCCCCCTCCTTCACCAGGGCGGCATCGTGAAATGCTTGAGCCGACTTCCTTCATGAATGCAACCCGGCTCGAATCCAATCTCCTCAATGTCACGAACAAAATCGCCAACGCCGCCGCACGATCGGGTCGAGTCGCGTCTGACGTCACCCTGGTGGCAGTCACCAAGCGCCACCCGGTCGAGTGGATCCGACAGTTGACAGGCCTAGGGGTGACGAACCTGGGCGAGAACTATCCCCAAGAACTCTGGTCGAAGGCCGAAGCGTTGGCCGACCTGCCCGTCCGCTGGCACCACATCGGCCACCTCCAGGGGAACAAGGCCAAGCGAACCCTGCCGATTATGAAATTCATCCACGGTGTCGACTCGCTCAAACTGCTCCTGGCGCTCGACGAACTCGCGTGCTCGCTTGAACTGACCGACCCGCCAGCCGTCTGTCTCCAGGTGAACACGTCTGCCGAGCCGTCGAAGCACGGGTGGACGCCGCAGGGGTTACTGGCGAACGGCGACGCGATCGCCGACCTCAAGCGACTGCCCGTCGTCGGGTTGATGACGATGGCCCCGGTGAATACCGAGGGCGATTCCGCCCGTCCCTACTTCGCCGAACTTCGCGCCGTCCGCGACCAACTCGCCGCCGCGCTCGGTCGCCCTCTACCCGAACTCTCGATGGGGATGAGCGGCGATTACGAAGCCGCGATCCTCGAAGGAGCGACTCTCGTCCGTGTTGGCTCAGCGCTTTTCGAGGGAGTCGGCGAGTGATCGACCTGACACCTCATCCCGAAGGCACCGTCATCGCCGTGAAAGCGCTTCCTGGCGCGAAGAGGGATGCCGTCCTCGGCGAGCGGGCCGGGGCGCTCCGGATCGGCGTGACGGCGTCACCGGAACGCGGCAAGGCAACGCAGGCCGTGGCCGACGTCCTCGCGAAATATGTCGGGGCTAAGGGCTCTCAGGTCCGCCTGCTCACCGGGGAGACGTCGCGTTCCAAGCGATTCCTGATCGAAGGGGTGGGCCTCGACGACCTGGCGAAACGGCTCGACAGCCTCCTCTCAGAGGTGAAAATCACTTCTCCGGGATCGGCTGAACCAACTTGATTCGCTCGTTGGTGATCCAGACCTTCTTCGCGTCTTTCGGCGTCATCTCGCCGATCCCGATATTCCGGAAGAGCCGGTTCTTGAACGGGACACGCGGCGCATACGCCGCCGTTTGCACGACCCGATGTGACTCCGAGGTGACCACCAACATGATCCCGTCGTCGGTCGTCGAGTCGATTTTTCCCTCATAGGTCACCTGATCGGTATTCGCCCGACTCTTCACGTCGGGTTCAAGCTCGACCCGACAATGAGTTCCCTTGGCGAGGAGATTTGGACTGGCCTCGATCGTGATCGACCGCTTGCGAGGTTCCGGTTCGCCCGCCGAGAAGATCGTGAAGGCGGGAATCAGACAGGCAAGCGCCGCGAGGACAAGGTATCGTGTCTGCATCGCCCACTCCAGTTTCGCGATCGTAAACTCCCGCTCCAGGCCGTCAATTACTCGTTTCGACCCGACTCGACAAGACCGATACGCTGAGCACTTCACGCAAATGACCACCAATGCCCCGACCGAAATTACGCAGACCCCGTGGTCGACTCCTCCCAAAGAGGCCCGAGTCCGGATTCCCGGCTCGAAGAGCCTGACCAATCGGGCTCTCATCGTCGCGGCCCTCGCCGAGGGGAAGAGCCGCCTCACGGGAGCCCTCGACTGCGACGACACGCGCGTGATGGTCGAGTCGCTTCAGCGACTCGGCATCAACGTGAGTCACGACCCCGCGACAGCGACGATCGACGTGACAGGCGGCCTCGGCCGCATCCCTAATAAGGAAGTCGAGCTATTCGTCGCCAACTCCGGGACGAGCCTGCGATTCCTCACCGCGATGGTCGCGCTCGGCCACGGCGTCTATCGCCTCGACGGCGTCCCCAGGATGCGCCAGCGGCCTGTCTCTGACCTCCTCACCGCCCTGAACGGACTGGGGGCCGACGCCACCTGCGATGACGGGAACGGCTGCCCCCCCGTCACCGTGAAGGCGAGCGGTCTCGACGGAGGTTATGCGTTCGTCAAGGGCGACATCTCCAGCCAGTTCCTCAGCGCCTTGTTGATGGTCCTGCCCTACTCACGCGAGACGACCAGTATCGAGGTGCAAGGCACGCTGGTCTCGAAACCCTATGTCACGATGACTTTGGAGGTGATGGAGGCGTTCGGCGTCCGGATCGCCCACAAGAACGAGCGTCGCTACTCGATCGACCCCGACCGCTACAAGGGCCGCCCGTACGCGATTGAGCCCGACGCCTCGGCCGCCAGCTACTTCTTCGCGCTCGCTGCCATCACCGGGGGGAGCGTAACGGTCGAAGGGCTCGGCTCGGCGAGCATTCAGGGGGACGTGGCCTTCGTCGACCTCCTCGAACACATGGGCTGCCAGGTCGAGCGGGGACGAGACTTCACGACCGTCCAAGGCGCACCGCTCCGGGGCATTGATGTCGACATGAACGCTATCAGCGACACCGTGATGACGCTCGGCGTCGTCGCCCTCTTCGCCCGCGGGATCACTCGAATTCGTAACGTAGCCCACATCCGCCACAAAGAAACCGACCGCCTCGCCGCGCTCGCCACCGAGCTGCGTAAGCTGGGTGCGACCGTCGACGAACAGCCCGACGGCCTGGTCATCATCCCGCCGGACACCATCACCCCCGCCCGGATCGCCACTTACGACGACCATCGAATGGCAATGTCGTTCGCACTCGCCGGCGTGATGGCCAGCGGCGTTACGATTCTCGACCCGGGGTGCGTTGCCAAGACCTATCCCGGCTTCTGGGATGATCTCGCGAAGCTCAAAGGCTGATCGGCTGTCCTCCAGATAATCCGATCTGATCGTCATCAACAAATCCACTCCGATGGTTCGACGATTCGAGATTGACCACCTAGACTTAAGGTGAGAGCAAAGCCCTCTCACCTTCAAGTCAAGGTGACATCCAACCATTCAGAACAACGACGGCCTGGCCTTCGTAGAAACGGTGTATGTTGAAGTGGCAACCATCGGTCAGTCGTTGGTATGCCATGTGCATCCCGAGCCATCTCGGGTGAAATCGCGTCAGTCCGTCGGCGCTCGAGGGATAAGCCCTTGTCTCGCCGAGGTCGTCCTGCGTTCGCCCGCGTTGGGGTACGTCCGCCCTCAATGGAACGACTTGGCGAGGTCCCCAAATGAGCATCTTTGATTTCCGTGAACCTGTCAGCGCCTGGACTCACGGCCTCTGGCTGGTCCTCTCGATCCCAGCGACGTTCATCCTCTTAAGGCGCTGTGGTTCGAGCCGATCGCGCCGCCTCAGCTTCCTGATCTTCGGCCTCAGCCTCGCCTGCTGCTATGCGGGCAGTGCCCTGTTTCACGGCGTCCGCGTCCCCAATAAGGCCGGGCTGGACGTGTACGACCGCGTGGATCACGTCGGGATTTACCTGCTGATCGCCGGCAGCTATACACCGATCGCCTGGAACATGCTTCAGCCACGATGGCGGTTCGGCGTGCTGGCCTCGGCTTGGGGGATGGCGGCGGTCGGTTCGATGCTCTATCTGGGCGTCGGCGTCTTGCCCCCGATGGTCGGCACGACGATCTACCTCGCAATGGGCTGGGGGGCGATCTTTTGCTATGTCGAGCTGTCCCGGTTCATCTCTCATCGACGCCTCTTCCCGCTCGTTCTGGGCGGCGTCTTCTATAGTGTCGGCGCGATCATCAACCTGATGCACTGGCCGATCTTATGGCCGGGCGTCTTTGGCTCGCACGAGATGTTCCACCTGTTCGTGATGGCGGGAAGCCTGACACACTATCTGTTCATGCTCAACGTCGTGTTGCCGAGCCATCCCACGCAGGCATCGATCGCCATCCCGATCCCGCTAACCGGCAAGGCCATTCGTCCCGCTCGCACTTGGGCTTGAGGGGCTCCAAGTTGTCCGACTCGGGATGCGCATAAATCTCAGCCGTTGAGGCCGATAGGCCTGTCTCACTTCGGCTTGATCGTCTCACGCCCCGGTCCAGGATCGATCTTGAGGACGTATTCCTTTGATCGTCCGTCCTTGACGTTCAATCGTCCTTGCACAACGTCCACCTTGCCGTTGTGCTTGATGCGGACCTTCCACCGCGTCGGGAGGTTCGCGCCATCAAAGCCCCGATAATAGTGGACAAACCACTTATATTCGCCGACGGGGCCGAGGCCTATGTCTTTGCTGCCGTCGGCATGCTCTTTGAGCCAGTAGATATTCTCAGGTCCAAAACCATCGCGATTGTCGACGTCGAGTTCGCCGTTATAGGCCCCTTTGGTGTCGAGCCAGTAGATTTCCTTGCCGCCCGGCTCGATGACATGAAGGTCGAGGTCGGCCTTTGTGTCCCAGAGCAGGGTAAATTGGGGATCTCCAACTTTCACCTCGACGCCACGCACGTTCTCGCTGCCGTTCCCCAACTTCGCAAGGCCGAAGCCGTCGCCAAGCCCGGCACCCGGATTCTTCCCGGCCTGCCCTGCGAAGCCGGCGGCGGGGTTAGTCATCATCAAGTCGTCTAATTTTAGCGTCGCGAACTTCGCTTCCGATAGCGTGGCGGTCGGGATCGGCGCAGGCATGACGATCGGCGAGTCGACCCCGCCCAACGTGTTGATCCCTTCCGGGACGCCAAACTCGGTGCCGGAGATGCGACTATCAAAGTGCGCCGGAGCCTTCTTCGGCGGGCTGAAGACCCAGAGACCGAGGCCCAAGAGCAGAAGCGTGTGAAAGATGGCCGAAATCACCCAGCCTTTGATACCGGCGGGCGTGAGTAAGCTCGCTTCGACTACGGGCTCTTCGCCCGCCTCGACCTTGACGCGAGGCGGTGCTGCCTTGGCGACGGGGATCGAAGGCTTACCAGTCTCGACGGGTTTCACGGACATCGAGGTTCTCTCCCCGACCACTCCCGGTCGTCTGGCCGATAATCTAGCAGGAGATGTGAGTCGGGACCGGTTGCAATCACTCTAGCACGGGGTCGCCTTCGGAGGAAAGGTAGTGAACCCGGCGGGCAGCCGACCTCGTCGCGATCGCGATGTCGCTTTCAAATCCGGTATATCGCTCGGACGAGGGATGCACCCGATCCTAGCTCTGGTGCGACATCGATCCGGTAGACATGTCGCCTCATGGGGGGTCGGGAACGTACCATCGCAGTCGAACCCATGCTTCAGCCATGACTTACACGATTTCGCCTCTTCGGAACTGGACGGGAAGGGCTCAAGCTGCGGTGGTTCGAGACGGCGAAACGATCTCCAGAATCAAGTGATCGACCAGTTACGAAGCGTCTCCGATTTACGGAACGTGGCTGGCCAAATTCAGGATGATTCCAGGGTGAACTTCGGCGGGCCGTACGGCCGGTGGATCTTTCGCAGTTCGTACTGCTCGACTTCGCGACTCGTGAAAAACCAGCCATCCGAACGAACCCATCGCAAGACGGAAAATACAGGCAATTTATGGATGCACGCAATTCTCAACTGGAGCGATTATCGACCGGTTCGCCTTCGGAAACTCGATGGCGACCGCACCGAAAGAACCCACGGCCCTGGATTGGGAAACCACCAAAGCGTCGGGGTCACCTTGGCCAAACGATCCCAATTTCTGCGTCTCCTGCTCGATTCTCGCCGAACGAATTTTTCCTGTGCCCTTGGGACACCCGACCCCATAAAGAAGCACCAGATCGATGCATGTGCCCAGTAATTACCAGGCATTCCTCAGATTGTGCAGATCACCCAGAATTAAGACTTTCAGAGCAACACAACAATGGCCATGATGACCGTGAAACCAAACGAACCCAACGCCCCTCGGGGCTGTGCCGCACCAATCAAACCCAGCGATACCCATGCAGGGGGTCGAAGGCAACCGCGCCAAACGAAGCCAACGGTCCTGGATTGAGAACCTACCAATCAAACCCAGCGAACCCTGAGCAACCGGCCCATCGTCGATTTTTGCTCGGCTTTCTCCAAACAAACCCAACCAAGGCTTCGGGGTCTGTTTGACCAAACGAACCCAACGTGCGTCTCCCCCTCGATTCGCGCCGAACGAACCCAATGATGGCCATGATGACAGTCGAACGAAACAAACCGACTGACCTGCAGAGTCGTGCCGCGCCAAACGAACCCAACGATGCCCGTCCGTGAGGGTTTCTCGATTCTCGGCATCAAGGCGACCGTAATCGCCTATTGCTTCTCGGTCGAAGCCTGTCGCTGAGGTCGTCGACAAGTTACAATCAATGTCCGGATTCGCGAAAGGCACCAGGAACTGACATGGACTCACATGACCTGACGCGGATGCTCGAGGCGGTAAGCCTCGGGACTCTCTCCCCCGCCGATGCCGCGCTCAGGCTTCGCACCCCAGTCCTCGAAGAGACGGGGGGGTTTGCCACGATTGACCTCCATCGCAAGGTTCGGTGCGGCTTCCCCGAGGTGATCTTCGGTCAGGGTAAGACGACCGAGCAGGTTGTCCAGATCCTCGGCACGATGATCCGCCACGGGCTCGGCGGCCTGGCGACCCGGATCAGCGCAGAGACGGGTTCAGCCCTGCTCGCGGCTTATCCCCAGGGCGTCCATAACCCGGTCTCGCGGACGTTTCGGGTCAAAGGGCCGGATGACGACGGGCCGAAGCTCGGACGGGTGGTCGTCATCACCGCCGGCACCAGCGACCTGCCTGTTGCCGAAGAGGCGCGGGTGACGGCCGAGGCTTGGGGCTGCGAGGTCACACTCATCGCTGACGTCGGCGTCGCGGGCATCCATCGGCTCTTCAACCGGATATCGTCCTTCTCGGGGGCCGATGCGCTGGTCGTTGTTGCGGGTATGGAGGGTGCCCTGCCGAGCGTTGTCGGTGGACTTGTCGATTGTCCAGTCATCGCGGTGCCGACCAGCATCGGTTACGGCGCGAATTTCGGAGGGCTTGCCGCTCTACTCGGCATGCTCAATAGCTGTTCCTCGAACGTAGTCACGACGAATATAGACGCCGGTTTCAACGGCGGCCATGTCGCGGGCCTGATCGCCCGCCGCGCCGGTCAGGCGCGGGCGTCGGCGAAAGATACGCAATCCTCTGGAGAATCCGCCCATGGCCCTGCGACGCATTGAGATGCCGCCTCGTCTCGCCAAACGCTCCGCCGACAGCAATAAAGGCATGTTCGGCTCGATCCTCGTCATCGCCGGAAGCAGAGGGATGGCCGGCGCTGCGGCGCTGGTCGGTGCCTCCGCGCTTCGGTCGGGGGCAGGTCGCGTGGTGATCGCCTCGCCGATCGAAGTTCAACCGACAATTGCGCAATACGAGCCCTCCTACATGACCTGGCCCCTGCCCCAGGATGACGAAGGCAAGATTGCTTTCGCCGAGGCTCGCCGTTACCTCGAAAAGCTGGCGGAGAAGGCAACGATCGTCGCCATTGGGCCGGGACTTGGTCAGTCTGACGATATCAAGTCACTCATCCAGTGGGTCGTCGGCACCTTGAAGCTTCCGACCGTTCTCGATGCCGATGCGCTGAACGCTTTGGTGGGCCATCTCGAAGTCTTGAACTCGCCCACTCCGCTCGTTCTCACCCCCCATCCGGCCGAATTCGCCCGGCTGATCGGGAAGACCGTAGCCGAAGTTCAGGCTGACCGCGAGGCGCTCGCCGCTGCCTTCGCTCGTGACCATAATGTCGTCATCGCCCTTAAGGGGACTGGGACGATTGTCACTGATGGTGAAAGGGTTTACGTCAACACGACCGGCAATCCGGGCATGGCGACTAGCGGGTCGGGAGACGTGCTCACCGGGGTCATCGCCGCGATGATGGGTCAGGGCCTTCCCGCGTTCGAGGCCGCCTGTGTTGGCACATATGCACACGGCTTGGCTGGCGACATCGCCAAGGATCAGAACGGCGAGGTCGGGATGATCGCGGGAGACATTGTGGACTCACTCGCTGACACATTCGTCCATCTCGATTATTAAACTCCTTCGCGCTGTTTTTGAGGACGTTTCGACGGGGCAGGGATACGCAATACTCGTAGACCTGTCCCCGTCCGACTTCCTGCCGTATAATTTAAGGGTGCTTTCACCATGCTGAAAAATGGGCCCAACGATGAGGAGGCCGGGGTGTCGTCACGCGAAAACCCGCCATCGTCCTGGACTTATCGAATGGAAGTCTCGCCGACGGGTCAAAACCCCATCCCCGTGACCCCTACGACGAGCGACCCAGTCGTCCTGCTCCATGCCCTGATCTCGCTCCAGTCGCAGACCCTCGATGTGCAGCGGCAGGTCCTCGAAAACCAGCGGCAGCAGCTCGAACTCGCTCGCGAAGCGACCCAACTCGGCCGCGACCAGCGCTCCCGGCAGATCGCCGAGCTGGAACGCTGGCAGAATAGCCACGAAGGCGTGGTTGATCATTGTAAGTCGGCCCTAGGCCAGCTCGAAAGCGTCCACGCCGCCCTCATGGGAGACCTGGCGAATTACGTTGACGAGCACCACGAGAACCTTGTCGAGGGTGACTTTACTCTCAGCGACTTTGTCGACCGATTCGGCCCTCGTCTCGCCCACCTGAACACTATGCTGGCCGTCCTACGGCCGATCGCGGCAACGCTAAAGAAGCCTGACAACACCTGATTTGACGTTGGCAGGCTCATCGGCCGCTATTGATCAAGCCCGGCTTAGACGATCGACAGCGAGGACTGGGCAGCCGACAAAGGCTTGTTGTAGATCGGTGGCGTCGGGAACTCGCCAAGAGATTCTATTCCCACTTGGCAAGCCCGATTCCGAAATGCATACATGCTTGCCTATCGCCACTCAAGTCGTGTAGTCGGCATTGAGCCGTACATATTCGGCTGTGAGGTCGCACGTCCAGAAACGGATCGACGCCGAACCATGCGTCAGGACGAGACGGATCGAAGTCTCGCGATGGTTCTTGAGGTCGTTCGAGACAGCTTGGGTATCGAAGGCGACAGGCGTTCCGTCGCGATAGAGGGGCGTACCGTTGAGCCAGAGTGAAAGCTCAGGCTCGTTGAAGTCGACTCCGCTGTATCCGGCGGCCGACACGATCCGCCCCCAATTGGGGTCAGCCCCGTGAATCGCCGTTTTGACGAGAGCGCTGTCGGCCACGGATCGGGCGATGGTGCGGGCTTCGTCGCGGCTTCGCGCCCCTTCGACGTCGATCGTGATCGTGTGCGTCGCCCCTTCGCCGTCGCCCGGGATCATCTTTGCCAGGTCGATACAGGCCGCCTTGACCTGATCCGCGAAGGTGGCCAGGTCGCCGCCCTTGAGCACGGCCCCGCCCCCCTCTCCGCTGGCGAGGAGCAGGACTGTGTCGTTCGTGCTCTCGTGCCCCTCCACCGAGATGCAGTTGAAGGAGACGTCGACCGACTCCTTGAGGATCGCCTGAAGGTCGTCCGGGTCGACTGCGGCATCGGTCAGGAAAAAGCCGAGCATTGTGGCCATGCGTGGCCCGATCATCGCCGCACCCTTGCAGAGGCCAAGGAGACGGACATCCAAGTCACCTACGGCGAACTTTCGAGTGACCACTTTGGGATGGGTGTCGGTCGTGAGGATCGCATCCGAGGCCGCTCGAAAGCTCGACTCCGAGTGAGAAAGCTCTGTATAGGCCCTCTCGACCCCCGCTTGAACCTTCTCCATCGGCAACTGATGGCCGATGATCCCGGTGGAGGCGACGAGCACCCCTTTCGGATCGCAGCCGATCAGATGAGCCAACGCAACGGCGGTCGCTTCGGCATTGGCCAACCCCTGGGCACCGGTCGCGGCATTGGCGTTGCCGGCGTTGACGACGATCGCCCGGACCTCCGCCGAAGGGAGCAGGGCCTTGTCCCACCGGACGGGGGCCGCACAGACTTGATTCGTGGTGAACGTCCCCGCCGCCGAGCAAGGTCCGTCAGACACGAGCAGAGCAAGGTCCAGGTTGCCCGACGGCTTGATCCCCGCCCGCACGGCCGACGCCCGAAAGCCTCGGGGGATGAAAAGGGGCTGAACAGCACTCACGGTCAGACTCCGGGTCGTGAAGGGGGCGGATGTCACTGGGCGGTATAGCCGCCATCGATAAATAACGTCGCCCCGGTCATGAAGCTGGACGCGTCAGAGGCCAAGAAAACGGCGGCCGGACCCAACTCGGCAGGGTCTCCCCAGCGGCCGAGGGGGATCTTCGCCACCATCGTCGCATTGACGACCGGATCGCTCAGGAGCGCGGTATTGATCTCAGTCATGAACGGGCCGGGGCAGAGGGCGTTGATTGTCACCCCATATTTCGCCCATTCGAGCGCGAGGGTCTTGGTCATCAGGGTGAGCCCGCCTTTGCTCGACGCATAAGGCGAGCGATCGGGAAGGCTGACCTCGCCGAGCATGCTCGACACATTGATGACCCGTCCCGAACCCTGGTTCTTGAAGAGGGCGGCCACCGCGCGACAGCAGAGCCACGGGCCTTTGAGGTTGGTGTCGATCACCGCGTCCCAGTCGTCTTCCTTCAAGGTCTCGATCGGGCCACGGATGTTGATCCCCGCGTTATTGACGAGGATATCGACACGCCCGAAGACTTCGATGGTTCGCGTGACCATCGCCTCGACTTCGATTGCGCTCGTCACCTCGACCGCCAGGCCGAGCGTCTTCGAGGCCGTGATCGACTTCGCCGCCGCTTCGGCCGCCTCGATCGATCGGGCCGTGACGACGACCGATGCCCCCGCCTCGGCCAGGGCATTGGCGATCACCTTGCCCAGGCCTCGCGACCCTCCGGTGACAATTGCAACCTTGCCGTCAAGCCGAAATCGATCCAAGACGCTCATGCCCGTCCCCTCGTGAATCGCCAACAGAATCGCCTTGCCACAGACTAACGCACTCGTCCCTCGTCTCCAAGGGCTGTGCATGGATCGGCCGACAATCCTCGCTATGTTCTCCCCTCGAAAGCCTCCTGTTACGATGATCCGCTTCTTCCACTCCAGTGATATAGGAGGATCCAACGATGAGAGCAAGACTACAGAGGATTCTTGGACCGCTGGTCTTACTCACCTCGTTCGCAGTCTGGCCCTCGGAGGCACCGGGGGAGGATTATCGCCGCCATGCCGTGGTCTCACAGCAGGGAGACGCCTCCGAGGCGGGTCGCGACGTCCTGCGGGCGGGCGGAAATGCGACTGATGCGGCGATCGCTACGGCGTTCGCACTTGCCGTCACCCACCCTGCCGCAGGCAACCTCGGAGGCGGCGGGTTCATCGTGGCCTACAAGGCGAACTCCAAGGAAATCGTCACGATTGACTTCCGCGAGACAGCCCCCAAGGCGTCCACGCTCAAGATGTACCTCGGACCCAACGGCAAGCCGACGCCGGACCATCGCGCGGGGCCTCGCGCTAGCGGCGTGCCAGGCACAGTCCGGGGCCTCGCACTCGCCCACAAGCGTCTTGGACGCGCCGAGTGGGCGACGCTGCTCCGACCGGCGATCCGTCTGGCGAGCGAGGGATTTTCGGTCTCGCCGCCCCTCGCCCGTGGCTTGAATGCCCAGCTCTTTGACCCGTCGCGGGTCGAGCACGCCGACGTTCCCGAAGACCTCGGTCCCCAAGCTGATAGGCTCGCTCACTTCGCCGCATCGGTCTCCGCCTACCGCAAGGCGGACGGCAAACCCTGGAATCCTGGTGACAGGCTCGTCCAGCCCGACCTCGCCCAGACCTTGCAGCGGATCGCCTTGAATGGTCCTGACGAGTTCTACACCGGGGAGACAGCACGCCTCATCGCCGACCATTGCACACGGTCTGGTGGGCTCATCAACCTTGAGGATCTGGCCTCCTACCACGCCGTCGAACGCCCGGCGATCCATGGGACCTTTCGCGGGTTTGACATCTACGGCATGGGTCCTCCGGCCTCTGGTGGCATCCTGGTCGTGCAGATGCTCAACATCCTCGAACGCTACGACCTCCGTGCCGACGGCCCGAGGTCTCCTCGCACGATCCATCGCGTTACCGAGGCGATGAGGCGAGGCTTCTACACGCGTGCCACTGAGATCGCCGACCCGGATTTCATTAAAGTTCCCGTCGATCTCCTGATCTCGAAGCCGCACGCCGACTCGCTCGCCCGCTCGATCACCGACCGGGCAACCCCGAGCGCGACTCTTGCCCCCTTTCCGATCGACCAGCCCGAGGCGTCGCACACCACCCACCTCTCGACGATCGACTCCGAGGGAAACGCCGTCGCCCTCACGTACACGCTGGAAGAAGGCTACGGCTGCAAGTCGGTCGTCCCCGGCGCGGGATTCCTCCTGAATAACGAGATGGGCGACTTCAATCTTATTCCAAGCCGAACCGACACCGCCGGGCGGATCGGCACCCCGCCGAATGTCATCGCCCCCAGGAAGCGGATGCTCAGTTCTCAGTCGCCTACGATCGTCTTGAAAGAGGGCAAGGTGCGGCTTGTCACCGGCTCTCCAGGAGGTCGGACGATCCCAAACACAACCCTCTGGGTCATCCTGAACGTGCTGGAATTTGGCATGAGTCCACGAGCTGCCGTCGATTCTCCTCGTTCGCACCACCCCTGGTTTCCAGACGTTCTCGCGCTCGAAGGGACGGATTGGAGCCCCGAGACACGCAACGAGCTGCGGGTACGAGGCCATCGGATCAGGGTCGGCGGAATTCAGGGGGATGCCCACACGATCGTGGTCGATGGCGAGAGCGGCGTCATTCACGCCACTCCCGATCTCCGTCGCAAGACCTCACTGGCGGCGGGCGATTGAATTCTCTCGGTCGATCCTCTGGACGCGGCCTAGGCTTTGGTCAAGAGGCCGATGGCGATCAATCTGGAGGGAAGAGCCGTGTCAAATCCTGGGGTAATCCTGCGACGTCTGACATCGTCGAGCCCGACGTTGCTCCTTCGGATCAGCGATGGGTCTTACCACATTCATCGGGCGTTCAACGACTATAACCAGGCCCTCCGCAGCGCAGAGGCGTTTGCCGGGGCGGGAGTCTCAGTGTCAATGATTTCGGCGACGGGCCGATTCCTGATGGGCTTCGATGCCCGCACGTACGAGAGGGCCACGACCTGATTTTGGGCTTTTCCGGGGGTCCTAAAGGAGAAAATAGGGTCCAGAGCCAAAAAAAAGGGGAAAAAATGGGTAGAAGGCTCACAAACCCTGATTTTTCCTGTATGTTTTCGTCGCGAGGGTCGAAAACGAACCGCAGGGGCTATGGTGCTCGACTCCATCGGGGAGGTCCGGGCCGTAAAGCTCTCAGCTGGAAGCGACCCTGAACAGCACAGGAGGGCAACCGAACCATGGCCAAAAAAGCCGCACCGAAGGCCGCCGAAACGAAGGCTGCCGCCCCTGCCGAAAAGTCGGCCACGCGTCCCAAGGCCGCCACGAAGGCCGACATCTTCGCCGCGATCTCGGAGAAGACCTCGCTGAGCAAGAAGGATGTCGCCGCCGTCTTCGAGGCGATGGGCGACCTGATCGGCAAGGAACTTGGCAAGAAAGGCCCCGGCCTCTTCCAGATCCCCGGCCTGCTCAAGCTGAAGGTCGTCCGCAAGCCGGCGACCAAGGCCAAGCCCGGCATCAACCCGTTCACCAAGGAGCCGATGACGGTCAAGGCCAAGCCGGCCCGCAACGTCATCAAGGCCGTTCCGCTCAAGGCCCTTAAGGACCTCGTCTGAACCGGTTCGCTCGCATCCGAATCTAACGACCGACGCCAAGTGGGCAACACCCGCTTGACGTCGGTTGTTGCATTCTCTCAAGGCAGAAAACGGCCGAACAGGCGAGTCAAGAAGCCTCGCTTCTTGGGATTGGACGTGATCAGCTCGATCTCAATCGATTCGTCCTGGAGCCTCACTGTCGGCGGCGAACTCGCGACCTCAGCAGGCTCGGCCTTGCGGATTCTATCGATATGAGAGGTGAGCGACGTCGCGGCCTGCTTCGCCGGCATCGACAGTCGCGTTGAGAGCGGCTTGCCGTCAGTCTTCTTTTTGAGATCGCCGAGATATGCGAGGAGTGCCGATCGAGATTGGCTGTTGGGGTCGAGCATGAAGTGGACCCAAGCCCATGACTCTCGGTAGTCGCGAGGAGTCATCTGGCGGACGTTCTTGAGGGATTCGAGACGTTCGAGGTCTGGGGCCCAACCATCGTGGACGTCTTGAGGCAGGCGGGCTAGGTGCTCGCGATTGAGGCCTGCAGGGGCGGTGACCTCGAAGTATTCGGCGAGTCCTTCGTCGAGCCAGAGGGGAACCTCACCGATCGCGAGATTCAAGAGGGCATGGGTCGCCTCGTGGCGGATGTCCTCTTCGAGCCTATCTCCCTTAAACGTGTAGACGACTCGCCGGTCGGCCTGCGCGATGAAGAAAGCCCGACGCTGCGGCAATTCTGGATAGTAAAACGTCAGGAAATGCTCAAAAGTCTTGCGATCCGAGAGGATATAGACCTCGATCGGATGATCTCCCGCATCAACGTGGATGCCGAGAGTTTCCTCGACTTCTGCGCGAAGCGAGGCAAGTTGCTTGACGACGCCTTCGTCGGTCGGCAGGGGGTAATTTGTGAAGACGACGTACGGTCCCGACCGGGTCTGATATTGGGTCGGTACCAGCGGCTGTCCTCGATCTCCGATTGTCGCGCAGCCTTGGGCGACAAGGAGGAGGCCCGCGACGATGACGAGGATAAGGCGTGTCGGATTCATCGCAGCCTCAGGTCGTCGAACCGACACGATATTCAGGAGAGGATGCGTCCTCGATGTCGGTTCCGTTCACGTTTTCTATCGCAAACGCGGGAAGTCGCCCGCCAAAAAGCCTTCCAATCGTTGTGCGGCGATAGGCCCCACGCGAGGTAGACCCGGAGGAATCGAAGGGAGTCGGTCCGCGTGCGACCGGGAACCGCTTCGAGGCTCAGTTGCAGTCGGGCCAGATTCTGAAGGCGGCGATGACGCGGAATTGGATGGCAGAGTTGGACGCCGACGAGGTCGATCAGGCTGAGTTCGGCCTCGTCGACGGTCGGGTCGCCCTGGACCATGATGTTGGCGGCTTTCAGATCCCGATCTGAGATCGACCGCTCGTGCAAGACACGAAGGAGGCGGGCCAACCCCCTCGTGATTGAGCGGATCGCGCGACGACGCTCTTCGGGGGAGAGCGTCTGCATCGTCTCCAGAGAGTATTCGCTCAGGGTCTGGGCGGGCTCGGCCTTGATCGTGATGAGAAAGGTTTCGAGCGGAATCGGGATCAGCGAGGTCGTTCGCTCGATGATCGCGAGGTTCTGGGGCGTCGGAATTCCTCGGCTCACCAGGTGCTGGGCCGCCTGCCAGGCTCGCCAGGCACGGGTCGGCCTGACCAGGTTCAGGAGCCATTCGAGCGGCTTCTTGGACTTGAATCGCTTGAAGATAACCCGCGTCGGCACGTCCCGCACGGGCATCGTCACTTCGGCGACGGTGGTCGTGCGTGACTCCTTGAGGATCACCGTGTCGGGAAGGTTCAGCAGTCGCATCGGGTCTGAAAGGGCGAGCTTGGCAATTCCTCGATCGAGGTCCCGCGAGGCGATCGCCCACGCTTGCTTGGTGTGGAATGTCTTGAAGTATTTATTGTTACCGCAACACCGCTTGCCCCAACGCCGCCAGAGTCGTTCTGCCCACCGTCGGGTCGACGCTTCGATCGTCGAGGCGAACCATCGCGTCCTCTGTGGGTCAGCCTTCCGCGCCTCGAGATAGGTTCGGAGGAACCGATAACGATCGGCCCGGCTGCATCGGAGCCAAAAGTAGTGGTTCAGGAGAGCGAGGTTCTTGCGGGCGGCCCTCCAGCTCAGACGTCGCATCATCCGCAGGGCATCGAGGTCGATCAGCGAGAGATGCGGCCGGTCGTCGGCATCGAACCGCACGAGCAGGTTGCCTGGGTGGAAGTCTTGATGGACAAAGCCGGCGTCGTGAAGGTGCGCGGTGAGTTCGGCCATCGCGACCGCGAGCGACTGACGGACCTTCGACTGGCGTCGGTCCGCCATCAGGGGGAGCCTGCGCTCAACGAATTCGTCGAGGGGGACGGTCTCGGGGATCGCCTGAGTAATCAGGTAATTCTCGAAGAGGAACGAGTGCTTCCGCTGCTCACCAAGGGCGATCGGGTCGATTGTGTCGACGCCGATGGCAGCGAGTTTAACGGCTCGTCGTCCCTCATTACGCCCCTTACCTCGTCGGAACCACTGCCGGGCCATCGCTCGCACGTCAGGAACCAGGAAGTGCTTGACGTAGATCGAACCTTCGGCCAGATCGACCCGATAGACGGCCCGGTGCGGACCGGTCTTGACCACCTTCAGCCAGCCGAGGCGCTTCCACTCGGCAAGCTTCAAGCCCTGCTCGCTGAGGAGGACCTCACGCCAGTCAGGGCGGACCCACCAACCCGTATCTCCAGCGCGGGACCACTGCCAGCCGGGAGGCTCGAAGAGACGGGGCTGCTTCGGCATCGGGCTGAGGAATTCAGGTTCTTTTGTGTGGGAACGGTCCATCAGTGCATCCCGGTGGCTGGTTCCGTCGGTGACCGCCCGGACAGTACCGGCGTCGATCGACAGGACTTAGGCGCGGGCGGCTGGGCATGGCCCGCGAGGCTTCCGAGAAATGTCGGCGCCCAGGCTTTAATCGAGTAATGTCGCTCAACCGATCGCCGGGCTGCATTCCCCATCGTCGACCGCGCATCAGGCGAGTCGTGGAGTGTGCGTAAAGCCTCAATCCAGTCATCGGCGGTCGTCGCAAGAAAGCCGGTTTCGCCGTGTTGGATCATTTTTGGATGCACGCCGACTGGATTCGCGACCACCGGCAGGCCGGCCGCCTGATATTGCAAGACCTTAAGGCCGCACTTACCCCGCGACCAGAGCCCGTCGGGAATCCAACTCACGCCGACGTCAGCCTTGGCCAACTCGTCCACCTCGGTCGTTTCGTTCCACACGACCGGCAGAACTTCCAGATGTTCGAACCGAGGAAATCGGTCGCAGATCAGACGAAGTCGAGAACCGGGTATCTCGCGGCCAACCCGCTCCCAGATCGCCCGCTGGGATTCAAGCCCTCGTAATGTGCTAGAAGACCCGATCCAAGTCAGATCAAAAAGCTCGCGAGGACGCCTTGCTTCGTCGAATTTGTATTTGTCGATTTGAATGCAGGTGGGTATGACACGGACATCGCCCGAGCGAGCACCGTGTTGAAGGGCAAGGTCGGCAAGGTAGTCATTGCCGGCGATAACGCCGTCCACGCACTGCATCAAACGGGAGAAACGAGACTCGCGTCGGGTCGAGCGTGGTCCGCGCGGGTCGTTGGAATCGCGATAGAGGACGGCGTCGTCGAAGTCGAAGAGGAGCCGACGCGATTGACGCCTCAATATCACGACTTGCCAGGCAGGAAGGAGCTTCCTTTGCAGGACGACAGTGTCGTAATCGCGGGCGCGATGGAGTTGACGGAGGCGTCCGATGGCCCCCTGCTCCAGTCCTTCAACCGTAAGCGACCAGCCGGCCTCCGCGAGCGCAGTTGCGAACGCAAGAAGGCGATAGCGCCCGCATACGTGGTCCGTCGCCTCAATTAGCGCCAGTGCCCTCATCCCGTCCTCCCTGACGGATGAAACGGCCTTGATCCCTTCGGAGATCACTCAGGCCCACTATTCGTCAAATCCTACTAGAGATGTCGGAAGGGGGCCAGCCCACTTTGCGCCAGTCATCCCATCCCTTTCAGATCGCCAAGTTTCAGCCCGCCAATTCTTTGAGCCTACGAACCAGATCGAGGGCCGTCTCCGTTGAGAGCGATTCCGTTTCGACCCGGCGTAACTCCATGAGTAAGGGCTCGGGCAAAGAGGCGAAGAGGCTCGACTGCAAGGCCCGAGCCGTCTTGGCGCGAGGCATCGCCGCCGAGGACGCCGAGGGACTCGCGCCAGACTCCGGGCGGTGCTGCTTCTCGAGAAAAGCCAGGATCGCTCGCGCTCGGTCGAGAATGGAGCGGGGCAGCCCGGCCAATCGGGCGACATGGATACCGTAGCTCTGGTCGGCCCCTCCCGGGACGATCCGATGGAGAAATACCACCTCTCCCCCGTCTTCCTTGACGGCGACGTTCGCATTGTGGAGCCGAGGCTTTGTCTTCTCCAACTCGACCAGCTCATGATAGTGCGTGGCAAAGAGGGTCCGGCAGACGACGTGATCGTGCAGGTGCTCGGTGATCGCCCAGGCGAGTGAAACCCCGTCGAACGTGCTCGTGCCCCGGCCGATCTCGTCGAGGATGACGAGGCTTTTCCCGGTGGCGTTGTTGAGGATATTCGCGGTCTCTGTCATCTCGACCATGAATGTGCTTTGGCCCCGGCCTAACTCATCCGCCGCGCCGACGCGGGCAAACAGCCGGTCGACGACACCAATCCGCGCCCGTTTGGCGGGAACGAAGCTCCCCATCTGGGCCAGAACGACAGCCAAGGCCACCTGGCGGATATATGTGCTCTTCCCCGCCATGTTTGGGCCGGTGATCAAAAGCAAGAGCGCCGAGTCGGGTCCGAGATGAACGTCGTTTGGCACGAACGCGCCAGGCGACATGAGGGCGTCGAGGACGGGATGCCGACCTTGTTCGATCTCCAGCACCGGCTCGGGCACCATCTCTGGTCGGCAGTAACCCTGTTTCGTTGCGAGTTCGGCGAGACCGGCCAGGACGTCGACCTCCGCCAGCACCGACCCGGCCTGGATCAGGCGGGGGGCGTCGGCCGAGACCCGGTCGCGCAGGGTCGTGAACAACTGGTATTCGAGTTCGCAGGCCCGGTCCTCGGCGCGAAGAACCTTGTCTTCATATTCCTTCAACTCGGGCGTGATATAACGCTCGGCGTTCTTGACCGTCTGCTTGCGGATGTAATCCGCCGGCACCTTCGACCCCTGCGAGTGGGTGATCTCGATGTAATACCCGAAGACCTTATTAAACCCGACCTTGAGGCCGTTAATCCCGGTGCGCCTGACCTGCTCAGCCTGGAACCGCGCGATCCAGGTTTTGCCGCCCCGGGCGATCTCGCGAAGCTCGTCGAGATCGGGGTGGTAGCCCTCGCGGATCAGCCCACCTTCTTTGAGCGTGAGCGGCGGCTCTGGCACGAGTGCCGCTTCAATCGCAGTGCGGACATCAGGGCAGAGTTCCAGCATCGATTCCAGATCGGCCAGGCGTTTGGCTTTCCTCGCCGTCAAACGCGCTTTGATCCGGGGCAGGAGAGCGAGCGTTCGGGACAACGCGACGAGATCGCGCGGGGTGACTCGGCCCGTCCCGACCCGTGCGGACAGCCGTTCGAGATCGTGAGCCTCGTCGAGCGCCTGTCGGAGATCGGCGCGGAGCGATCCATCGCCCGCCAACTCGCCGACGGCGTCGTGACGTTCGTGGATCGGACCGGCCTCGGTAAGCGGGGCCGTGAGCCATTCGGAGAGGAGCCGAGCCCCCATCGGCGTGCACGTCCGGTCGATCACCTGGAGGAGTGATCCTTCCCGGCGGCCGTCCCTGAGGGTACGGGTGAGTTCGAGGCTCCGCCGGGTCATCTCGTCGATCGCGAGCGTCCCCGCGCGTCGATACGGTGTGAGCCGCGTGAGATGGCCCAGGGCCGACTTCTGGGTTTCCTTCAGGTAGGCGATCAAGGCCCCGGCCGCCTGGACTTCGGGGGCCTCATCGTCGATACCGAATCCTCCCAGCGTCGTCACCCGGAAGTGATCGAAGAGGGCTTGCCTGGCCTGCTCGGGTTGAAAATCCCAGGAGTGGCGTGACGTGATCGGCACAGCCGACTGACTGCGCAGGCCCTTACACCAGGGGGCCTCACTGGCCACTTCGGAGATAATCACTTCAGCCGGGGTGAGCCGTGCCAGCTCGTCGTTGAGCTCGATCCGCGATACGCCAGTCAGCGAGAACCGGCCGGTTGAGAGCTCGACCCAGGCCAGGCCGAGCTTACCCTTGACCTCGACGATTGCGGCGAGGTAGTTGGAGGACCGGGGATCGAGCAGATTGTCGTCGGTGAGCGTGCCGGGGGTAACGACCCGGATGATCTCGCGTTTGACAAGCCCCTTGGCAAACTTCGCATCCTCGACTTGCTCGCAGACGGCCGCCCTCTGGCCAGACTGCACGAGCTTCGCGAGATAGCTCTCGAGCGCAGGATGGGGAAATCCAGCCATCGGGACCGCATTCGGCCCCTTGTCGCGACTCGTGAGGGTTAGGCCCAGCAGGCGACTCGCACGCTCGGCGTCCTCGCCGAACATCTCGTAGAAGTCGCCCATCCGGAACAGTAACAGCGCCTCGGGATCGCGGGCCTTCAGCTCGCGATACTGGGTCATCATCGGAGTTGATGAAGGTTCATTCATGGAGCGATGTGACCGAGTCTGACCGGACGGACTCGCTGAGGATGGTGGGTGAAAACGATCAGGGTCGCGCGAGGAACCAATTCCTCGGGCGACCGAGTCGCATCGAATCTGCGGAGATGATCGATCGAAGACGCGATGGGGAAGGTCGAGGGTCGTGAAGTCAACGATCGAACGGCAGGAATGCGGGGCCTGCCGTTCGTCAGCCCCGATGGAGTCAGAACTTGTCGAGGGCGGTCTGCTCTTCGGGATAGATTTCGAAAACCTGGTCGAGGCGGGTGATCCGGAAGACTTCGAGCAGGTCGGGGTGAATGCAGCAGAGCTTGAGCTTGCCCTTGACCGCGCCGACCTTCTTCTTCAGGTTGATCAGCTTGCCGAGCGCGGCCGACGAGAGATATTGGACATTGCCGAAGTTGAGAAGGATCTGCTTGAAGCCGTCATCTTCCACCAGGCTGTAGAGCTGATCGCCGACTTCCTGGATGTTCTCTTCCGTCACGATCTTCGTGTCGACGAAGCTGACGACCGTGACTCCGTCAATAGTTTCAAGGCGGAGGTGACGGCGATTGGCTGAGGACATCGGGGCAGACTCCTGTCAAATCACGAGGCCGAAGCGCACGGACGCATGTCGTAGTCCGCGCCGCGGCCGGGGCCGGTCCCGCAAGATGTTGCCGGTCGAGCTTCGGGCCGATACACGACGGACCGCCCGACTTGGCGACAACCATAAGATCTACCAAAACGGCCAAAGGAATCAAGGGCCGAGTTCCCGATCCCGCACCGGCGATTGACACCGATCGTCCGTCGGCGCTACACTGAATTTGCAAATTTGGCTTGCCCGCCCCTCTCCGCCCGGTGGGAAGTGATCCCGCCCATCCGCCCCGGCAACGGGCTTTTTGCCCTCATCTCCTTTTTTTCCATTTGGGAGTGATCCCTATGATGAGCCGTCCAACCCTACTCGGCTGGGCATTTTTGTCGGCGCTCGCCTTTCCTGCGAGCCTTCACGCCGCCGACGAGACGAAACCGAAAGCTGACGCTCCCAAACTGCCGATCGTCGTCGAGTTGACGATCAAAGGTCTGATCTCCGAGGAACCTTCTCCTGTCGGCTTCGAAGGGACCCCGATCTCCGACAATCTCCAGGGGCTCATCGACCGGATCGCCAAGGCGAAGGCCGATAAAGACGTCAAGGCGCTCGTTCTCCGCATCCGAAGTCTCTCCGTTGGCTGGGCTCGCGCCCACGAGCTTCGTGAGGCGATCAAGTCGTTCCGCGTAAGTGGTAAGAAGGTCTACGCCTATCTCGACGAGGTCGACAACAAAGACTATTACGTCGCCTGCGCTGCCGACGAGGTCGTCGTCCCCGAAGGAGGATGGCTTATGATCAAGGGGATGGCCGCCGAGGTGACCTTCTACAAGGCCCTGTTCGACAAACTCGGCGTGAAGGCAGACTGGATGCAGGTCGGCAAATATAAGTCGTACGGCGAGCCATTCACCCGCACGACGATGAGTCCGGCCTTCCGCGAGGAAATCACCGAACTGCTCCACGACACCTACTCGATGCTGGCCGAGGGTCTGGCGGAACGGAAGAAGATTAGCGTCGATGCCGCCAAGGCGATCATCGACGGCGGACCTTATACGCCCGACGCCGCCAAGAAAGTCGGCCTCATTGACCGCGTCGCCTACGACGACCAACTCGTCTCCGAGATCACGAAGAGCCTCGGCGTAAAGTCGGTGAAGGTCGATACCAAGTATGGCAAGGCCAAGGCCGAGGTCGACTTCTCCGGATTCGGCGGCTTCATGAAGATGATGCAGGCCCTGGCCGGCGAGTCGGCCAAGAAGCCCGAATCGGGGCTGCCCAAGGTCGCGATTATCTACGCGTCGGGGGCCATTCACGTCGGCAAGTCGTCGGGCGGATCGCTGCTCGGCGAGGCCAACATGGGCTCCGACACCGTCATCAAGAACCTCAAGGAAGCCGAAGCCGACAAGACCGTCAAGGCGATCGTCCTCCGGGTCGATTCCCCCGGCGGCTCGGCACTGGCCAGCGACCTGATCTGGCGTGAAGTGACCCGGATCGACAAACCGATCGTCGCGAGCATGGGCGACGTCGCGGCATCGGGCGGCTATTACATCAGCATGGGCGCGGACAAGGTCTTCGCCGAGCCTGGCACAATCACTGGCTCGATCGGCGTCACCGGAGGCAAGTTCGTCCTCGGCGGCCTGATGGAGAAGTTCGGCGTGACCACCGACACCATCACCGTCGGCAAGAACGGCACGATCTTCTCGATGAACACGCCCTTCTCCGACACCGAGAAGGCTGCGATGCAGCGCCTCATGGACGACACCTACAAGCAGTTCGTCTCCAAGGCCGCTGCCGGACGCAAAGTGCCGTTCGACGTCATCGACAAGCTTGCGGGCGGGAGGGTCTATACGGGCCGTCAGGCCAAGAAGCTCAACCTCGTCGACGAGCTGGGGACCGTGGCCGACGCCATCGCCGCTGCCAAGAATCTGGGCGGGATCTCGGAAGGTACTAAGAGCGAACTACTCATCCTGCCGAAGCCGCAAGGCGTTCTTGAATCGCTGCTCGGCCCGCTTGAAGACCGCGACGCCTCGATCAAGCTTGACGTACTCGGGATGGGCGGTTTCCTCCCCGAAGGAATCAAGCCGGTCATCGCCAAGCTCAACGGTCTTTCGAAGCTTCTCAGCAAAGAGCCGGTCGTCGTCATCATGCCGTTCGATCTGCAAATCCATTGACCCGAGACGCCGAAGCGTCACCTCGATCAAAGCGGTCGTGCGACCGGCGAGCTACGGATCGCATTTAGGGTGGCCTGGAATCTTTGAGAGTCTGCTCTTGAAGATCCAGGCCACGCCCTTTGCCGATCGATGCACACGAACAAACCTCACGAAATCAACGAGCCCTGGGGCCTGGCGTCGTTCACCGCAGTCGACCTCGGTCGCGAGATCTGGGGCGCTGACAGCCCCCGCAACCTCCGGCATCCCTCGATCAGTCGGAAATAGCGGTCGAGGTGGACTGACTCGGACCATCGAGAGTGCCTGGCTTTGTGGCCTTTCTCACCGAGTTCATCGCGGTAATGTTCGTCTTTCGACAGCCGATCGAGGGCGGAAATCAGCTCGTCGTTATCCTTAAAAACGATGCCCCCCCCGCTCTCGGCCACGAGTTCGGGCAAGGCACCAAGGTCGCGGACCACGACCGGCGTGCGCTCGTTAAAGGCTTCGAGCACGACGTAGCCGAACGTCTCATAGACGAGCGAAGGTACGACGACCGCCCGCGCCCCCCGGAACAATGCTGCGACGTTCGGCCCGTCCAGTCGACCTTCGAAGTGGACGTTCGGCATTCCCTTGGCCTGCCTTCGGAGGTCAGTCTCGTAGGCGCCGGTGCCCGCGATCCGGAGGTCGAGGTGCGGAAGGCGAGGCATGATGTCGATAACGTCCCCGAAACCTTTAATCAGTTCGAGCCTGCCTGCCGCGGCTACATAGGGACGTTCGTGACGGGGAGGGGCCATTTCGGGCAGACCGGTATAGTCGTACGGCAAGAAGTAGGGTAAATGTCGGATCGGTACAGAGACGCCTCGACGCGCATGTTCGCGGATTGTCGAGCGGCTGGGGGCGATCAGAGCGTCAAGAGAGCGTAAGCCGCGGTCCATTTGGCCGCTCTTACGCCAGAACTGGGGCGGCCGGCCTTCTTGGACGCTACATCGGACGCATTCAGGTTTTTCGCAAATTGTCCCGTCATATTTCCAGAGAACGTGGAGCGGGCAAACGAGCCAGTGCTCGTGCGCGGTCATCAATTTGACCGCCCCTGGCGTCTCCATCTCCAGAAGTCCTGGGCCGCCGATTAAGGAGAGGTTATGAAAGTGGACGACGTCCGGCCTCACGTCTTTGAGGATCTTGCGGATCGCCCCGAGCTTGAAGAGGGGCTGGCCCGTTTGATGGGTCGCGAGCGGTGAGAGCGGGCCCGCTGGGCTGGCAAGGGCATGAATCGTCACGCCGGGCGGGGGTTCATACGGACGTGGCGTCTGCCCCGCCTTGGTCAACTCGAATGCATCGCGGCAGTAGATAACATGCACATCATGGCCGTGACGAGCTAGGGCACGCGAAAGACGATCGACGAACGCGGCGTCGCCGCCGAACGAGTGTTGCCCAAAGAACGTCGTCAGCATCGCGAAGGTCATGCCGTCTTCCTGGAACCGGAGCGGTTGCGGGTCATGTCGAGTCCGTCGAAGCAGTCCAGGAGCGATCGAGCCGCGCTTTCCCAGGTGAACCGGGCGGAGCGATCGAGGGCGATCGAGGCGAGCCGATCGCGGAGGCCGGGTTCGTCTCGCAGCCTCGTGAGGGTCGCGATGATCGCAGCCACGTCAGTCGGCTCGAAGAAAACACCCGCTTCGCCGACGACTTCCGTCAGCGATCCGGCCGTGCTCGACGCGATTGGTGTCCCGCAGGCCATCGCCTCGACCGGCGGAAGACCGAAGCCTTCCATCAGCGAAGGCTGGACCAGGGCAAAGGCTCGGGTATAGATGTAGGCCAGGTCCGCGTCAGGCACGAATCCGGTGAAACGGACGCGATCTCCGAGGCAGTGTCGATCGACGGCCGCAAGTAAATCGGGGACGTGGGTATGAAAGACGTCGCCGAAGTCGCCCACCAAAACGAGACGTTCTTCACCGAGTTGGGCGAAGGCTTCAATCAGGCGAAGGAGGTTCTTGTGGGGCGAGAGCCCGCCGACATAGAGCCAAAATCGTCGTCCGGGATCGATCCCATAACGCCGCAAGACCTCGATCCCTTCGATGCCAGGCTGAGGAGAGAATGCGGGATCGGGGCCTTCGCCCACGACGTGGACACGATCTTCGGCGAGGCGAAACCACGAGATCAAGTCACGCTTGGCGGCCTGCGAAACGGTCACGATGCGATCGGACCAAGCGACCGAGGCATGCTCTTTGGCCTTCCAGGCGAGCCGGCCACGTCCGTTGGGAAAGACGAGTTCGGGGTGGACGAGGGCGAGCGTGTCGTGGAGCGTCACAACGACCCGTTTAACACCCCAGACGGGCACGAAGCTATAACTTGCCGGGAAGTAAATTAGGTCGAGGCCCGCCCGGCCGATGGCACGGCTCATGGCAAGCATATCGCCGACTGATCGCCGTCCCGAGGCCGCCGCCGCTCGTGCTGGGGCCTCTCTCACCTCGACCGGAATTGTCGCGAAGCTCTCGGGGATCTCAACCGATCCCAGCGATGGCTGGTCGACGAAGACCACATAGTCGTGCGACGCCCCCGCTCTCGCTAGCGCGGCGATCATCTGACGCGCGAAGCGGCCGAAGCCCCGGCGATTCGACAAACAGGCACCGTCGATCCCAATCCTCATGTCGCTCCTCCCTGAGACGTCTGTTCCTACCCGAAAAGGGGCCGAACAGGAAAGGTCAGTCAGGTCGTCGTGACGGCGATTTTTGGATGAGGAGCATAGTCGAATGCCCGAATGGCAACTTCACGCCGAAGCGTCCGACGGCGAGGGCTTCCCACCCGCCAATCTTCGCCATGCCTCGGTGGATCAGGCCGCGCGAACGGGTAAGTGGCAGGCCGCCGCCCGAGGGATGGGGGCGGAGTCGGGTCGGTCTCAGTCGTCCCCAGACCTCCTGGGCGAGCGAGCCGACCATGTTGACATGCGACGCACGAACAACACGCGCGGTCTCTGGGTCGAAGAGACCTTCTTGATGAGCGAGCCCTCCTCCTTCGGTGTTGCACCGTAGAATCGCCAGGCCATGCGGTCGGAGCACCCGCACGATCTCGCTCGCCGCGACCCGGTCAGCGCCGGGGGGAAGATGCTGGAGCACGTCGAAGCAAGTCACAAGGTCGAAAGATCCCGGATCGAACGGGAGTCCGAGTGCCGTGCCTTGGGCGACGAGGAAGTCGCCTCGACCTCGCGCGTGGGCAATCGCCTCGCGACTCGGATCGACGCCGACGACCTGACCGACCTGCGGACGCGACGCGAGCCTTGAAAGAGTCAGCCCGGCACCACATCCGACATCCAACGCGTCGAGCCCGGCCTGTCCCCCGCATCTTGAATCGAGCCAGTGCTCGGCGACCCGCCAGAGCATGGCCGACCACCAATGATCGGCCTCGAATATTGCGAGTCGATCGAAGTAGGCCGCAGGTCGTTCGAGCGTAACGCCACTCATCGCGTCTGACCTCGGAGTAGAACTCTCTGTCGTCTTAAGGTAAGGGGAGCAAGTGGCCGTAATGATCGAGTCGCAAGCCAGGCCGATCCATAAACGAATAGCCCGACTCCGACGCTTACCGGCACCGGAGCCGTTTTCGTCGTGACGACCGCGACCACCATCGCCAGGTTTCCGACGAAGATCGGCCACGGCTCCAGACCAAGTGCCGGCGCGAGACCGAGACGTTTCAACTCCGACCATCCAGCGAAGACCGCGAGCGCCTCGACGCCGAGAATCGTCGCCGCAACACCCGTCACACCCCAGGCCGAAGCGGAGATCGGGAGGGCGATTGCGGTCGCTATGCCCATCACAGTGATCAGGCGAAGCGCCTTCGCCTCTTGCCCGATTGCGACCAGTGCAACCTGGAACCATGTCGCGACTAGCAGTGCAGGCAGTCGCAACGCTATCAGCGAAAGGACGACAACGCCCGCGACATAGTTCGGCCCGAAGAGGAACGGCAATCCGCGATCGCCGACCAGGATCATACCGATCGCGGCCGGTATGAAGAGGCTGAGTAGGAGTGTGAGCCCTCGTCCCAACTCGGCTGAAGTCGCGTTACGACCCTTCGCCCTCGCCAAGCTGGGAGCGAGGAGCGAAGGTACGACGACACCCACCGCGATGAGCGCGAACAGGACCCGTCGGGCCACCGCATATTCGCCCTGACCAGCCCACGCCGTCAGGCCCAATGCCAGGGCATCGGCCGCATAGAGACCGACGCGACCGAATCGAGTCATTCCTGCGACGACCGCACGCCGCGAGAACACAATCGCGGCGCGCCGTTTCACGCACCGAGACGAGGCCACCGCCCAAACTTGGGGATAACGACCGAGGCACGCCAGCGCCACCAGCAATTCGGCAAGGGCCGGTCCGATCGCGGCGACGAGGATGTCGCCGGGTCGCGAGACCAGGCCGAAAGCGGCCACGATCAGGCCGATGGCCCTAACAACCTGCATTCCGGCCAGGAAGTTTAGCTCGTTCCTCGCTCGCGGCCCCACGTCCGCCACCCAGGCCGAAGGGAAGACGATCATCCCGGCGGCAAGCAAGATCGGACCTCGTTCCCAGCCGAAAATGACTGCGAGGGCGGCTATGATCGCGAACCCCACGACGGCCCAGACGAGGCGAAGACCGATCAGTAACCGAGTCAGCCGTCCGATCAATCGAGGATGGCGTGCCGCCTCTCTGACGACGATCTGGTCGAGTCCGCCGCGCACGAGCACCAGCATCCAACCCCCCGCCGCGAGTGCCATTTCGAGCGAAGCAAATCCGCG
>JANXSY010000007.1 GCA_025356435.1 Isosphaeraceae bacterium | reverse complement strand
CGATTCGCCGATTCCAAGCCGGGCCGTTCCTCGCGGCGGATTTCCTCCAGGCAGAATCCCCGCAGCTTGTCCCGCAATCGCTCGATGTCGTTCGGCAGCCGGCCGGGAGACGTGACGACGACCGGCGGAGTGTAGAGGACGACGGTGCTTCCTTTGATCTGCTCCGGCGTGACCGTGCCACCAGACGAATCGCGCCGGTAGCGTTCGATGGTATCCCAGTTGGCATAGTGCCGGGCCGATAGCGTCTTGCCGACGCCGGGCGGCCCGTAGCCTAGCCCGATGTATTGATATCGACGGCAGGCGTCGCAGAATTCCCGGAAGCGACGATGCTGCTTGGTCTCGATGAAGCCCTGGCCCGTGACGTCACTCGTCACAGGCGTACCTCTTCAGCTTGACTGCCGACGGCACGGATCGCGGCGCCTCAGCCGCCGGAGTTTTCTCGCCGGCATCCCACCGCTTGGCTTCGAGCAGGGAATCCACCACGCGCTGGCGATCCACCAGCGTCTGGCGGAGTTCACGGCGTCTGCGGTTCCGGGCGCTCACGATGTCGCGGAGGGGCACGGTCGCGCCCGCCAGTTCCTGGCAAATCGCCCGGCAGAGAAATCGGCCCTGGTGGAACACCCGGATCTCCGCCACGTCGCGCGGATCGTAACGCAACACCACCTCTTCGCCGACATAGGCGGCGAGCGTCGGGTCGATGTAACGCATGCCCATGAAACGGATGCCATCCTGCTGCACCCGCCGCGTCCTGGCGACGGTGAGCAGCAATAAATCGAGCCGCTCCAGCGAATCCGGCATCTGGGGCAGGAAGCCGCCCGCTTCCCAGCGGGCCTGCGGTGCCTGGCCGGTCGTGCTGTGCGGCGTGACCAAGTATTCCCCGATCAGATAGGTTTCGATCTCACCGGACAACTCCGGCAAGGTCAGCACGGCTTTTCGGTCCGCCTGCGTCCGGGCATAGCCGGGCAGCCGCGAGAGGAGCACTTGGGAGAGCGAGTCGAAGAATCGCTCGATTTTTCCCCGCCCGCGTAGTCGCGCGACGCCGGAGAAGATGAGCCAGATCTTCAGATCGGCCGCCACCTGCTCGATATGGCGCGACGTGAAATCGCTGCCATGATCGGTGTAGAGCACCTGCGGGATGCCGCAGACGTGCCAGCCCGCTTGCGGCTTTCTCCAGATCGCCTGCCGCAACGCCAGAGCCGTTTGGATCGCAGACGGAGCAGCGAACGATAGGAAATAGGCCGCCACCGCACGGCTGTAATCGTCGAGGATGATCGTCAGCCAGGGGCGACGGGCGGTGCCGTCGGCATCCTTGACCAGGATGTCGAGTTCGCTGTGATCGGCCTGCCAGATGGCATTGGGAGCGTCGGCCTCGCGGCGATGGACCAGGTCGAAGGCTTCGCTGTAGGCTTTCGAGCCCTCATGGGCCAGCGTCAGCAGGGCCGGTTCCAGCTTGCCGATCACGGCATGGCCCAGCTTCCTGGCCGCCTCCGCCACTTGGCGATGGATGGTCGCCGTCGAGAGCCTGGGTCTGCGTAAGGCCAGCCCCTCGATGAGTTGCTGGAGGGCGGGCGTGAGCTTCCGTTTGTCTTTATCAGCACGTTCCTTGCGGGCCAATCCGGTCAACCCCTCCCGGCGGTAGCGATCGACCCAGCGGCGGGCGGTTCGGAGGGGGGACACCCAGTTCCATGGCGAGTTGCGTCAGCGGAATGCCGTCTTCGAGGAAGGGGCGTATGGCCTGGAACCGGTCGATAGCATGCAGGCGTGCATCACCTCATCGACCGCCTGCTGCTCGCCCAGCCGCGAGGTGACGACGGTACGGAGCCAACGACCGTGGTTTTCAAGCGCCACGGCCCAGTCGGGGGCTGGGCTCGCGGGGCCGACAAGGGGTGTCGAAGCCTCGATGGCGGTCATGGCACAAGAATAGTTGCCACAACCGCCAGGACCTTGCATCGAATTCGAAAAATCTCAGGAAGACCGGACCATCCGCGCGATGAACATGGCGTCGTTGTCTGATTCCTGCGGCCAGAGCAAGACGGTGCCGTCGGTATCGACGCCCGTGAGCGGGTGCGGGAAGGGGTCGAGCTTGAACTCGGGCCGCTCGGCGAGGAAGGGGCGGATGACGCCAAGGGTCTCGGCCGGGGTGAGCGTGCAGACCGAATAGACAAGCGTCCCGCCGGGCCGGACGCCTGCAGCAGCGGCGCGGAGGAGTTGCGCCTGCAATTCGGCCAGCCGGGGGATGGCGTCCTTGTCGAGCGTCCATCGGGCGTCGGGATTGCGTCGCCAGGTGCCGAGAGCGGAGCAGGGGGCGTCAACAAGCACGCCGTCGAAACTCCCCGGCTTGCCGGCGACCCGCTTGCCATCCCAGACCTTGGTCGTCAGGTTCCGGAACGGACTCCGACGGGCGCGACGGATCGTCTCTTTAAGCTTTGACTCATTCACGTCGGTCGCGACGACCAGTCCCTTACCTTCTAGCAGCGCCGCGAGATGGATGGCCTTGCCCCCCGCGCCGGCACAGGCGTCCCACCATCGCTCGCCCGGATCAGGGTCGCAAGCGATGCCGACGGCCTGTGATGCCAGGTCTTGGATTTCGAGGCGGCCATACTTGAAGGGGTCGAGGTGATGGACGTTAGCGTCGGGTCCCAACTTCGCCGCCGAGAGAATGCGACGATGAATCCACGGCCTCAGCCCTAGATTGCCGAGTTCGGTCCAGACATTCTTCGGCTCGACCCCCTGGGTGCGGACCCAGAGCGACGGCCTCGACTGGAGCGAGTGGAGGAATTCAAGGTTTTTCGTCTTGGGCGATCCCAAACCGGGCGGGATCGGCAGGTGGTCGCGGAGCCATTGCGGGAACAGCCGCCAGGGATCGGCGGTGACGGCGATGTCTTCGTGGAGCCGCTTCCAGCCTTCTGCCCGGGCCGTCCAGTTTGGGGCACCGCCGAGCGAGACCAGGCGCGATGGGTCGCGACGGATGGCCTGCGCCCAGAGACGACAGACAGGGTGAACGATCGGGGCGTCGAGCAGCCACGCATAGAGCAGCCGCGCCTCCGGCCGCTCAAATCCGAGCGGGTCGAGCCAGCCCTTCCAGCGGAACAGAGCGAAGACCGCCTGGCTGATGAGCATCCGGTCGAGCTGGCCGAGGTCACGTCGCTCACGGAGGATGTTCGACAACGTCCGATCCGCATGCTTCTTGTCTTCATAGACCGCACGCTCGACGATCACCGCTGTCTCGACCGTCAGCCGGGCGAGCTTGTCGAGCGAGAGCACATGCGTCTGAATCCGCTCGGGAGACTTCGACGGGTCGGGCGGCGGCTCGTTGAGCCGAGGGGGGCGCGGACGGCCGTCAGGAGTTCGCCGACCCCGCTCCGAGACGGGCTTCATCTCCGGAACGGACGGACGAGGCCGAGGCCCCTTCGACGGCCCGCGCTCTGACGGCCTGGTCGGCGTGACGGCGGGCTTCGACTTGGAGACGGGCTTTCGCTTCGGCGCGGAGCGTTTCGTGGAAGGACGTTTCATCAAGGGTCTCGGAGATCTCTTTTGCAAAACAAAGGGTCGGTTGGCGGTCGAAGGTCATTCCGCCCGACCACTTTGCTCCCCCCACAAAGGGGCGAAGGAACCAAATAGAGTTTCGGGGAAGGGCGTTGTCTTGATCATTGTCGCTTATCGAGGTCGTCGTTTCGCAGTCTTCCGGTTCGGGCGATAGCCGACATTCGACGCTGGGCCGCTCTGAATGGGAGTCTTCGGGGCGGCGGGATTGCCGGGAGCGATCTTGTGAACGTAGTCGCCTTCGGTGAGCGTCCGATTCGCCTTCTCGATCCTCGCCCGCATCGCCGCTTTCGGCGGCTGCGAGGGGATCAGGGCGTCACACCCCGAACCGATCAGGTCGTTACGTCCCGCCTTGAGCAGCGCCTCGCGAACCTCGAAGTAGTTCTCGGGCTTGAAGAACTGGAGCAACGCTCGCTGGAGCTTGCGGTCTCGCAGATGCTTGGCGGTGAAGACTTCTTCGCCCGTGAACGGGTCGATCCCGGTGTGATACATGCAGGTCGCGATATCGAAGGGAGCCGGGATGAAATCCTGCACCTGGTCGGGTCGATAGCCGTTCCGCTTGAGGAAGAGGGCCAGGTCGATCATCGCGTCCAGGTCGCTGCCAGGGTGTGACGCGATGAAGTAGGGAACGAGATACTGCTTCGGCTTTCCGCCCTCTTCGCTCGCCTTCTTGAACGCCTCGGCAAAGCCACCGAAGTCGCCGATATCGGGCTTCTTCATCCGGCGGAGGGTTTCGGGATCGGTGTGCTCGGGGGCGACTTTGAGGTGGCCGCCGACGTGGTGGGCTGCGAGTTGTTGCATGTATTCGGGAGAGCGCTGGGCGAGGTCGGTCCGAATTCCCGACGCGACGAAGACCTTGCGGATGCCCGGCACCTCGCGGCTTTGCTTCATCAGCTCAACGAGCGGGCCATGATCGGTGCCAAGGAGCTTGCAGATCTTCGGATGTACGCAGGAGAGCCGCTTGCACTTCGCCTCGACCTCGGGCTTGGAGCAGCGCATCTGGTACATATTCGCCGTCGGCCCGCCAATGTCGGAGACGATCCCGGTGAAGCCCGGCTCCTGGCCCATCGTCTTCAATTCGTTGAGCACCGACTGCTGGGACCGCGACTGGATGATCCGGCCTTGGTGGGCTGTGATCGAGCAGAAGGTGCAGCCGCCGAAGCAGCCGCGCATGATCGTGACCGAATCTTTGACCGTCTCGTAGGCCGGGATCTTCTCAACGCCATAAACGGGATGCGGCCGTCGCGTGTAGGGCAGGCCGTAAATTCGGTCCATGTCCTCTTCGCTGATCGGCAAGGCGGGCGGGTTGGCGACGACGGCCTGGCGGTCGTGGTACTGGACCAGGGCCTTGGCGTTGAGCGGATTCGTTTCCTGGTGGATGATCTTGGTGGCCTTGGCGAAGGCGTATTTGTCGGCCTTGATCTCTTCGAAGCTGGGCAAGACGATCGCAGCGGCAGGCGGCGTCTCCCTCGCTCCAAGAGCGTAGGCGATGCCGCGCATGTCGCGGAGGTCGCGTACAGTCTCACCGGCGGCGAGCCTGCGGGCGATCTCAAGGATCGACTGCTCGCCCATTCCGAAGGAGACGAGGTCGGCCTTCGAATCGAGCACGATCGACCGCTTGACCGTGTCGCTCCAGTAGTCGTAGTGGGCCAGCCGACGGAGCGACGCCTCGACCCCGCCCGCAATCACGGGCACCCCTGGGAAGGCCTCTCTCGCTCGCTGACAATAAGGCATCGTCGCGCGATCGGGACGCAGGCCGATCCGGGCACCGGGGCTGTAGGCGTCGTCGTTGCGGACCTTTTTGTTGGCGGTGTAGTGGAGA
>JANXSY010000301.1 GCA_025356435.1 Isosphaeraceae bacterium | reverse complement strand
CGACGCCCGATCGGCCGGAAACCCGAGCGGTTATCCGACCAAGGCCCAGCGTCAGGAGGCGAAGGAGGCCGCGATGATCCGCGCCGAGGCCGAGGCGGCTGACGGCCGGTTCCGCAAGCGATCTTTCTACCCTGTCCTCTGGGACGCCCCAACGAACGTCCTTTACGCCGGCGTTACGTCGCTCGGCATTCTTGACCGCTTGCAGACGCTTTTCCGCGAGACCTTCGACCGCACCCTCGAACCGATCACCGCGGGCTCGCTGGCGCACGCGCAGGCTGAGGTCAGGGGCGAAGGCCGGCAAGTCGAAGACAACGGACCCGTCGTCTTCTCCAGCGAGAGTTCGGGCGGGCATACGGTCGCGTGGACCGACTCGGACGCTTCGAACCGCGACTTCTGGGGCAACGAGTTTCTGCTCTGGCTCTGGCACAAACTTCAGGCCGACGGCGACACGATCGCGTTGCCCGACGACTCCGAAGTCACGGTGATGTTCGCCAAGACGCTGACCCTTGACTGTCCGCGTGGTGAGAGCGGCCGCGACCAGCTTACGACCGAAGGCCCGGCGAAGCTGCCCGAAGCGTTCCGCGCCCTCCAGGCGGGCAAACTCCCCCGCAAGGCGGGCCTGATCCTGGTCCGCCACGGCATCCAGTATGAGCTGACGTTCCAGGCCGAGACGCTGGCCGTCTCGGGCGCGGGACTGCCGAAGGCTGAGGGCAAGGGGCCGCAAGAGGTCCACTGGGCGCGGGTCGATAGCCTGCGGCACCTGGTCGAGACGCTCGACCTCCTCTATGACGCCTATGGCCGTCGCCGGATCGGCCCCGACTGGACCGGAGACCTCGGCCGCATCCGCGACTGGTTGCGAGCCGCCTGAATGAAGTGACCGATTCCCGCAGGGTCTGTCTGGCAGATCCTGCGGGAGCCACGAACGACATGTGTCTGATGGCAGGTTCTGTACAGAGGTTGGGAGATGAGGTAAAGTTTTGGATTGAAACGGTCTGCGACCGGGTCACGCCCCCCATCCAGGGAAGGAGGGTCTCGTGTCTCGCATCATCCGAGTCGGCATCTCGCTCGCATCCCTCTTAATCCTCGCGACGTCGTCTGTGCCAAGCCTGGCACAAACGGAGGCGGAAGGTCTTTCGGCCAGCTTCCGAAAGGCGGCCCGTCGCGTCTTGCCTGCCGTCGTGAGCGTGCGGACATTCGACAAGCTTGCGACGCCCGGCGATCCTCCCTTGACCGATGAGACTGCCGGCCGATCCCGGCGAGAGTCGGGCGGATCGGGCGTGGTGATCGACGCGCCGCGTGGGCTCGTTCTCACGAATCACCATGTGATCGAAGGAGCGGCACGGATCGTCGTGGTGCTCTCTGGCGGCAAAGAACGCCCGGTCAAGCTGGTGCGTCGCGACCCCAAGAGTGACCTCGCCCTGCTAGCGATCGACCCTGCCGGACTGTCGGCGGCGACGTGGGGAGACTCCGAGGCGATCGACACCGGAGATTGGGTGCTCGCGATCGGCCAGCCCTTCGGCCTCTCCGACACCGTTACCGCCGGGATCGTCAGCGGCAAGGGCAGGGGAGTCGGCGTTGCCCTTTATGAAGACCTGATCCAGACCGACGCCGCGATCAATCCCGGCAACTCCGGCGGCCCACTTGTGAACATGAGGGGCGAGGTCGTCGGCATCAACACCGCATTGAAGACGGTCGGCGGCGGGTATGAAGGGGTCGGGTTCGCCGTGCCGGCCTCGCGTGCCCGTCGCGTGGCGTCGGACCTGGCCGAGTTCGGCTCGGTCCGACGCGCGTTCGTCGGAGTCAACGTCCGACGCGCCGACCCGTCGGTCGTCGAGCGCCTCGACCGGCCGGGGGCAGTCGTGATCACTCTCGTCGCGCCCGAGAGTCCGGCATCGGACGCAGGGCTCCGGCCCGGCGACCTGCTCCTGGATATCGACGGCAAGCCCGTCATTGGCCCTGGCCCGCTCCAGGCGATCATCGAGGTGGCAACAGTCGGCATGCCGATGAACCTGACGATCGAACGAGAGGGCCAATCGCGTCCGATCAAAGTCGTGCCCCGGTCGCAACCCGAGCGGTTCGGGCTACCCGAGCCCGCTCGCGGACCTCAATCGCCTCGCGCGGAGCCGTGATCTCGCTTGCTCGTCGGATTGCCGCTCTTCCACGGATCGAACACCCATGCAAGACCCCTCCGGACGAGGTCAAACGACCATGATGAGACCTCGAATTCTCGTGGTCGACGACGAGACTCCGTTCGTCGGCGAGCACCTCAAGCACATTCTTGGCGAAGACGGATACGACGTCGAAGTCTTGTCCGACGCCCGCCAGGCGCTCGACCGGCTCCGCACCCGCCAGTTCCAGCTCTTGCTCACCGACTACAAGATGCCCGAGTTCAACGGCATGGACTTGCTCTCGGCCGTCCGGTCGGAGGGGCTGCCGTGCGGCGTGATCCTTCTCACGGGCTACGGCGACCCTGAACTCGTGCGCTCGGTGATGAAGGCGGGGGCCGACGACTTCGTGACCAAGCCGTTCGACCCCGACCGGCTGCGGATGATCGTCCGCCGCACACTCGACCAGCGCCGGCTGATCGACGAACTCGAACAACTCAGGCAAGACCTCGAACAGAAATATCACTTTCACGACATGGTGTCGAAGAGTCCGAAGATGCGCGGGGTCTTTGACCTCATCAAGCAGGTCGGTCCGGTCGGCTCGACGGTCCTGATCCAGGGAGAAACGGGGACGGGCAAGGAACTGGTCGCGCGGGCTATCCACGCCTCAGACACGCGCCGTTCCGGTCCGTTCGTCGCTTTGAATTGTGCCGCGCTCAACGAGTCTTTGCTGGAGAGCGAGCTGTTCGGCCACGAAAGGGGGGCGTTCACCGGCGCGGAGCGGCTCAAGAAGGGCCGGTTCGAGATGGCGCACGGCGGCACCCTCTTCCTCGACGAGATCGGCGAGATTTCTTCCGCGATGCAGGCGAAACTGCTTCGCGTGATCCAGTCCGGCAAGTTCGACCGCCTGGGCGGGGGCGAGGTGTCGGTCGATGTTCGGATCGTCGCGGCGACAAACAAGCGGCTTGAAGACGAGGTCAAGGCGGGCCGATTCCGTCAGGACCTCTTCTATCGGATCGCGGTGATCCGGGTCGAACTGCCGCCGTTGCGGGAGCGGATCGAAGACATCCCGCTGCTGGCGATGCACTTCCTCGAACAGTTCGCGGGCAAGAGCGTGCCGGCCGTCACCGAGATCCAGGCTGAGGCGATGCAGGCTCTCCTCGAACATCGGTGGCCGGGCAACGTCCGTGAGTTGCAGAATGCAATCCGCACCGCCGTCGCGATGGCCGACGGCTCGGCCATCCACCGCGAATCACTGCCGCCGACCGTTGCCCCTCAACGGGCGCACGCCGCGATGAAAGCCCCCCTCATCAACATCGACCGCCCGCTCCGAGAATTGACCGGCGAACTGATCTCTCGCGTCGAGCGCGACTACTTCACCCGCCAGCTCGCCCTCTTCAAAGGCAACGTCGCGCGGACCGCCAAGCAGTCTGAACTCTCACGACGGAGCGTCACGCAAAAGCTCCAGAAGTATGAGATCGACCGAACCCGGTTCAAGCAGGAAAAGCCCAATTGATCGCCTGTCGGCTGGGCCTTCACTGTCGACTCGATGGCCGACTAAGGTGAGGGCTTGCGCGTCTCGTTTTTGCTGAGAGTCGGGAGTCCTTCCCAAAACAGTTCCCCGCGCAGGCCTGTCACTCGGAAATTTCTAAAATGGGCCATGTTGGGCGTTCCATTCTCGATTCCGCAGCCGAAACCAACATAACCCGTCATCGCATAGTCATCTGCAAAGCATTTAATTAGATGTTTGCCGTCGATCTTCACGTTGGTCTGGCGACCGAAAATCTCGACGACGACGCTTTACCAACGTCCCGGCGTGAGGGCGAAGCCTGGCTGGATGTCGTCAGGGTTGTTGTTCGGCCGGCCTTCCCTCTTGCCGTTCGTCCAATTCTGGAAACTCAGCGATGGGTTGACCCCGCCAAAAGCCAGTTGGAGGAAGTCTGAAGCCGCGCCACGCATCCTCATCTGAGCCGACACCCAGCCCCCAGGACGATCGTGCATGACTTGAAAGGAAAAAACGGCCGGCCCGGACGGCTTCCCGAACCACAGGAACGCTTGACGGCGTCCGCTTCCCGGATATCGCACCGTTAGCTCGTCGGCCCGAATCGACCACTCACCCTCGCCGTTCGTCCAGGCGATTCGATCGCTGTTGATTCCAGCGGACTCGGAGCGTGCGGAACTTGATCCCCCCGACAAATTCGCGGTCCGACTGGCCTCGTCGCCGTCCGGCGATTTCACCGAAAATCCCGATCCCGGGTGAGTCCTGGAGTAGACGACATATCCAACGAGGGCCAGCGCAACCAGTCCCGCCGAGGCGACGATAAGCCGATTTCGTCCGCGAGGCCAGATGCTCTCGCCCTCAGGTTCGCCGCCCTCGGGATGGGAATCGACCTGGGAGGCCGGGTCTACTCGCGACGGGCTGGCCTCAGTCCTTGCAGCGATCGGGCCTTCGATGGAGTCCGACGATCCGACGTCTGCGGGAGCCTGTAAAAAGTCGGTCAGGGCCCTGGCCAGTGCGCTCATCGATATGTATCGTTCGGCCGACTTCTTGGCCATGGCCTTGCGGCAGATCACTTCGAGGCGGGGGTCGACGTCGGCGCGGTGCTCCGAAAGCGGCAGCGGCTCCTGCGTGAGAACCTGGCCCGCCACCGCCAGGCCCGAGCCCCGAAACGGTGTGCGGCCCGTCAGGAGTTCGTAGAGGATCACACCCAACGCATAGACGTCGCACGCCGGGCCGATCTGATCCCGATCGCCCCGGATCTGTTCGGGGCCATGTAGTGGATCGTCCCCATCACCTGCCCGGTTTTCGTCAGCCTGGCGTCGTCGTTGCCATCTCTCCTCGCCAGACCGAAGTCGACGATCACCGGCTCACGCCTAGCGCCGGTCGTTTTAATCATGACGTTGGCGGGCTTGAGGTCGCGGTGAATAATCCCCTTGTTGTGCGCCTCTTGCATCGTTAGGGCCAGCTTGCCAACGAGTGCGGCGACCTGTCTCGACGGCATCCCCTCGGCGCGGATCGTGTCGGCAAGCGACTTGCCCTCAACGTAGGCCATCGTCAGATAGGGCCGGCCGTCGACCTGGCCGACATCGTAGACCGGGCAGAGATAGGGATGGTCGAGCGTCGCCGCCGCGCGGGCCTCCTCGCGGAACCGCGACCGAGCCTCTTCGCCCTCTTCCGCCGTGAAAAAGGGGACTTTCAAGGCAACAAGGCGGCCGAGTTCCGAATCTTCGGCGAGATACACCGCACCATCCCGCCGCCGCCGAGCCGCGAGACGATGCGATAGCGGCCAAATTGCTCGGGGAGCGGAGCATGAGCGTCGGCCATCGACGATCTCCGCGACATCGGGCGCGGAACGAGTCAGAACGGAGTCTAACCGAGAAACGCCCCCGATCGAACAGTGTGGAGATCGATTACGGTAGGGGCACCTTCTTGAACTCGAATTCGAGCGGGATCGGGATCACCTTGCTCGGGGTCTCGTAGACGAGCCCATAGTCGGCGAGCTTGCCAGGCACGTCGACAAAGAGATACTCAAAGCTTAGCTTACCCGCGTCGGCCCCGGTATTGTTCAGGCCGCCGTTGTGCTCGAACCGCGACCCATCAGCCTTCTGAAGCCAGATACGGTTGTCGAAGAGGCCCTGGCGATAGCTCTCGAAGGCCGGACCGCCTTCCGGGAACACGACCATGACGTTCACCTTCCAGACCTGCTCGTCAATTGTCACCTCCTTGAGGGTGACGGAAATATCGCCCTCCTTGATGATGACATCTTTCCCTTCAAGACTCTTGAACTTGAAGGTTTTCAGCCCAGCGGGAATCGTGACCTCGGCCTTGACCTTGAGCAATGTCAACTCCTTCACCGCGCGGCTGGGAGCGACGAGATTGATATTCATCTCGGCGGCGGGATTCGCCTGATGGAGCACGACGTCTCCGCTCTCCTCGGCGATCGTCGGCATGATGGGCTTACCGTCGTCGCCCGTGACCACAATCTTGTCGGCCTTGAGCGCGAGCAGCAACGGGCGGAGCCGGGGCTCCCAGGCGACTTCAAACTGGGCGTTCGCTGAGCCAGTGCCGGCGGCGAAGTCACGGATCAGGCCGATCTGACGGAACTGAATCCGGAACGGCCCGCTGTAGACGAGCATCGGCTTTGCCATTGAGGGAGCGCCAGGAGGGGCTCCCGTCATCAGACCGATCGTGCCGTCGCCGGAGTAGAAGTTGACGGCAAGACCCGCCTTCTCGGAGATAATGTCGAGGGCTTCGAAGAAGGGCTTGTCGACGATGTCGAGGTCGAGCGCGGGGTTTGTCACGTCGGTGCCGAGCTGCTCGCGGAGATCGTTGACGATGTTGCCGGTCTTCGACTGGAGCGATTTCATCGCCTCGGTCAGGCGGATGCCTTTGCCCTGAAGCGTGACCTTCGACGCGCCGAGGTTCGTCTGCTCGTCGGCGACGTTGAGCGACGCGCGGACCTTGGCGAGCCGCTCCTTGCGATCGGCCGAGCCTCCCTTCTCGGCGTCGGCGAGCAGCGGGAGGACGCGGGGGCCGAGGTCGATCAGCGACTTCTGCGCGGCATCGCGTGCCTCCGCCTTGTCAGAATCAAGCTTCGAGACGAGTTGATTCACCCTGTCCTTGAGCGCGGCGTCCGACCCCTGGCCGAAGGCCGGGCCGTCACATACGAACAGGACGGCGACGAGACCGCCGAGACAGACCACCCGGATTCCGCGTCTCATCGATGTGCTCCTGTGTGGATCAGTGGATCAACCGACCAGCCATCGACCGTTTTCCATCACGACCGCGCCGTCGGCGGTAATTCGCCCGTCGGCGCGGGTATCGACGATCAAGTCCCAGTGCAACGCCGACTCGTTCACGCCACCGGTCTCGGGGTAGCTCTGGCCGAGCGCGAGGTGGATCGTGCCGCCGATCTTCTCGTCGTAGAGGATGCTGCCGGTGAACCGGCCGATCCCGTAATTGAGGCCGATCCCAAGCTCGCCGAGCCGACGCGCACCGGGGTCGAGGTCGAGCATCGAGAGGAGGTAATCCTCTCCCTCCTCGGCGTGGGCCGACGTGACCTTGCCCGCGTCGAATTCGAGCGTGATGCCGACAATCTCGCGACCGTCGCGGCAGACCGGGAATCCGCACCGCAGTCGACCAGTCGCGCTCGCCTCGATTGGGCCGGTGAAGATCTCTCCCGACGGCATATTCCGCCGACCGTCGGAGTTGATCCAGGTGCGCCTGGCGACCGAGAGCGTGAGATCAGTCCCTTCAGCTTCGATCCGGACGGTCTTCACGCCCGACATGAACGAGACGAGCCCCGCCTGTCGATCGCCGAGCGCCCGCCACTCGGCGGCGGGGTCGGGCTTGTCGAGGAACATGGCCGAGACGGCGTATGCCTCATAGTCGTCGAGCGACATCCCCGCGTCGGCGGCATAACCGCTCGTAGGATACTGCGTGAGCACCCAGCGCTTGTCGCGGACGATCTTGCGGAGCGGGCCGCGAGCGCGGTCGGCAATCGCCTGTCGCTTCGGGTCGATCCGACTCAGGGCGCGGGTGTCGGCCTCTGCCGAGATCCGGATCCGGCCGTCGGCGACCTGAGTGTCGTGGATCGTGCTTGGGGGGAGGAAGGCGAGTTGTTCCTCGGTCGCGTGACGGAGGGTGAACTCGGAGAGCTCGGGAAAATCGGGCCGGACGAGCGGATAGGCCCCCCGGAGGGTGACCGCCTTATAACAGGCCGCGATCAACGGCCAGGCGTCAAGCTCCGAACCGATCAGGATCGTCTCTCCGGGCACGACGCGGAGGCAATAGTCCGTCAGCAGGTCGGCCCAACGATCGGCCAGCGCGTCGGTCATGGCTGCCTCGCAATCAGGGCCGGTCGAGTCCTCGTCAAGACAGTCTAACGACAGTTGTCTATGGCCGCAACGCCGTGCCGCTCGCTTGACGTAAACCGGCATGACGGTGGAGAATCGATACCTATCCGCAAGGCCTGCCACGCCGCCCGAAACCGAGACGACGACAGAGGACGCTTTCGCATGCACCATCCTTGTTATCGAAGCCTGACCGCTGCCTTGCTGGTTGTCGCCCTGGGATCGTCGGCACCGAGGCTCGTGGCGAGCGATGCGCCGCCGACCCCCGCCGAGGTCCGGCTCAAGGCCGACGTGACCTATCTGGCCGACGACCTTCGCGACGGCCGTTCCCCCGGTACGAACGGGATCGAAGCGGCGGCCGACTATGTCGCGGGGGTCTTCCGCGAACTGGGGCTCAAGACGGCACCGGGGGCCGAGGGCTATTTCCAGCCGTTCATGATCAAGGGCAACCCCGTCCTCGAACCAGGCGCGACGGTCGAATTCAAGGCCAAGGATCGGACGATCGCCGCGAAGCTGAAGGTCGACTTTGCCCCGCTCTCGCTCGGGTCGAGTGCCGACCTGAAGGAAGTGCCGATCGTCTTCGCGGGCTACGGGATCACCGCCAACGACAAAGACGCCAAGCTCGACTACGACGATTACGCCGGGATCGACGTCAAAGACAAAGCAGTCCTGCTCATCCGCCGCGAGCCGCAGCAGGACGACGCAAAGAGCCCGTTCGACGGCAAAGAGAACACCCGCTACTCTGACCTCCGATTCAAGACGACCAACGCCTTCCAGCACGGGGCGAAGGCGATCCTGCTCGTGAGCGACGGCATCAGCGCCAAGGACCGCGACAACCTCCTGCCGCTCGCCTATGCCGGCGGCGACCAGAATAGCCCGATCCCCTTCGTGATGCTGACCCGCGAGACCGCCGACAAGCTCCTCGAAGCGGGCGGTGCCCCGAAGCTGAGCGACGTTGAGAAGCAGATCGACGGCGACCTCAAGCCGCGCTCGAAGGTGCTCGCGGGCGTGACGGTCGCGGGCAAATACGTGATCGACCGCAAGCAGATCAAGACGAAGAACGTGATCGGCGTCCTCGAAGGCTCCGGCCCGCACGCCGACGAGACGATCTTCGTCGGCGGCCATTATGACCACCTCGGCCACGGCGGATTCCTATCGGGCTCACTCGCCTTCCTGTCGAGCGACATCCACAACGGGGCCGACGACAATGCGTCGGGCACGGCGATGGTTCTCGAGATGGCCCGCCGACTTTCGAGGCGTCCCGACCCCCTACCGCGCAGGATCGTCTTCATGGCGTTCAGCGGAGAGGAGAAGGGGCTGCTCGGGTCGGCGCACTACGTCAACCACCCCCTCTATCCGCTCGACAAGTCGGTCTTCATGGTGAACTTTGACATGGTGGGCCGACTCAACGACAAGGACGAACTCACGATGTTCGGCGTCGGCTCGACCCCAGGCGCGGCCGAACTCGTCGACGCGCTCGGGTCGTCGCTCGGCTTCACGATCAAGAAGATCCGCGGGATGTCCGACGGTATAGGCGGTAGCGATCATCAGTCATTCTACATGAAGGGGGTGCCGGTGCTGTTTGCCTTCACCGGCGTCCACCCCGACTACCACAAACCGACCGACGACTCGAACAAAGTTAACTTCGCCGGAATGTCGCGGATCGCCGACCTGGGCGAGTTGCTCCTGCTTGACCTCGCCCGCCGCCCAAAGCGTCCTGAGTTCGTCAAGGCCGGTCCCCAGGTCGCTGGCCACGGTGCTGAGGCCGCCAAGCCCGCGAATCCCCACGAGACGAAGCCCAAAGAGGGTGACAAGCCGCAAGTCGACATGGCCCGCGTCTCGATCTCGGCCTATCTCGGATCGATCCCCGACTACGACGACTCGACGACCGGAGTGAAGCTCTCGGGAGTCAGCGAGGGCAGCCCCGCCGAAAAGGGTGGCCTCAAGGGCGGCGATATCGTGATCGGATTCGGCGGCCAGCCCATCGCGACGATCTACGACTACACCCAGAGCCTGGCCAAGCACAAGCCGGGCGAGACGGTCGAAGTCAAAGTGAAACGCGGCGGCAAGGAGGTCCTCTTGAAGATCACCCTCGGCTCGCGTCCGCGCGGGAACTGAGTGAATGTGTCTGAATCCCAGGCATCCGAACGAGGAAGAGATTGGACACCCCTGGGGATTGGAATTTGGCGAATTCTCGCTCAAGGCGTGATCGAAATTTACCCCCCATCCTGGCCCTCCCTCACAAGGGCGGCTCGGGATGGGGGGTTAACCCTCGTCATCATTCGAAGGCACTGCTCCTCCTGCTCGTCCTCGGTTGCAGTCGTCCCGAAGGCGATCGCCTTGTCATTGCAACCCCCTGGCCCGCGAGCGAACGCGCGGTGATCGAGGCGGCCTATCAAAAGCATGACCCGAAGGCAGGCCCGATCGCCTGGGTCGCCCTCACCTCGATCGATGACCCCACGAGGCTCGTGCCAAAGCTGTGCGTTGACCTCGTGCTCGGACTCCCCGCGTCAGACCTCGACGCCTTATCGAAGGCGTTGATACCGGTCGACGGTCATCCCTGGCGGGTCTCACGACGGTCGACGATCGGGCTGGCGGTCAACCCGTCGCTCGGGGCGGAGGTGAAAGGCCCGAGCCTCGTTGAGCCGTCGCTCGCCGGCTTCGTCGCCCTCGACGATCCTCGACGCGACGCGTTCTCGCTCGCGTGGGCGAAGTCGCGACTCTCGGCACGCGGTTATGGCGAGGTCGTCCGATCGGCGGCGAATGCCTTGCGGATCGGTCGGGGCGGCTCGGCCCAGGCGACGGTCCTTCGCGGCGAGGCCGCCGTCGCCCCCGCAACGGGCGTCGAAGGGGCGATCGACGACCGTTCGCGTCTGGTCAAGCTTGAAGCGACGCCAAGGTGGATTGAGGGTGTGGCGATCGTGGCCGGGGCTCGTCGCGAAGACGAAGCGAGGGCCTTTCTGGCGTTTCTCGCCGAACGAGGTCAGGCCGAACCCGTCGCGAACGCCGATTCTCTCGGAGCGGTTTCCGAAGCCGATCGCCTGCTTGCCGACCTCCTTGGGGCGAGTCTCGTCGACGCGCAAGACGAACTTTGGGAGGTGGCCTCCGCGCTCGATCGGGCGGGGCATCCTGCCGAGCTTGAGGCCTATCTCGGCGACCCGCCCCCCTGGCCGCCGACTTCGGTCGCGAAACTCCGAGCCCTCCCCGACCCGCAACCGCTCCTTGAAACCCTGGCCCGGGAGATCAGCGACGATCCCGAGTCGCGGTCGTGGCTGCTCGACTCCTGGAACCTTGCTCCCCGGAAGATCGACGCCGCGTGGCTCCGCGAGGCGGCCGAGGCGTCGGGAGGTCGACTCGTGAAGGAACCGAAGTTCCGTGTCTGGCTCCGTGGCGAGTGGACGGCCTGGGCGCGACAGCAATATCGTCGGATCGGCCGAGAGGCAGGGAAGGTCACGCGATGATCCGGGTCACGATTGAGTCCTTGGTGAAACGCTTCGATCGGGTGCCCGCGCTCGACCACGCCTCGCTCGAAATCCGCCCCGGCGAGCTCGCCTTCCTCCTCGGCCCCTCGGGCTCGGGGAAGTCGACTCTCGCGCGAATCGTCGCCGGCCTCGACACCGCCGAGGAAGGTGAGATCTATTTCGATGGCCGAGTGATCCACACCCTGCCCGCCGTCGATCGCAAAGTCGGCCTCGTCTTTCAGGACGACGCCCTCTGGCCCCACCTGAGTGTGATGGATAACGTCGGCTACGGTCTCAAGGTGCGCGGGATGAATCGCCGAGAGCGACGTGGACGGGTGACGGAAATCCTGGGAACCGTCGGCATCGATAGTCTGGCCGAGAAGCGACCCGCGTCACTCCTACCCGCACAGCGACTTCGAGTCGCGCTGGCAAGGGCACTGGTGATCGAGCCCGAACTGCTCATCCTCGACGACCCCCTCTCTCGCCTCGAACCGAGGGCACGACCCGAGTTCCGCGACGAGTTGCGGCGGCTTCACGCCGAGACCGAGATGACCACGCTCGTCCTCTCCAGCGACCCGCGTGAAGCCCTCGCGATGGCCGAGAGGCTGGCGGTGATCGACTTTGGCCGGGTTGTGCAGGTGGGTCCGCCGGGCGAGGTCTATAACCGGCCCGCGAACGCCTTCGTCGCGCGGTTTCTCGGCCCGACGAACCTGATCCAGGGACAGGTCGAGGGCAACGACGCGCGCGGAGACGTCGTCGTTCGCACCCCGCTCGGCCGTCTGATCGGCCAGACGAACGCCGGTCCACTCGCCGCCGGGACGCCCGTCACGGTGGCGATCCGCCCCGAGTCGATCGGCCTTGGCCCGGCCGTCCCCCCTGGATCGAATCGGTTCGCCGCGACCCTCGAACGCCAGACCTTCCTGGGAGAAGTCCGCAAGGTGGACCTCCGAGGCCCCGGCGACTGGCCGGTAACGGCCCTGGCATTGCAAGCCCAGTCGGCAGGGTTGCGCGAGGGGCAGAGCATCACCGCGAGCGTGCCACCGGAACTGGTCGTTGTCATCCCCGGCAACTACGCCGGCCGCACGGATCGGGGCTGATGGCGATGAAGGGCACACTACGCGGCCTCGTTCGAGTTGGGACGATCGGCGTGATTGCGCTGATCGGCCTCCCCGTCGCGCTTCTGATCCCTTCCGTGTTCCTCGACCGCAGCCCGTCAGGGGGCGTGCGGACCTCGCTCTTTCCCCTCGCCCTGGCCTTCTTCGACCCCTTTGTCTGGGCGTGTGCCTGGAACAGCGTGGCCTTCGCTCTGATCGTGACGGTCGGCTCGCTCGTCCTTGGCGTGGCCCTCGCGCGAACGATCGGCCCGTGGCGATTTTGGGGCCGTCCTCCCCTTGCCACGATCGCCTGGCTTCCGCTCGCGGTGGCCCCAGCCTTCGCGGCGCTGGGCCTGATGCAGATCGTCCCGCCGGTCGCGATCGGCCGGAGCCTGGCCCGGCTCTCGGGGCGATCGCTACTGTTCGGCGTCCCCTGGAGCGGCTGGATTTCGTGGCTCCTCTGGATCTGGGTCGGGCTCGCGTCGGCGACCCCCGTCGTTGCCCTGAGCGTGAAGGCCGCGCTCGGCCGGATCGCCTCGAACTGGGCCGACGCCGGCCTGGCGCTCGGAGCTTCGCGGCGGAGGGCCTGGCGACAACTCGTCTGGCCGATCGTCCGTCCCGAGGTCGCGCGGACACTCGCCGCCGTCTTCGCGGCTGCCCTCCTCGAACCGGGTGCCCCTCTGATCCTCGGCTTACGGCGAACGATGGCCTTCCAGATGGTCGAGTCGGTGACGCGTGACGACCCCTCGACCCGGATCGCGATCCTCGCCTTGATCGGCTTCATATTCGCTCTCGCCGGTCGAGCGCTGATCCGCTGGTGGGGTGGCTCGCGAGTCTTCATCGATCAGCACGAGCATCCCGTCCGCCCCGGTCGTGCCGGTCTTCTCCGATCGGGCGTATCGGTGATCGGCCTGACCGCCTGGATCGCCTTCGGGCTCACGCCGCTGATTGGGCTGGGAGGGATCGTCATCGGTGCTTTCGACGCAGGTGCCAACGGGGGCTGGATCGTCGCCGTCGCGTCGCTCGTCTACGCTCTGATCGACCCCGACACCGGCCGCCTCTGGGCTAACGCGCTGATGCTCGGTGTCGCTGTCGTCGTGCTTGATGCGTTGCTCGTCACGCTCTGGCGAGTGACGCTTCCCGCCTCTCGCCGAATCAGCCGCCCTTCCCTCTTGATCCTTGGCTTCGAGCGGACCCCGCCGCTGATCTTCGGCGTCGCCGCCGCGCTCGTCCCCGGCCTGATCTCCTTGGTCGCCGACCGCTTTCGACTCACATCGCTCGATCAGCTGACCGCCTGGCTCGACCCGATCCGCTGGCCGGGCGTGCTCTTGATTGTCGCGACCGCCGCGACCCGCCTCCCGACCCTCGCCCGCGCCTCCGATCGCGCTGACCTCCTCGCCCGCCCCGTTCTCACCGACGCCGCCCTCAGCCTTGGCGAGACCCGTCGCCGATCGATCCGACTCGGCGGCGGCCGAGGCCCTAGCCTGGGTGTCCTGATTCTCACACTCACCCTCGCAACCACCTCGATCGCCCCCGCGATTGTCCTCTCCCCGACCACCCGCACCCGCCCCCTCGGCCCCGGCTTCGTCCTCCTCACCGACGACCGGCCCAAGGCCGCAGGATTGGCCCTGGGGGCGGTCTGTCTCAACCTGATCGGCCTGATCGCAGCGCGGAGAGGGCGATCAGGGCCAGCGGGGGATTGGTTCCGGGGATGAGTGTAAGTCGCATGCAAAATCATCATGAACGACGCTTCATCTTCTCCGATACAGAGAGAAACCGGCGAGGATGCCGAAGGGTTGGCCAGCTTCGACCGCGGACGAAAAGGGCCAGTCAATGCGTAAGCTCAACCCGGCGTATCAGGCCGAGCCAGGCTATGCCGATTTTGAGAAGAAGGTCATGCCTATTAACACATCCACTCCCGGAGTGGCCGGCTGAATCTCGACGGCCTCAATAGCGAACCCCCTGCCTGGTCCGGTATGACCGCCAAACCGAATCCGGACATCGAAGGTGCGGAGCCATGCCAGACCGCCGCCGACACTGACCAGCGGGATCGAAGCCATTTGCTGGGGCTTGAGTCTGGAGACGACGGACGGGCTGACGATCGACATGTTCGCGCCCGTGTCGATGAGGGCTTGCAAGGTCGGCGGGCGACGAAAAGGACTGGTCATGGCTTAGGGAGGAGCCGAATCGACAAGGCGGGCATGAGAGCATGACACTTCCGTTGCGACGCACTCCCTCGAACTCGACGACCTGTTTCACCAGGACAGGAACGGCCCCGTACTCTTTAAATGCCGCTAAGAGTGCGGACTTGCGGCTCCGGTAAAGCCCCAAGATCGTCTTGCCCTTGAAACGACCCACTGACCTTCATGTTCGAGCCATTCCTCATAGGCGATCGCGATACGTGAGGAGTTCGATCGTCAGTTCCGAGTTCGATCGGAAGCCACGTCGGATCGAAATCACGCCAGTTGATGAAGCTGGGATAAGCCGCCCACTCACCCACGTTCAACCTTCTGTAAAGACTGCCGGATCATTGAACAACGAACCGAGTGGCCGAGAATATCGAGTCGCGGTAGAATAAAAGTCCACGCGCACGACGACCTACCTTTGTCCTCCGAGACGGCCCGCCGACATGGATATTGCCAAGCTCGCTCTCGAAGATGGCACAGTGTTTACCGGCCAAGCCTTCGGGGCTCGTGGAGAGGTCGACGGGGAGGTCGTCTTCAACACGAGCATGACCGGGTACCAGGAGATCCTCACCGACCCCTCGTATCACGGCCAGATCGTCGCGATGACGTATCCGCTCATCGGCAACTACGGTGTTACCCCAGAGGACGCCGAGAGCGGCAAGCCCTGGGTGCGCGGGTTCGTTGTCCGCGAGCTGAGCGGGCGAGTCAGCAACTTCCGGTCGAAGGGATCACTCTCCGACTATCTCGCCGAGCACAACGTCATCGGCCTCGAAGGCATCGACACCCGTTCGTTAGTCCGGCTGACGCGGAGCAGGGGGGCCCTCAAAGGCATCCTGTCGACGACTGACCTCGATGACGCCTCACTCGTCGCCAAGGCGAAGGCCAGCCCGGGGCTCGTCGGCCGCGACCTGACAGGCGAGGTCATGCCATCGACGTCTCGGACGTGGGAACCCGGTTTCGAGACCGGCTTTGCGCCGCACACCGAACTCGTCTCGCCCGGACGGCGGCCGCACGTCGTTGCGCTCGACTTCGGCATGAAGTGGAACATTCCGCGCTACCTCGTCGAGACTGGCTGCAAAGTCACGGTCGTCCCCGGCTCGACCTCCGCCGAGGCAATCCTTGACCACGCCCCCGACGGCATCTTCCTCTCCAACGGACCCGGCGACCCCTCCGCACTCGTTGGCCCGGTCGCCGCGTTACGGACGTTGATCCAGACCGCCGCTGAGTCACGAGGTATCCCGATCTTCGGCATCTGCCTCGGCCACCAACTGCTCGGCCAAGCCTTCGGTGCGAAGACCTTCAAGCTCAAATTCGGCCACCGAGGGGCGAATCACCCCGTCCGCGACGACCGGACCGGCAAGGTCGAGATTACCACCCAGAATCACGGTTTCGCCGTCGATCCCGCCACGCTCCCCCCCGACGTGAAGCCAACCCACGTCAACCTCAACGACCAGACCCTCGAAGGTCTCAGCCATTCTCGCCTACCGGTCTTCAGCGTCCAGTACCACCCTGAGTCGTCAGCGGGTCCGCATGATAGCCAGTATCTGTTCAATGAGTTCCGACGGTTGATGGATTGAGGCGACGAGCCGTGTGGAAGTCGATGAGGTAAGAGCTATCCCGGTGGAACTTGGAGGTTCCTTCGCATTATTGCGAAGCCACAATGTCTTCGAGAGACGATTCTCTCACGAGGCTCGCTCGGAAGGCCGCCGTAATCTCGCACGGTATCAATAAGGAGCGAAAGGTTCCTCCAGCCGAAATCAACCTGGCGATCGGATGCATGGGTCGATTTAAGTCTGCCCCGGAACGGTACACGTTCAAGGAGAGGGGCTAGCATGGCCGCCTCGCGCCGGCCTCACTCAGAAGGAACTCGCCCGGCGGGCCGAAACGAGCCCTTCTGTTATCAGTCGTCTTGAAAACGCGGACTACCAGGGCCACTTCCTCTCAATGCTCCGCAAAATCGGCTCGGCGCTCGGTTTAGATGTCGAAGTCCCTTTTACGGCGATGCGTCCGAACTCGACCGCGACATAATCTTGCCGATCAGGGACGCGCTGATGTTCATCAATGATGAACGATCGCGGCAACTCGCCTCACGCAGCGAGGAAGTGGGGCTGGCCGCAAGAAGGCGCACTCGCCGACCGGTGTGAAGGGGCCTGGCCTGCGTCGCGGCCGATCGTCACGGTCGGCAAGCAGAGACAGCAAAATTTGTTTTTGATTTTCAACGTGCTCGTTTGATCCGTCTCCAGCCTGCGATGTCTTTGCGGAATTTCTGCCAATCTCGGGCTCGACCCGTCGAAGATACCGGCGTCACAGATACGCCGCGATGGCGGGTCTTTCACGGAGCTTCGACGATGGACGAGAATTGGGACGAGACGGCGAAGGCGTCGCACATCCTGCGCGAGGTGCTGATCGCGCCAAAACCGGGGCTGGGGATGCTGGCCCTTTTCCTGTTCGGACTCGTCGGCGGAGGCTTGCTCCTGCCGCTTGGAGCGGTGACGGATAGGGCGGGGCTCGTCGTCCTGGGACTGTTCGTCCCGATCATCAGCGTCGTCGGGCTGACCGGATTATTCACCGTCAGCCCGAACGAAGCGAAGGTGCTCCAGCTCTTCGGCAATTACAAGGGGACGGTCCGCGAGCCGGGCCTGCGCTGGGTCAACCCATTCTTTACCAAGCGGGGGATCTCGCTCCGGGTCAGGAACTTCGAGAGTGAGCGGCTCAAGGTGAACGACCTCGCGGGCAATCCGATCGAGATCGCCGCCGTGGTCGTCTGGAAAGTCGTCGACTCCGCCGAGGCGCTGTTCCATGTCGACAATTATGACAATTTCGTGCATGTCCAGAGCGAGTCAGCGCTGCGGAGCATGGCGCTCAGCTATCCCTATGACGGGCACGTTGAGGGAGAGGTCTCGCTCAGGAGCCACACGGCCGAGATCGCGGAGCATCTCAAGACGGAGATTCAGGACCGGCTGATGCAGGCTGGCGTCGAGGTCTTGGATGCCCGGATCAGCCACCTGGCCTATGCGCCCGAGATCGCGCACGCGATGCTCCAGCGTCAGCAGGCGGGTGCGGTGATCGCGGCCCGGCAGAAAATCGTCGAGGGGGCCGTCGGCATGGTCGAGATGGCTCTGGAGATGCTCACGCATCAGAAGATCGTCGAGCTGGACAACGACCGCAAGGCAAGCCTCGTCAGCAGCCTCCTCGTCGTCCTCTGCTCCGACCGAGGCACCCAGCCGACGCTGAACGTCGGCAAATCGTCCTGACACGGTCCAAGGGCGAGAATTCGCAGGTTCAGAACCGCGGCTTGCCCTTGGCACCGGGGGAGTAACGCCAACCAATCACTTGGGGCCTGACCTCCCTCGATGGATCTCGCTCGGTGCAATACGTGGAGGGATTTCCCGGATCAGGGCGACCCGCGACTTGGTGGTGAGGTGGACGAAGATCAGCATCGACAATTCTCCTCGCAACTGACGAGAAGACTCGTCTATAGAGAGGTGGAGGAGGTCCAATTGACGCCCCACGCCCGGCCTCGTTACTCTATCTCTTTGCCTCCCAAAGTGCCCAGACTTGGGCTTCGATCGAATGGAGCGTGTGTCCGTGTCTTCGACGTGCGTGGTCGGGCTCCAGTGGGGGGATGAGGCGAAGGGGAAGATTGTCG
>JANXSY010000025.1 GCA_025356435.1 Isosphaeraceae bacterium | reverse complement strand
CTGCGAGACGCACGTCAACACGCTCGAAGGGTTCTGGTCGCTGCTGCGGAGTTGGCTGCGGCCGCACCGGGGGATCTCGCAGGAGAAGCGGCCGCTGTACCTCGGGTTCTTCGAGTTCATCCACAACGTTCGAGCGCGAGGAAAGAGCGTTTTAGGGGCACGACTCGGCCTCCTGGTCGCACCACCCCGAAATCCAGCATGAGCCTTGTTACCTGGCGGGAAGCCTCGCGGGCCGCCGGTCATCCGAGCCTTCGCCAACCTGCCGGCCATCCTGGAGAACACCCGCCGGTTCGAGCGGCCCGGCGCGGTGACGAGCTTCTACACCGAACTCTCTGGGCATCGAACACCTGAGCGGCTCCCTGGCCGAGTGGATCCGCCACTTCGGCGACCGCGAGGGGCGCACCTCCGCTGGGTGACGAAGTACGACGACGTCGGGCCGCTGCTCGACTTGACTCATGGCGGGCACACGCGGTCCCGCCTGAGCGTCAATGCCGCGCCCGTCTCCCGAACGTCTGACGTTCGAGCTGATCACCCACCTATTCACCGGAGCGTCAAAAGCTGTGCTGGAGGAATGGTATCCCGGCTCGGACCTGGAGATGGACGAGTCTTCGCGGGTCGCGAAGCGGGGCAAGTTCGGCGGCGTCAAATACGTCTACCCTCGCGGCGTTGTGGACGAGCTTCGCCAATTCTTCCGCGAGCAGATCCATGCCCGGTTCCCTCGGGCGAGAATCCTTACTGGACCTGATGCAGTCCGAGGACACAGCCCGACCCAGTCGCTCACGAGGTCGCTTTTTTGCGGGCCCGCTTCGCGACCTGGGTGTTGGCCACGTACTGCTGACCCTCGCGGGAAGCGGCCCGCTTCTTGACGTCGGTGGCCCTGCGCTCGGCTGGAGTGAGCTCCTCCCAGGCTTTCTCCGGCAGGTAGCGGGCGGTCTCGCCGTCGCGGATCGCGGGCTTGCCGTCGCGGGTGGTCCACCTCTCGGCCGTCCACTTGTCGAGGCCCTTCTGGTCCTCGGTCTTCACCTTGTCTTCCTTGTAGCCGCCGCCGGCTTTTTTGTATTCGGAGGCTAGAAGCTGCGACTTCCGGGCACTCCACTGCCCGGGCTCCCCGCCCTTGTCCCCGTCCTGAATCTCAGCCTTCAGGCGGTCGCGCAGCTCCGAGTCGGTGTAGACGGCGGGCGACGACTTGCGTCCCCCGCTCTTCTTCGGCTGGCTCGACGTCTTGATCCTAGCCATGGTGCGGTCCTCACTCACGCGGCCGTCGGGCGGATGGCGGCCGGATCGGGGCAATCAACGCTGGACAAATCCATGCAAGGCCTGCGCCGGGCCGGATCGCGAGATCCTCCAGGCGGCGGGGGGGGGAGGGCGGCATGCGTGCGGTCAATCCGCTCGCCGCGGCATCACGAGAAGGTCCGCCGGGGCGAGGAACGTCTCGACCGGCGCCGGGATGCCGAGGCGGCCGCCCTCGGCGGTGGCAAACGCCGCGAGGTGGCCCCGCATCGCGGGTTCGCCCCCGAACTGGAAAGGGATTTGCGTCCGATAACAGGCGCAGCCGTCGAGCTTGGCCCGGAGGTCGGCGGCGCCCAGGACGATCGGGATCTCGACCAGCCCGCCGGGCAGATCCGGGTCGGGGCGGGCATCGGGGTACTTCGCGGCATACGGCAGGTCGCGATACCAGGTGACCCGCCCGGTGAGACCAGGGCTCCGGAGCACCGCCCGGATGACCTGGCGATGATCGGCGTGGCCCCCGACGCCCTGCGCGACGAAGATCAACCCGGGACTCAGGCGGCCGATCAGCGTTTCGAGGGCCTGAGCGACCTCCCGGTCGATCGTGTCGCCCGACCGGACGCCCGCGAACAGCTCGGCGGCCGAGTGGTAACCCCGGTGGGGTGCCTCCGGCAGGCCGAGCCATTCTAGCTCGTCGGCACCAACGGCCCGGCCGAAGGCAGCGTCTTCGTCTCGGCGAAGGGCCATGTAGTCGACGTCCGGGCCAAGCCCTTTGTCGAGCTGGCAGGCGAGGGCGAAGCCGGTCGGGTCCGGCACGCTCGCCGTGAAGACGGTCGCCACCACGACGCGCCACCCCCCGCGGCGCATGGCGGCGACCGTCCCGCCACACGAGAAGGCGACGTCGTCCAGATGCGGCGAGACGAACAAAGCCGTAGGCCGCACGTCCGGGATGCAGTCCATCGTTCAGACCCGTTTCACAGGAGGTGCGGCTGGGCCCGGAAGCGGCACGACAGGTCGGCCGTCGCGACGGTCGCCGTGCTGGCGTCGTAGAGATCCGTCCACGAGTCGTCCACCGGGTCGTCGGCGACCTCCTCGTAGACCCGCTCGATGGCCTGGGCGACTGCCGGCCAGGAGTAGAGCTTCCGGGCCTCGTCGAGCGCCTGGCCCGCGAGGCGACGCCGCAGGGGGGCGTCATCCAGCAGGCGGGCGATCGCCGCGCACAGTCCATCGGAGTCGCGAGGCTCGACCAGCAGGCCGTTGCGGCCGTCCTCAAGGCAGTCGACGACCCCGACGGCGCGCGTCGAGACGACCGGCAAGCCGGAGGCCATCGCCTCCAAGATCGTGTTGGAGAACCCCTCCGAGTACGTCGGCGAGACAAAGATTCCGCCGAGTCGATAGACCTCCGGGGCGTCCTCGTACGAGGCGTAGCCAGTCATGCGGGCGCGGTCGCCCAGCCCGAGCCATTCGATGCGATTTCCGACGGCGGCGACGTCGGGGCCGATGCCCGAGACGATCAGCCTCAGGTCGCGTCCGGAATGGACGAGCGAGGCGAAGGCGTCGAGCAGCTCCATAACGCCCTTCCTGACGTCGACCCGGCCGTGGTAGAGCAGCGTCGGCGGGTCGCCGAGGTCACCCAGGCGGGTCTCGTCGCGTGGTCGGAAGCGCTCGGTGTCGGTCGCCCCCGGCACGATCGTGAAGCGCCCCGCCGGCGTACCGTGGTTGCCGCGGACCTCCTCGGCGAACGAGGCGCTGCCGATCAGCACGGCGCCGGCGTGGCCGAGCACGGCGCGCATCGCGTCGCGGTGCGTGGCACAGCACGCGCCGACCCAGTGGCCGTCGCCCCCCTGGATCGAGACGAGGTTGGGTACGCCCGTCCGGCGACTGGCCTCCAGGGCGGCCAGGCCGTTGGGGTAGCCGTACTGGGCGTGGATCACGTCGAAGGGGTTTCGCGCGTGCTCGACCTCGACCGCGGCCACCATCGCCGCGACGTCGGCCTCGAAGTCCGCCGGCCGGCCAGCGGTGACGGCCTGCTCGCCCGTCGATTCCAGGCCGATGACCCGCACGCCCGGCACTGGCGGCGGGGGGCCTCCGCCGTAGACGTCCGCGCCGGCCGGATCGGCCCGGTACTGCGAGATCATCGTCACGTCGTGGCCGTCGCGTACGAGCTGCCGCAGGAGGTTCAGGGCGTAGACGCTCATCCCCGAGATCGCCGGGAAGAAGCGCCGGGACAGGAAGCAGATACGCATTGGACGAGTCCTCGCGGGGTGTGGGCCAGGGCAGTCGGACGTGAGGATTCCGGGGCTATTCAGACGGTCGCGGCGAGCCGCCGCGCGCGGGCGACCTGCGCCGCGTGGCTACTCGGCTCGCGGTACAGGGGATAGAGCGGGCCGACCGTCGCATCGACGGCTGCCGGGTCGATCCAGGCCGGGCCGCCGAGGCGGTCACGGGCCTCGTCGGTTAGGACCACCGGCAGGCAACCCCGAGGGGTGCGGCCGAGCCCGACGAGAGGGCTGCCACGGTCGAGGAGCTTGCGCACCCCACGCCCGCCGATCCGGTAATAGCTCATCGTCTCGACCTCCAGTCCGGGCACGATCGCCTTGCAGGCGAAGACCTCGCCTCCCGGAGGCGAGTTGTCCACGTAGAGCACCTCTAGCCTCTCGGCCGAGAGACGATCGACGACCGCGCGGAGCCGATCGGCGGGACGATCCGTCGCGCCCAACGCGACCGTCGGCAGCGACGAGAACGGCACCCGCGAACGCTCGGCCAGCACTGTCTCAGCCAGCACCGCGCGGAGCCGCTCGCCGGTCGCGCCGATCCAATCCACCATGGAGTCGAGGGAGCGGCTCTCCTCGCCTTCGATCGTCAGGGTGGCAAGGTAGCCGTCGAGGTAACCCGGGGGGGTCGCCGACGCGATGGCGTCGAGCGGCCCGTGCATGAATGCCTTGCGTGCCCGGGCCGCTCCGAATTCCAGGAGGGCCTTGCGCAGGGCCCGCTCCCGGTCGGGGTGCACCGCCTCTCCGCAGGCGGTCAGCTTGATCGGCAGGTCGGCCTCCGGGTCGTCGTCGCAGCCGACGACATAGAGGTTCGCCAGGCCGAACTCCGTCGACGCGAGCTTCGGGACGATGCGCAGACCGTGGGCTTCGAACCGCGAGAGCAGCATCCGGACGGAGGGGTCGGCGACTTCGTCGAGGTCGATAACGACCCCGCGATCGAGCGCGCGGAACTCCAGGCCGTTGCCGTCGCGCTGGAGCAATTCCAGCAGCCCGTGGGCGAGCGCCTGCTCGAGCGACAGGCCGGCCCCCTGGCCGTTGGTGATCGGCGTGATCAGCAGGTCGAGCCCCCCGTGCTGCCGGCGACTGATTGCGGCGAATTCGATCGGGACCAGGACGGGCTCGCCCCCGGGATATCGCCTTGCCTCGACCCATCTCAGAGGCATGTCGGGCGCGTAGGGCGAGCCGGCGGGCAGGACGAGCGTCCGCGGGTCGCACACCCCATCACGGCCGCGGCGGGCGACCAGATCCCGGAAACTGCCCTCGATGCGCGGCGTCTGGGCCAGTGCTGCCTCGCTGTGCGTATCCTCCGACAGCTCACCCAACGCCCCGACGAGCGCCTCCTCTGGTGTGGCGCCGTAGCCGAAGCCGTCGAAGACATAACCGTCCGGGAAAGCAAGGCCCGCCGCGGCGACCGGCACGCCGAGGCGGTCGAGTCCGCCATAGGCAAACGTCCAGGATCGTCCCCGGGGCAAGTTGCGGCGGTAGGCGTCGGCGACGCGGGCGAGGTCATCCATGGGCGTCGGACTCCATCGGTTGGGGCCTGGTCGTCGGGGTGCCGGCGATCAGGCGGTCAAACAGGGCGAGGGCGTTGGCGCAGGTCACGTTGGGCGCGAACTCGAACGGCGTGAACGCCCGATCGAACGGCAATCGCTCGAAGACCCGGCGGTAATGTCTCAGTTCGCCCCGGCTGAGCGGGATGTGGTAGTGGTAGCCCTTGTGGCAGCTCAGGGCGTGGACCCGGCCCTCGGCGTCGAAGTCGTCGAACTTCAGGCTATCGCCGACAAACAGGGCGCGTTGCGGCCCGTCGTGGAGGACGCACTGACCCTCGTAGTGGCCGCCCACGTGATGCAGGGTCAGACCGGGGGCAAACTCGTGCTCGTCGTCGGCCACCGTCGTGACGCGGAACGCTTTGGTGTAGCGCACGTCCTCGCGGTGGATCACCAGCTCGGGATGGAACCGCTCCTGGAGTTGCCACAATGCGCCGTACCCGTGCGGGTGCGAGGCCGAGAGCAGGCGGACGCCGCCCAGCCGGTCGATCTGCTCCAGAGCATCGTCGTGGTAGAACGGCGCTCCTTCGAAGGCCACATTGCCGTCGTCGCGGCGGATCAGCCAGCCGGTCCCCGCCAGGCCGTACCGCGGCTCGCACCAGAAACCCCAGATGCCAGGCGTGACCTCTTTCCAGCGAGTCGTGACCGTGCGTGCGACCCGACCGACGTCGGCGTAGTCCCAGCCGTCGGGGGGCAGGGCGTTGCGGACGTCGGAGCAGAGCACGCAATTGAGGGTCAGCGGTTCCTTCCCCTCGAACCACGAGTGCCAGAATCCACAGTGGGTGCAGGAGAGTCGCGTCAACGGCATGCCGCCTCCAGCAAGGCAAAGTGATGGAGGTCACGGTCGGGCGGGAACGGGAACGGCCGCCCGGTCAGGATCGCCTCTGAAAACGCCTCGGCCTGGGCTTCGAACGGGCTCCGATCCTCACGCACGTCGATCGAGACGGCGTCGCGCCGGCCGGATTTCGCGTCGATCAGCTCGAGCGTTCCGCCCGGGGCCTGTCCCATTGTGTCGGTGGCGACGGCCATCGCCCTCGTACCGATCAGCTCCAAGCGGCGACGCGGGTAAGCCTCGGGGCAGTTGTAGGCCACATTGAGGGTGGCCACAGCCCCACCCTGGAACCGGCCGGCCAGTACCGCGCCGTCGTCGACTGCGTATTTGTGGACCCGGCGTTGCGTCAGCGCGACGAGGCACTCCCAGTCGTCGCCGAGCAGCATCGCGAGCAAGTCGACACCGTGCGGGGCGAGGTCGATCAGAGCGCCACCGCCGGCGCGGCGGGGGTCAATTCGCCAGTTGTCTGCCGCCCAGTCGGCCGGAAGCCAGCAGGCGTAATGGATTCTCGCCTGCGTCACGACGCCCAGAACACCTTCGACGACCAGGAGACGAAGCCGTCGATGGGCGGCGTGGAACCGCTGGTCGAACGCCGTCGCGTAGCGAACTCCAGCCCGGTCGCAGGCGGACACCATGCGGCGGGCGTCGGCCAGCGAAGTCGCCATCGGCTTCTCGCAGAGGACGTGCTTCCCAGCCGCAGCGCAGGCTTCGACCACGTCGACGTGCCCGTCGTTGGGCGTGGCCACGTAGACGGCGTCGATGCCCGGGTCGGCCAGCATCTCGGAAAGGCTTGCGGAGACCCGCGCCGGCTCCTCTAATTTCGGCAGGCCGGCGACCAGTCGTGCGGCGGCCCTGGGGTCGAGGTCGAACGCGGCCGTCACGCGGCCGAGGCCCGAGTTCGCGATACCCGGCGCCCCGTAATCGCGGGCCACCCAACCGCAGCCGACGACGCCCCAGCCGAGCCGCCGGGGGCCCGCTTCAGTGACGACGAGTCGAGCGTTTCGCCCCTCCATTACCATCTCTCCGGGAGGTCTAGGAGGATGCGACGTCTGGCGAGACGCTCTCGTTCTTCCCGACTCTCAGCACTCGGATCGAGACAGCACGGGATCGGGAATCGCGGCATCGACTCGCCGGATAGATAGCCCGACTGGGCGGCATATTCGGCCTCGAACGCCGGCGAAGGCCAGCGCGGGGTTAGTATCCCCTCCCGCTCGTCCAGCAGTGGATTGAGCGTCAGCACGCGATTCGCCTCCGGGATCGTAAGAGGGGCGTAGGCGGGCGAGAGACGGTGATCGTCGGCGAGCCTACCGGAGGCATCCCAGGCCAGGGCGACCGCCTCAATCCCAGAGAGCTCAGCCGGTTCGCGAGGCATGGCGAGCCGATCGCTCCATGCCGACTCGGCCAACTCGGCGTCGTCGTACAGCACGCTGCCCGGCAACAGCCCGGCATACTCCTCGGGACGGAGCGGCTCGCCCGCAACGCCGCGGTGATCGAACCCGCTGTTATGGGCGTGCCCGATGAGGATGCGGCCCTCCTCGCCGATCGTGCGCCGGAACGAGGCGATGACCCCCGGCTTGTCGGGCAGGAAGTAGAACGCGTCGTGGCAGAAGGCGACCACAGGACCGGACACCCGGCCGAGGGGCCAACCGGCCACCACATCGGCACAAACCAAGCTCACGCCCGACGGCACGATGAACCGCCGCGCCAGCCAGAGCTTGGCGAAGACAACGTCGAGCCCCAGGGCGGGGACACCGCGTGAGGTCAACTCTCGCAAGAAATGGCCGATCCCGCAGGCGACCTCGACGACCATCCCCCCCCTGGGAAGGTGCAGGTCCAAGAGGGCAAGACCGGAAAGAAACGTTGGCGTCGAGGCGCGATGGGCGAAGTAGTTAGCCACCGGGCCGAAATTCAGGCCCGCCATCGCGTCGCGCAAGGAGGCTGAGCCGTGATCTACGGCCTCGACCAGACGATCGAGAGCGGCCGGACCCGCCGGTGGCGTCCGGGCGAAGTCGTCCTGATCGGCCAGCAGGGCAATCAAAGCAGACCGCTCGTCCCCCGCGTCGAGAGCGGCGAGGGCGGTCTTTCGAAGGGCATCCCGGCCGGTCCGCAAGAACGGGATGCCGGCAACGATCGGCCATCGCGACCGGCCCTCCCCGGCCAGGGAGTGGGGCGTGTCTTGTCTTAGAGGAAATCTGCACTCCGGGTCGACGAGGGGGACGCCGACGGCGAAATCTGCCTTCAGCGCGGTCGGCCGAGTGTCTGGGCGTGTCGAACCCCCGGTCATGGCCAGAGCCCCGCGCCGGAAAGAACGTCAACCTGGAACGCCTGCAGCGGGCCGGGATGGACCAAGTCCAGGTCATCAAGTGCCTGACGTAACTCGAAAGCAGCGACCCTCGCGTACTGAGCCATCTGCAAAACCCGGTCCAGGACGTCGGCGGCGTGAAAAGCGCGAGCCTCGGGCGTCCCGGCGTGGGGGAGGATCCGCCGCGCCTCGGCCACCTCGGCAGCAAGGGGTTTGGGGAGTTCGGCCATTGCTGCCTCTGTGAATCGCGCCACGGTCGGCGCGAGATGCCGGCCGAGCAGCTCCTCGCCGGCGAAGCCCGAGTCGGGGAGCAGGGCGTTGTGGAAGTGATGGGCCAGGCCCGCCAGAAACGGCACAGCCGAGTCTGCGTCAAACTGGGGCGCGATCAATGCGGCGTAGATTGCCGTTATGTAGCAATGCTCGGTGTGGCTCTCGGCCGGTTCCAGAATCAGGCGTGGGCGACCGGGCCTCGTGGCGCCAGCTCTAGGCTGAACGGCCAGCAGCCCAACCCACGAAGGGAGTCCCGTCGGCTCGTTGAAGCGGGCAAAATAATCAGGCAGATCAACGACCGCCGCACGCAGCTCATGGTGAGTCCGGTAGTCGAGACTGTCCGCCGCCGCATCGACGGCCGCGACCAAGACTTCCCGGACGTCGCCCGGGGAGAGCCCAGCTTGGGTCAGGGTCGCCGGGTCGATCGCCCCGAGGCGGGCAGCTGCGACGGCCGCTGCGGCCTCCGAGCGAGCCACAAACGCCGACGACTCGCCGACGATCAACGCGGCCCATGCTCTGGCGAAGCCGCGTGCGGCCAGGCTGCCGGGTCGGCCGGCCGCGTAGATTCGCTTCAGATCGTTGACCTCTCCCAAGAGAGGGCTTATCGCGGATAATCCGGCAAACATAAGAGGCTGGGCCTCGGCCTGGATCATCGGGCCCTCCCGTTGACGCGGACCGGGGAACTCGGCCGGGGCCGACCGGTGTCGTCGTGGTGAGCGGTCCGTCGGGCCCTGGCACCATATTGGGAGACCCGCGCGATTGCAGTCCTCATCAGGTCCGGGTCGATTTCGTGGACGTCGATCGGGTCGCCCACTCCGCGGAGCATGGTTATGGTGAGCCGGCCACCAAGGTGCTGGCGGAACTCCTCCAGCCCGTCCAGCAGCGGTTCGACGGCGTCAAGGTTCGGATGGTTGAGCGTGAAGCCGAGGTTCGTCAAGCAACGCAAGACGCGGGCCGCTTCGCGACGAGGAAGGCCGAAAGCCAGGACCGAATAGATCACGTCGATGGCCACGCCCAGGGCCACAGCCTCACCGTGCCTGAGCGTATACCCGGACATCGGCTCCAGCTTGTGGGCCGACCAGTGGCCGAAGTCCAGTGGCCGTGCCTCGCGGGCCTCGAACGGGTCGCCGCCCTGCGTGATGTGGGCTAGGTGCATTTCCACCGACGCCCGGATGATCGGCAGGGCCACGCTGAGGTCACGTCGGCGGATGCGGGACGCTGTCCGGCAGATCTGGTCGAAGACCGCGGGTGACTTCAGCAGCGAGACCTTAACGGCCTCGCTGAAACCGGCGATAAAGTCGCGATTGGGCAGGGTCTCCAGCAAGGCCGTGTCGTTAATGACGGCCCAGGGCACGGCAAAGGCCCCGAGCCAATTCTTCTTGCCGAAGAAGTTCACAGCACTTTTGACGCCGACGCCTGAGTCAGCCTGGGCCAGCGTTGTGGTCGGCAGGCGGATCAAGCGGATGCCGCGGTGGGCGACGGCCGCAGCGAATCCGACCGCGTCGAGGACTGCCCCGCCGCCGACGACCACCACGTAGCTCCGCCGGTCCAAGTTCGCCTCATTGAAGGCCCCCAGGATCCGGTCCAACTCCGCGCGATCGTTCTTGATCGTCTCCCCGCCGGGGACAACGCGGACCTCGCCAGCCATGGTGCAACGGCCGAGTCCCTCAGCTACGACTCGCGCCAGCCCCGGCACAACTTCGGGCCGTGCCTCAGCGACGTGCCCGTCGACGAAGAATTGGACCTTCGCCGCCGCGTCGCCGGATGGCTCGAACATCTCGATCAGGGCCGCACGGTCGTGTCCGAGTACGTCGTTGGTGTATCGCAGCCGATGTCGAAATGTGACGGCAAACGGCGATTCAACATTGTCACTTGGCGCGATATGTGTGGGGGCGATTGTTTTCACGAGCCGGTCTCTCGGATGGATAACTACGTCTGTATTTTGCCACCGGATGGACATTTCACTCATGCTTTATAGGCTGACTCGACAAGACGTCTACCAGCATCAAGAAAAAATCAAACGATGAGCCTTGGCCACAATGGGGCCTCCCTACGATTCCGAACCTCGTCGCCCCGAGAATTACTGCAACTCGTCGGGCTATAGTGGACCCCGAAATCTGGACCACCGGTTCAGCTATACCGGTGGCCTGGAGGAGGGGAAGCGATGGCGACGAAGTGGAAGGTCCACTCGGCGGGGTTCAATGCCCAGATCGCACTGGCCGCCCTCAAGGGGGACAAGACGGTCAACGAACTGGCCGGCCACTACGGCGTCCACCCGAGGCTCATCCACGGCTGGAAGAAGCATCTCGTGGCCGGCGCCGAGGGGCTCTTCGCCAGGCCGAGCTGTTCGAGCAGATCGGCCGGCTCAAGATGGAGCTGGAGTGGCTCAGAAAAAAGGCTCCTCAGCAGAATCTGTGGGTATGTTTCGGCTCCGGCAGCCTTCCGAGATTGTGTAATA
>JANXSY010000256.1 GCA_025356435.1 Isosphaeraceae bacterium | reverse complement strand
TCATACGCCGGCGCGGCGGGATCGGGGACGTTCGCGGCTGGACCCTCACCGATCTCGGCGCGCTCGCGATTGGCCGCGTATCCGCATTTGTCGCAGCAGATCACGACGTCTTCGCCGGTTGACGACGGAACCATGAACTCGTGCGAGCTGTCGCCGCCGATCGGGCCGCTTTCGGCCTCGACGATCACGTAAGGGATGCCGCAGCGGTCGAAGATCCGGCAATACGCTTCATACATCGCGTCGTAGCTCTCGTTGAGCTGGTTGACGTCAAGGTCGAAGCTGTAGGCGTCCTTCATGAGGAATTCGCGGGTTCGGAGGATGCCGAACCGGGGGCGGGGCTCGTCGCGGAACTTGGTCTGGATCTGATAGAGGGTCATCGGTAGTTGCTTGTACGAGCGGATCAGGCCACGAGCGATGTCGGTGACGACTTCTTCGTGAGTCGGCCCGAGCGCCATGTGCTGCTTGCCGCTGATTTCGAGCTGCATGAGCAACTCACCGAACGTCTCATAGCGGCCCGACTCTTTCCAGAGTTCGAGCGGCTGCAGCGCGGGCATCAGGAGTTCCTGGGCACCGGCGGCGTCCATCTCCTCGCGGATGATATGGACAACCTTGTTGAGGACCCGGAAGCCGAGCGGGAGATAGCTATAGGCCCCCGCATTGAGCTGGCGGACCATCCCCGCGCGAAGCAGGAGCCTGTGGCTCGGCGCAACGGCGTCGGCCGGGGTTTCCTTCTGCGTGGGGATCAGGGCTTGCGACCAGCGCACGGCAGGCTCCTCAACTTCGGGGCGTGGCCCGCCCCGGTCGGGACGGATGAGGCGTGCAAGTCTAACAGATTGACGGCCAGCGTGAGAGGGGAGAGCATTGAGGATCGCCCCGCCGTCGGCGTAATCGTCGCAGGTGTCGGAACTGGGATGGTCGTCGCGTTAGCTACTTTGGTCTCAGACGGAACTCGGCGTTCGAGATCGGGCGGAAAGCCCCGGGATCGGGCCGGCTTTCGGTCGAGTTATGATCGTGTGCAGGCCCGCCGACATCCCCCGGTCGCAAGGCTGGGGGAGGGCGTCAGGCCCAGGGATTCGTCGATCGTTTTTTCGTATCACGGACGTTGGCCGTCAGGGAAGGTCAGGGAACCGGCTCGTTTTCCGGCCGATCCGGGAGGCCTCGGACCCTCGACCGCACGGAGGTGTGTGGTGCCGTCATTGGATGCTCGGAATCTGCGCCGGAGCGGTCGCGACCGGAGGGGCCCGATCGGTGGCCCCATCGAGGCCCTCGAACGCCGCGAGGTTCTCTCTTACTCGCCCCTCGGCTTCTCGCTTCCTGACCTGAGCGTGCGGGGCTACTCGGCCCCCGTTGCCTCATGGGGAGCGCCGCTCTCGGTGAATGTCACCATCAGCAACTTCGGGGCGAGCTCGATCAACGAGCCGCTTCACCTGACCCAGGGGTCGGTCAGCACGGCCGACGCGCCCGGCTCGATCCTCGATATCTTCGCCTCCGACCGGCCCGGTGGACGGAAAGAGGTGCTGATCGGCTCGATCAGCGTGCCCGCCATCCATCAGAATGATGTCGTCGTCCTCAATCAGGCGTTCCTCCTGCCCCCTCGGCCGGCGGGCTTCCCGGGCAACGGCGGTCATATCTATTTGACCTATAGCGAGAACGACTCGCGTTCGTTCGCCGAGAATAACTTCGCCAATAACAGTTTCGTCTCGAACCAGCCGGTGACGATCCAGGCGGCCTTGCCAAACCTGCAGTTGATCGGGTTCGAAGTGCCCGGCTCGCTCCAGCCGGGGGATACGATCCAGCCCGCAATCCGGATCGCCAACATCGGCCCCGTCGCCACCGGGTTCCAGGGGCCGTTCGACGTCGAGATCGTCGCCTCACAGAACCAGACCTTCGGGCCCGGCGACGCAATCCTGGCGAAGTACACCGTGGCCAACCTTCCTGGCCTGGGCACCGCGCCATCGCTGAATCCGCCGGTCGGCGACGCCAATCTCCAGCCGGGCAATAACGTCATCACGCTGAACAGCCAGGTCATCACACTGCCGTCGATGCCGGGCAGTTATTACCTGGGCGTGAAGATCAACCCGCAAAGCACGATCCAGGAGTCGGGGCATCACAGGACGCCGAAGTTCGACGCCATCGTAAAGGTTGGACCAGCGATCCCGGGAGTCGCACCTTCGACCGACCTCCTGCTCGGGACCGGCGTGACCCAGTTGCCGCAGTTCCCGTTCCCGCTTGGGGCAGGCAACGCCGGCATCACGGTCAGCAACGGGATTCTTTCGACGACGACCGTCGGCTCGATCCAGGCCGCGACGATCAAAGACGCGAACGGGTCGAACCTGACCGTCTTCTCCCCGCCCGCCAAGCCGCTCGGGCCTAGCCTCGCGATCCTCTTCAAAGCGAGCCTCGGCGGCAACCAGACCGGCAGCACCCTCTTTCCCCAGAAGGGTTTCCCGGGCGGGCTCGTCAGCCGGAGACTGCACCCGATCGTCGGCTGATCGAGGCCCGAAGCGCTTCGCGGACTACGAGACCGGCCGTCGCACCGGGGGAGTTCGGCTCCCTTGACCCCAGCGACGGCCGGCCCCTACAATCGGGCTTCGCGGCCGGGCCTTGGGCTCGGCCAACCTCTCCCCGCGCCCACCCGATGTACCCCGCATGACCCGTCGCTTCGTCAATCAGTTGGCTAACGGTGAGTCGGTCGATGAGGTCTTCCTCGTTGCCGACAAGCAGCTCAGGGCCAACCGCCAGGGCAACCTCTACCTCCATCTCGAACTTCGGGACAAGTCAGGCAGCCTCGGCGCCAGACTCTGGAACGCCTCCGAAGGTCTCGCACGGACCTTCGAGCCCGGCGACTTCCTCCAGGCCCGAGGCAAGATACAGGTCTTCCAGGGGGCGTTGCAGGTCATTCTCTCGCATATCGAGCCGATCGACCCCACGACGATCTCGCCCGAAGACTTCCTTCCGCAGACCACGCAGAACGTCGCGAAGCTAACCTCCAGGCTCCGCGAGCTGCTCCTCGGGATTACGAATCCCCACCTCCGCGCGCTCGTCGAGTGCTTTCTGATCGACGACGAGTTCGTCCGCAAGTTCACCACCGCCCCCGCCGGGATCAAGAACCACCACGCCTACCACGCGGGGCTGCTCGAACACGTCGTCACCCTTCTGACGATTGCCGACCGGATCTCCGACCTCTATCCCGACGTCGATCGCGACCTGCTGATGACGGGAATCTTCCTCCACGACATCGGCAAGATCGACGAGCTGAGCTACGACCGCGCGTTCGGTTACACCGACGAAGGCCAGCTCATCGGCCACCTGGTCATGGGCGTCGAGATGCTCCGCGACAAGGTTGAGCGGACCAGCGACCTCACTGGCGAGCCGTTCCCGCCCGAGCTCCTACTGCGGCTGAAGCATATGATCGTCAGCCATCACGGCACGCTCGAATTCGGCAGCCCGAAGGTGCCGATGACCCCCGAGGCGATCGCGCTGCATCATCTCGACAATCTCGACGCCAAGATCCACACCGTCACCCGCGAGATCCGCGACGACCCCTGTCGCGACACGTCGTGGACCCCCTATCAGCCCAACCTCGGCCGTCGGATCTTCAAGGGAACCACGAACGGGCACGCTGATAGCATTATCGCTGAGGACTGAAGTAAGCCCGGACCAGACTCACCTCATGCAGGGTCAACCGATGGACGATCTCAATCGCCGCGTGCTGGCCTATCTCGCCGAGCCCGACTATGAGCCGATCACCCTCAAGGCGCTCTCGAAGCGCCTTAAGGTCGGGGAGGAGGGGTATGCCGACCTCCGATTGATCGTCAAGTCGCTGGTCAAGGCGGGGCAGGTCGAGCTCGGCAAGGACAAGTCGATCCACAAGTCCGACCCCTCCGCCCAGGCGGGGAATGTCGTCGGGACGTATCGCCGGACGTCCAAGGGCTTCGGCTTCGTGAGGCCCTCGCAAGGGACCGGGGCGAAGTCGGAGCACATCTTCATCCCGGTCGACGCCGGTCGCGATGCGTCGTCGGGCGACGAGGTGCTGGTGCGGCTCGTCCGCAAGGCGAAAGGCGCTGGCTTCAATGCCGAAGGGCGAATCGTCCAGGTCATCAATCGGGCGTCGGGGCTGTTCGTCGGGACATACTTCGAGCGCGGCGACGCCGGCATGGTCAAGATCGACGGCACGACCTTCAACGCGCCGATCTACGTCGGCGACCCCGGCGCGAAGGGTGCGATCGTCGGCGATAAGGTCGCGGTCGAGATGGTCCGTTATCCCACGCCCTATAGCGAGGGCGAGGGGGTCATCACCGAGGTGCTCGGCGCTCGGGGCCAGCCAGGGGTCGACACGCTCGCGATCATCCGGGCACTCGGCATCCCTGACAAGTTCGACGACGAAACCCTCGAAGACGCCCGGGCTGCCGCCAAGGCGTTCCGCGAAGATAATATCGAAGGCCGGCTCGACCTGACGAGTACGCTCACGATCACGATCGACCCCGCGACAGCCCGCGACTTTGACGACGCGATCACCCTCACCCGCGACGAGAAGGGTTATTGGAGCCTTGGCGTCCACATCGCCGACGTCTCCCACTTCGTCAGGCCTGGCACCGCGATCGACCGGACGGCGAGGCAACGCGGCACGAGCGTCTATCTGCCCGACCGCGTTATCCCGATGCTCCCTGAGATCCTCTCAAACAGCCTCGCCAGCCTCCAGGCCGGGCACGTTCGCTACACCGTAAGTGCCCTGATCGAGTTCAATGCCGACGGCGTCCGCACTGGCCGAAGCTTCGCGAGGTCGGCGATCAAGGTCGACCAGCGGTTCGCCTATGAGCAAGTGATGCCGCTGATCCAGGCACCCGAGACGGAAGCCGAAGGGGTCACGCCCGAGGTTCGCTCGATGCTCGTGCAGATGTACGAACTGGCGATGCTGCTGCGGAAGCGTCGGTTCGCGCGAGGGGCGCTCGAACTGAACATGCCCGAGGTCGAGGTCGACCTGGGCGAGCACGGAGAGGTTATCGGAGCGCACCTGGCGTCCCACGACGAGAGCCACCAGGTGATCGAGGAATTCATGCTCGCGGCGAACGAGGCCGTGGCGTCTTATCTCACCGAGAAGGGGGTCGGCTTCCTCCGGCGGTCGCACCCCGATCCCGAGCCGAGGAAGCTCAAAGAGTTCGCCGAGTTCGCCCGCAGCCTCGGGATTTCGATCGAGAACCCGCAGTCACGGTTCGACCTCCAGGGAGTGCTCGCAGAGACGATCGACTCGCCCGAGGCGTATGCCGTCCATTTCGGCCTACTCCGCAGCCTCAAGCAGGCGGTCTACACCCCCGAGCCCGTGGGTCACTACGCGCTCGCGAGTGAGGACTATTGCCACTTCACCTCGCCGATCCGCCGCTATCCCGACCTGCAGGTGCATCGGCAGCTCACGATGCTCCTCGAAGGCAAAAAGCCCAAGAGCGACTTTGACGAGCTGACCGTCCTGGCCGAGCACTGCACCCGGACCGAGCGAAGGGCCGAAATCGCCGAGCGCGAACTGATCAAGGTGAAGCTGCTCACGTTCCTCGAAACCAAGGTCGGCGAGACGTTCCACGCGATCGTCGTCGGCGTCGAAGACTTCGGACTCTTCGCCCGGCTCGTCGAGCTGCCGGCCGAGGGACTGATCCATGTGACCAGCCTCGCCAACGACTTCTACTATCTGGAGGGGGAGACGCATACCCTGGTCGGCCGGGCTTCGGGGCGAAGGTATCGACTCGGAGACCGGATCGAGGTCAAGATCGCCCGGATCGACGTCGACCGCCGCGAACTCGACTTGATCCCCGCCGACAACCCGACCGCTGTCGCCCCCCCGAGGACCAGCCGTCCGGGACGCCCCGCTCGTGGGCTCGACACGCTCCGGCCGATGCGGGGCAAGCCCGAGCGCCCCAAGCCGAAGGGGAAGGTCAAGCGGAAGAAGCGATAAATCGGTCGAAAAAGACCTGACGGCTCAAGCCGGGCCTCCGGAAAGCCGATCCCGATAAGTCCGGCAGGACTGGCCTTCCCAAAACGGAAGGAGTCTCAGACAATCCCCGCCCGTGGGAGGGTCGCGACCCGTCGCGACGGTTCCCCGCATCACGGACGGATTCGACCCGGCCGCCGGGCGATTGAGGAGCACAGTCATGACGACGTATCGGTCTCACAGACGGTTGACGGCCCTTGGTTTTCTGGCGATCGGTTGCTCGACCCTCGCCTCGGCGCAGGTAGTCGAGCGTGACGTGTCGGTCACGGGGCCTCGCGGCAATACGATCGAGCGGAAGGTGCGCACTGAGCGGGTGGGCAACGTGATCGATCGCCAGATCGACATCCGTCGGCCCGGCGGCACCTATCACCGCGAGACCGAGATCATTGGGGGCATCCCGGGGGGCAGGGGGCCTGGTCCCGTCTACTACGGCGGGCCACGATTCGTCGGAGCTCCGTTCGTGGCCGCACCGGCATTCAGCTTCTTCGTCGGATCAGCCCCGCCGCCTCCCCTCTATTTCGGGCCTCCTCCGGTCTTCGTCGCGGCCCCTCCGCCCCGTCCGATCGTGATTGACGCGGTCACGACCGAGATCGAGAACCTGTCGAGTCTGCACAGCAACCACCGCCGCGACGGGGCAATCGCACTCGGCAAATATGGCGACCCTCGGGCCGTGTTTCCGCTGGTCGACCGGCTCAAGAACGACCACGAGAAGGAAGTCCGCCAGGCCGCCGCGTGGGCCCTGGCCGAGATCGGCGATTCGCGGGCGATCATCCCGCTCGAAGCCGCCGCTCAATTTGACAAGCGGCCCGACGTCCGTGCGGTCGCGGCGAAGTCGCTTGCGAGGATGCCCAGCAAGCTGCCCAGGCCGCACGAGACGGCGAATGTCGCCCCGGCCCCCCGCTGGCATGCGGCGGGCGAGACGTCCGCGACCAAGCCCAACACGGCGACCCGCCCCGCGCCCTCGAACAACGACGACGTGCCGCCTCCTGACCCGACCCCCGCACCTCGGTCGGAGCCAGACCCAGGATTCGGCTATCCGCGAACCTCGCGATGAGGTGACGATGCCAGATCCGAGCCGGACCACGGGGGAGAGGCCCGCCGGCTTCGGGCTCGCCACGGCAACCTTTGTCGTCATTTCGAGCATGGTCGGGGTGGGTGCCCTCACCACGTCAGGGCTGATTGTCGCCTCGGTCGGTTCCAATGCCTTGATGCTCGCGATGTGGGTTGTCGGTGGGGCAATTGCTGTCTGCGGGGCGCTCAGCTTGGCCGAACTGGCGGCGATGTTGCCAAGGTCGGGCGGGGAATACGTCTTCCTCAACGAGGCATACGGCCCTCGGCTCGCTTTCCTGGCCGGGTGGTCGTCGCTCTTGATCGGCTTTGCGGCACCGATCGCGGCGGCGAGTTCGGCGTCTGCCGACTATCTGCTCGCCCCGATCGCCCTGGCGAAATCCGTCGAGCCGATCGCCCGCATCGCCCTGGCGTCGGCCTCGATTGTCGTCTTCGCGACCCTCCATGCGACGAGCCACCGACGCACCGCCCGCGCTCAGGGGGTCGTCACAATCCTCGAACTGGTCGTCCTCGGCCTCTTCGTGATCGCCGGGCTCGTCGCGGGTCGGGGGTCTTGGGGCCACCTCGACGATCTGCCGCCCTTCACGGTCCCGCTCGCCGGGAAGCTCGTCTTCTCACTCGTCTATGTCTCGTATGGCTATACCGGCTGGAATGCGGCTGCCTACGTCGCGGGGGAGGTCGTTGACGGCCGTCGACGGCTCCCGCGCGCGATCTTGCTCGGGACGCTCGGCGTCACGGTCCTCTATGTGGGGTTAAACGTCGTCTATGCCCTGGCCCTACCCGCGACGGAGATCCGCCGGATCGTCGCGACTGAGGGGGCGGACGCCGTCGGGCCGATCGCCGAGCGGGCGGCACGGGCGATTTTCGGCCCGCGATGGTCCGACCCATTCTCGGTCGCCCTTGGCCTGATCCTGCTTGCGACGGCCAGCGCCTACCTGCTGACCGGTCCCCGAGTGATGTTCGCCATGGCGAGGGCGGGGCATTTCCCCAGCCCGGCCGGTCGGCTCCGGTCGAAGCACGGGACACCCGCCATCGCGACCGCGATCCTCGCCGGGCTGTCGCTGGCCTTCCTCTGGACCGGGTCGTTCGACGCGATTGTCGTCTATGCGGGAGTGGGACTCTCGCTGACGTCGATCCTCTCCGTCTCGGCGGTCTACGTCCTACGGGTCCGCCGGCCCGACCTGCCGAGGCCCTTCCGCGTGCCCTTTTACCCCGTCGTCCCGGCCATCTATCTGGTCGGGACGGCGGCCGTCGTCGTCGTGTCGTTTGTGGAGCGACCAGTCACGTCGGGCCTCGCCCTGTTGAGCCTGCTCGCGGCCTTGCCTGCGTATGACCTCTGGACCCATCGCAGGGGCGCTGGGTTGGCGGGGGGAGGGGTTGGGGATAAACTCTTCCTGGACGAATCGCCGACCAGCCCGCTCCCGCCCGATTGAGACCGCTCCCCCGATGAACTCCATGCCCGCCGAACCGCTCGACCAATCCCCGCCGATCGACCTCCCGCCCGTCGAGGCTCCGTCGGCCGGGTTTATCGTCCAACTCTTTGTGATCCCGGCGGTCATCGTCGTGGTCGTGATTGTGGTCTGGCTACTCTTCGGCAAGCTCGCCGGGGGGGAGCGCGACGCGATGTCGTACGTTGAGACCATCAAGTCTCCGAGCGCCAACTGGCGGGCCGCTTTCGAGCTGACAAGCCTGATCCAGAACGACCCCAAGCTCTCTCGTGACCCCAAGCTCCTCGGCGAACTTGCCGCCTTGCTCGACCACGACCTCAACCTTAAGACCGATGAGACCCTCCTCCAATATCTCACCCTGACGCTCGGCATGTTCCAGACCCTCGAAGCCCAGAGCGGCGTGGGGGACAAGGTCGACGTGATCGCCGTCCTCTGCCGGGCGCTTGAGGATACGCGGCCGGCCTCGGTCCAGATCGCTGCCGGCATGAGCCTGGCAAAGCAGGCGGCCCGCCTCGAAGGCACGCTCGAAGACCCCCGCCCGATCAAGGCCCTCGCCGCGACCCGGTCGTCTGACTCCCCCGAGGTCCGAAAGGTTGCCGCCTATGCCCTCGGCTTCTTCGGCGGCCCCGAGGCGACGGCCGCCCTCAAGGCCGTGATGGAAGACGGCGATCGCGACGTCCGCTACAATGCCGCCCTCGCCCTCGGCCGCAGGGACGAGATAGTGGCCCTGGGCAACTTCCGCGAGCTGCTTTCGGACAAGTCGCTCGAACTCCTCTATAAAGAGACGCCCGAGGACGAGCGGAAGTCGAAAGTCGAGAACCTCGAGCTCGAAGCCCTCAACTCGCTGAGCGCGGCGGCGGCAAAGGGCCACTATGCCCTGCTTACCGCCCTTCGGCCCGAAGTCGAAGCGCTGACGCGATCCGGGCTCGTCACGGTCAGGAGCCGGGCGCAGGAAGTCTTGAAATCTCTACCAGAGTCGCGTTAAATCCTCAGCGAACGGAGGGGGAAACCCCTCTCCCTGGCCGACGCAGTCGCCGCTATTTGCCCAGTCCTTGGTCACCAAAGTCATCATAAAGCCCCTGGTCCATCAGGGGCCTCCAACTTGTGGGCATTTGCCCTCCTTCCAGCGAACGGCACCGGCTTTGCCGTTAGGAGTGGATGCCGGCTGACGAAGGGGAGGATGAATCCCTCGTTATCGAGCTTCGGTCGCCACTGACTTGAGGAAATCTTGTCGAGACGCCAGTCTCCCAAATTACCCATGTTATACTGGTATGACCACGAGGCTTCGCCATGCGTCCTCGCCTTTGAGCAGGCATGGTGGACGGTCGGGTTTCCGAGGGAATTTCGAGAGGGACCACGTTCAAGGATGAGTTCGGTCCTCCTCCGGGCTTCGGATCGGGTAAGGCACCACACGTCGACGCACCAGGGACGCCCGTGACGCAACACGAGGAGAGACGCATGTCGAACAGTTTGAGGGGTATGCTAGGGCTGATCGGCGTGGGCCTGGCCGTGGCCGGGTTCGCGAATGAGGGCCAGGCGTCTTATGGCGGCGGTGGTTGCCATCGCTGCGCACCGGCCCCGGTTGTAGCGACCACATGTGCGACCGTCGCCGTACAGCCGCAGTATCAGACCGTGATGCACACCGTCTACGAGACCGTGTATGAGCAAGAGCCCTACACCGTACTCCAGACACGTTACCGGAATGAATACCGGAACGAGCCGTACACCGTAATGCGCCCGGTCGTCGAAACCTCGACGGTCACGCGCAACTACACCGTGATGAAACCTGTCTACGAGACCGAGAACCGCGAGCGGAAATACACCGTGATGCGGCCGGTTTACCAGACCCAGTCGCTCGAACGGCGCTATCAGGTGCGGAAGCCGGTCTACGAGACCGTCAACCAGGAGCGGCGTTACACCGTCCAGCGGCCGGTCTACCAGACCCAATCGCTCGAACGGCGTTATCAGGTCCAGCGGCCGGTGTACGAGACCGTCAACCAGGAGCGTCGGTACACGGTCATGCGGCCGGTCTACCAGACTCAGTCGCTCGAACGGCGCTACACGGTCCAACGTCCCGTCTATCAGACGAGCACGCAGCAGCGGCGGTATACCGTCATGCGGCCCGTGAGCGAGACATCGATCGTCGAGCAGCCGTACACCGTCTGCCGTCCCGTGACGACGACCCGCGAGGTCGTCACTGAGTGCGGCCGCTACGAGCGTCAGGTCCATTGCGAGCCCGGCCCGATCCTCGAACGGCAGGTCCGCGTGCCGGTCGAAGAGTGCGGCTGCGAACCCGAGCGAAAGCGTCTGTTCGGCTGCTTGCACCACAAGAAGAAGGCGTGGGCGACCGTCGCCGTCCAGGCTCCCCCTCGTCAGGTCAGCGAGCGAGTGTTCGTCTCCCGGCCGGTCGCTCGGACGATCAGCGAGACCCGCTATGTCCGCGAGACGGCAGTCCGACAGGTTCCTGTGACGACCTGCCGGATGGTCGCCGAGGAGCGCGTCGAGAACATTCCCGTCACCACGTGCTCGATGGTCAGTGAGCAGCGCGTCGAGCCCTACCAGGTGACAACCTGCCAGATGGTCTCTGAGGAAAAAGTCGAGTCGATCCCCGTCCGCACCTGCCGGATGGTGACCGAAGAGCGAGTCGAACCTTACCAGGTCACGACCTGCCAGATGGTCTCTGAGGAGAAGGTCCAGACGATCCCCGTGACCACCTGCAAGATGGTGATCGAGGAGCGAGTCGAGCCTTACCAGGTGACCACCTGCCAGATGGTGGCCGAGGAGAAGGTTCAGCCCTATCAGGTAACCACCTGCCGAATGGTGGCCGAGACCCGGAGCGAACAGGTTCCGGTCCGCACCTGCCGAATGGTCTCCGAGACCGCCACGAGGCAGGTCGCCGTTTGCGTTCCTGAGCAGATCCCTGTGACCGTCACGCGAACCGTCGCCCGCCAGGTGGCGCGCCAGATCCCGGTCACAACCTGCACCATGGTCGCCGTGCCGATGCCCGCCTGCCAGACCTGCCAGTAAGGTCCCGGCACAGGGTCGACCGATCACACGAAGACGGCCGCGAGTCGCCCCCTGGGGTGGCTCGCGGCCGTCTTGTTTTGTCAGGGAAGGACGGTCACTGCGGCCCCTTCGGGGTGCCCACCTTGATATCGCCTGAGGGCTTCGTCGCCCCTGCGGCGCTGCCCGGAGACTTCGTGAAAGGGGGCTGGGCCGATGCCGAGCCGACAGCCTCGACCGTGTCTTTACGAGCGTCGCCAGTCCTCGGGGCGGGATTGACGGCCGGGGTGGAGCCGGAGGTCGTTGATCCGCTGCCGGCTGTTCCCGCCGCGCCGTTCATCTCGCCGGTGTCGGTCCGGTTCCGCTCGGGCTGGTCGGTCCGCGCCGCAGCCTTCTCGGCGGTCAGGTCGGGGGGCGGTCCATTGGTTATGCCCCCGCCGGGGGGGCCGTTGTTGCAGCCGGTCGACAAGAATGCGGCGAGGGCGAGGCCGCTCAGGTGGAGATGTGTCCGTTTCATGGGATGATCCTCGGGGGAAAGGATAGGGACACGAAAGACTGTTTCAAGCCATACGTGGGTGCGAACGCCATGCCGTGCCTTGGCATGACAGATGCGGCGGGGAGGTGACGCAGCCGATCGCCCGACTGTCCTGGAGAGTCCCTAACGTGTTCCCACTGATTCGACTTCGCGCGGCCTGGACGCTCGGCGGCCTCTCCGTCAAGGAGGTAGTCTTCCGGACGTATCGGACGATGACCGACAACGAGATCATGACCCGAGCGTCGGCCGTCGCCTTCTATGCGATGCTCGCGGCCGTGCCCTTTTTGGCCCTTGTGCTGACGATCGCGGTCCAGTTCCTGCCCGACTTCAGCACGACCCACAGCATGGGCGATAAGACCGTCACTCAACTCGACGAGTCCTTGCACACGCTCTTCCCGGAGAGCGCTTATGAGATCTTTAAGGAGCAGATCGTCCGCATCAAGACCCATCCCCCGGTGGGGCTGCTCTCGATCGGGCTGCTGATCACGCTCTGGACCGCCTCGACCCTCTTTGTGGCGGTCATCGACGCGATGAACCGGATCGCGGGAGTGAAGGATTCGCGGTCGTTCCTCAAGCTGCGGGTCGTGGCGATCTTCATGACGCTGATCGAGGCGGTGATCCTCCTGGGGTCGCTCGTCCTGATCCTGGCCTGGCCTGTGCTCCTCCGCTGGATGGGCGTGAGCGCTCCGACCGCGATGGTCCTCACGGTGATCCAGTGGGCGGGGCTGTTCACGGCCGTCCTATCGAGCTTTGCCGTCGCCTTCTTTATTAGCCCCGACACCGAGCAGCGCTGGGAGTGGATCACCCCCGGCAGTGTCATCGGCACGATCTGCTTCCTCCTGGCGAGCTTCGGTTTCCGGGTCTACATCCAGAACTGGACGAGCTACGACAAGACCTACGGCTCATTGGCCGGCGTCGTGGTCTTGATGTTCTGGCTCTGGATCACCAGCCTGGTCCTTCTGGTCGCGGCCCAGATGAACAAGGTGATCGAAGACGCTTCGCCGCTCGGCAAGAGCTACGGCCAGAGGGTCGACGTGGCCAGCCCGCCCGACCTCGCCCAAATCGAGCCCATCGCGCAGGCCGAGGCCGAGTCAATGGACAAGCCGATGGCTTGAGGTTATTGATCGCAACTCGCATCAATCGAGATCGATAATGTCGTCATCCTCGATCTCAAGTTCGTGCTCGTTGAAGTCGTGGACGGCCTTCGGCTTGGTCGTCGACCCGGGCGTCATGGCGGACCGCCAGTCGTCGGAGTCTGCGATACCGGCGTTTCGACCGGGGCTCGCGGCGGTGACCACCGGCGGCTTCTTGGCCCCCTTGGCTTGGGGACGCTCGGATGGTGCCGGCAGGTTATCCGGGCCAAGATAGACCGAGAACTTCACAGTGCCGAACGAGATCCGATCGTCGGGGAGCAGGGCGGCCCAACGAATTCGCTGACCCTTGACCTTCGTCCCATTGGTGCTGGCGAGATCTCGGAGGATCAGAAGGCCATCGCTCTTTAAGATCACGGCGTGCCGCTTCGAGAGGCTGGGATGGTCAAGCTGGACGTCGCAGTATTCGCGACGACCCACCACCGTCAGGTCGCGCGTGATCGTGATCGGCGGACCGCCGTCGTCGGGCACCAGTTCCGCTTTCATGGTCGCTCCAGATTCCCGCCTGCCTCGGCTCCGCCTGAGGGACTTTACGCCACTCTCGGGGCGGGGACAAGACCCGGTGCCAGTGCATGCAATTATTCAACCGCGATCTCTTTTCGTCAACGGTCGTATTCGACGGCCGATGCGGGTAAGCTTCGGATCGGCTGGTGGAGGGCGGATCATGACTCGGGACGAGATGCGGGCGAGGGTTGCCGATCGTCGCAACCCGTGGGACATGGCGATCGTCGGCGGGGGCGCGTCGGGCGTCGGCATCGCGGTCGATGCGGCGTCGCGTGGCTATGAGGTGCTCCTGCTCGAAGGCGACGACTTCGGCAAGGGGACGTCCAGCCGGAGCACGAAGCTCGTCCACGGCGGGGTTCGGTATCTCGAACAGGGGAACATCTCGCTCGTCATGGAGGCCCTGAAGGAGCGTGGATTGCTCCGGCAGAACGCCCCTCATCTGGTGCATGATCTCGCCTTTATCGTCCCGAGCTATGACTGGTGGGAGTCGCCGTTCTATGGCCTCGGGCTGAAGGTCTACAACGCCCTCTCGGGTAAATATAAGTTCGGGCCGTCTCGCGTCTTATCGAAGGAGAAGACGCTCGAACACCTTCCGACGATCAAGACCGACGGCCTGCGCGGGGGGGTCGTCTACTATGACGGCCAGTTCGACGACTCCCGCCTATTAATCAACCTTGTGACCACGGCGGCCGGGCAGGGGGCGACTCTGCTCAACTACGCCCGAGTGACCGGCCTTACCCATGACCCCGAGGGATACATCAACGGCCTGCGGGCGGTCGATGGCGAGACGGGAGAACCGTTTGAGGTCGCCGCGAAGGTCGTCATCAACGCGACCGGGGCCTTCACCGACTCCGTCCGACGCATGGCCGACCCGGCGGCGACGACGATGGTCGCCCCTAGCCAGGGCATCCATCTCGTCTTTGACCGGTCGTTCCTCCCCGGCGACTCCGCGATCATGGTCCCGCACACAAGCGACGGCCGGGTGATGTTTGCGATTCCCTGGCACGGTCACACCCTGGTCGGGACGACTGACGTTCCTCTCGAAGTCCCGACCCTCGAACCCCGCGCCACCGAGGCCGAGATCGGCTTCATCCTCGAAACCGCCTCGCACTACCTGAGCCGACCTCCCCAACGCTCCGACATCCTCAGCGTCTTCGCCGGGATTCGCCCACTGGTCCGCGCAGGCGATTCCAAGAACACCGCCGCGCTCTCGCGTGACCACACCATCCACATTGATGGCTCGGGCCTGATCTCGATCGCCGGAGGCAAGTGGACGACATACCGCAACATGGCCGAAGACTGCGTCGACCAGGCCCTTGTCCTCGCGGAGCTTCCCGAACGCAACTGCGTGACGAAAACCCTCAATATCCACGGGTTCCACGAGCACGCCGATCGGTTTGGCGACCTCGCCGTCTATGGCTCTGACGCCCCAGCTATCCTCGATCTGATCCGCCACGACCCCCGCCTCGGCGACCGGCTCGACCCTGCCTTGCCGTACGTCGCCGCCGAGGTCGTCTGGGCCGCGCGAGTCGAGATGGCTCGGACGATTGAAGACGTCCTGGCCCGCCGCACCCGGGCCTTGTTCCTCAACGCTCGATCCGCGATCGCGATGGCCCCGCGAGTCGCCACAATCCTCGCGACGGAACTCGGCAAGGACGACATGTGGCGATCAGGACAACTCGCCTCCTTCACCGAACTGGCGAGGGGCTACCTGCCGACCTGATCGACGAGCCCCGGGCTCACGCTCGTTTCCACGGCTTTATATCGCGATCCCTGACGATCTCAGCCCGGCTTGCGGTAGAGAGTCGCGGTCTCGACCCGTACGAAGCCCAGGGCTTCGTAGAGCCCAAGGGCGGGGAGGTTGGTCGAGCGCGTCTGGATGTCGATGATCTCGTTCCACTGGCTCCGAGCCTTGCGGATGATCTCGCCGACGATGTGCCTGCCGTAGCCGTGGCGGCGGACGTCGGGGGCGACCTCGATGCCAAAGAGGCCAAGATGGACGCGGCCGTCGGTGCGGCCGAAGCCCGCCATTTCCCAGGTGCTGGCGCGGGCAAGCTCCCGCTCGTCGGACCTTGAGATCAGGCGGTAGAGCGTCGGTCGAAAGAGGCCGATCGAGGCCGACTCCCACCAGTCAGGCGGCTGGACGTCGTCGGTGATCTCGATCCGAGTCTGGCGACGGAGCACGACCCCTTTCGGGTCGCGCGGTTCGGGGACCGCGAGGTCGGCCTGGAGCAATACGGTCGTCGAGACGGGCTCGTACCCCGACCGGCGCACCGCCCGATGGAAGGCGACGTGCGATGAGAGGATTCCCGAGCACTCACTCCCCCCATAGACGCCCCAATAGAACGGGTTGACCGGTGCCTGCCCACCCGCGTAAATGACCTTTGCGCCTTGCGAACGGAGATAGGTCTCGGCAGCCTCGATCAGGCCACGTTCGAGCGATTCATCGATCTCGATGGGATCAACCGCGAGCATCGCGATCGTGCCCAGTTCGGTGTCGATCCGGCGCGGATTGTCGAGGTCGGTGGCGGGTCCGAAGCCGGCGTGGACAAACCCAATCGCCACGCCATCGTCCCCTTCGGCAAGGATCAGGCCAGCCGGGTCGAAGGTCGGCTTGTCGAGGACGAGGGCGTCGAACTCATGCGAGCCGAGGGGACGGGCGACCCCCAGGCTCGGAAGCCCTCGATTCCAGAGCCCCGCCAGGATCGGCGGGTCGGAGTTGCGGAAGGGTCGATAGCGAATCACCGAACTCGCGGGGCTGGGGATGGGGTTCGTCGCGACCTCGGACGCCCGGGCCGCCTCACCGCCGCTTATCGGGCGACGCTAACCGACCTGAACCAGGATGTCACCGCCCTCAATTTTAACCTCGAAGACCTCGACCTTCACCCTCGAATTGACCGAACTCTTGCCAGACTTGACGTCGAACTGCCAGCCGTGCCAGGGGCACGTGACGCAAGTACCGGAGATCGGCCCGTCGGCCAGCGGCCCGCCCTGGTGGGGACAGATGCCGTCGATCGCGGAGATCGTCCCATCAACGTTAAAGAGAGCGACGATCCGGCCGTCATGCTCGACCTCCTTGGCGGCACCCGTCGGCAATTCGTCGAGGGTCGCCAACTTCACGAATCCCGCCATCAGCACCCGCCTCCGCTCGCCCTCTCATCGACCGGCACGCGAGGCCGGGAGCCGCCTGCCGCGTCGCTCGGGTCAAGTCTACTCTATCACGGACGTTTCCGCGCGGGAACCGTGCCCGGGCCGATCTTTGAGTCGACGGCCGACTACACTAACCTCGTTGGGAGTGAAGGCCGTGCGTCGTTCAGAAGGAATCGGCCCGTGAAAATGAGCAAAACGGGCGAGTCGGTCGACCTCGCGGTCATCGGCGGAGGCATGGGAGGGCTGGCGTGCGCGGCCCTGGCGCAGCGAAGAGGGCTGCAGGTCACGCTGCTCGAATCCCACACCAAGCTTGGCGGCTGCGCGGGCTATTTCGACCGAGGTCCGTTCACCTTCGACGTCGGGGCCACCGCTCTGATGGGACTCGCGCCCGGCGAGCCGATCGGTGACCTCCTCCACGCGATCGGTGTTGACTTCCACTCCGTCCGCACACCCTGCTACCGGGTCTACCTCCCCGACCGGACCCTCGACATTACCCCCGACCCCGTCTCGTTCGAGTCGGCCTCGGCCGCCGCATTTCCGGGCCGATCCGTCTCGCGTCGGATCTTCTGGCGATTGCAGGCGGCCATCGGCACGATCCTGTTTTCGGCCGCTAACGGCGTCCCCAGGCTCCCAGCGCGGACCTTCCAAGACCTTCGCCATGACTTTTCGATACTCGGCCTGCGTGGAATCCTGGCCGCGTCAACGTCGATCTTATCGGTCCTCGACGTCCTGCGCCTGCTCGGCCTCGACGACGATGTGCCGTTCCGTTCGCTGGTTGCGATGCTGCTTCAGGATACGGCCCAGGCCGGACCGGAGACCGTGCCATTCGCGAACGCCTCAGCGTGCCTACATGCCTATCGACTCGGGATGAGCCGGCCTCTGGGAGGGATGGCGTCGCTCGCCGACGGCATCGGTCACCGCTTTGCCCTCATGGGCGGCGACCTCCGCACGGCGGCGCTGGTTGACCGCGTCGAGGTCGACGAGTCGGGCGGGTTCGTCGTCATTACCCGACGCAAGGCCCGAATTCGGGCCAGACAAGTTGCCTTTGACCTCCCGCTCGACCGCGCGGCGGCGCTTCTCGGCAGGTCGCTCGAAGGTCGGCTCGGGAGGAGGGAAGCGCAGTCACGCGCGGCCTGGAGCGCCGTCACCGGCTACCTCGCGATCGAGCGGGGGGCTGTCCCCGACGACTCGCCCCTCTTCCATCAAGTGCTCCAGTCGTATGACCGCCCGATCCACGACGGCAACAACGTCTTGATCTCGCTCTCGACCCCCGAAGATCCCGGATACGGGCCGAAGGACGTCCGGGTCGCCACGCTCTCGACCCACACCCGCCCCGCCGACTGGACGGGCCTCACCCCTGAAGCCCACGAGACGATGAAGCTCGACTATCGCAACCGCCTCCTCTCCGCCCTCCGTCGCGCCTTGCCGGATGCCCCCGAGGCGCTCCGACATGCCGAGTTCGCCACGCCTCGGAGCTTCCAGCGCTATACCCGACGGGTCGGCGGTGCGGTCGGGGGTCCGCCGGTCTCGCGAAGCAACAGCAACTTCCTCGCGGTCGGGTCTGACGTGCTCGGTCCTGGCCTCTGGGTCGTCGGCGACTCGGTCTTTCCAGGGCAGGGGACGATGGCGACTGTCCTCTCGGCGATCCGGGTCGTTGAGAGGATCACCGGCACGACATGGGTGCAAATGAAGGCCGATCCGCCGCCGGACGTCGATGCGTCGGAGGAGTTAAGGCCGTATAATTCCCCACAGACCCCGATGACTCGCCGCTGACCGGAGACCTGGCCGATGCTCGACGCCCTGGTAGTCGCCCCGCACCCTGACGACGCCGAGATCAGCCTGGGCGGCACGATTGCCAGGCTGCTGGAAGCCGGGTGGAAGGTCGGCATCCTTGACCTCACCTCGGGCGAGCCAACCCCGCGCGGGTCCGTCGAGGCCCGACGCGCCGAGACACTTGCCGCCAACGAGGCGCTCGGCAACCCCTGGCGGCAGAACCTCGGCCTGCCGAACCGCAACCTCGAACCGACCCTCGCCCACCGCCGGACCCTCGCCGAGGTCTTCCGCAAGGTCCGCCCCAGGCTCCTTTTCGCGCCGTTTTATGAGGATGCCCACCCCGACCACATCGCCGCAACAAAGCTGGTCGAGGACGCCCGATTCTGGAGCAAACTCTCGAAGTCAGACCTCGCTGGCGAACCATTCCACCCCTCGCGCGTGCTCTATTATTTCAGCGTCCACTTGCGGATCATTGAGCGTCCGAGCTTCGTGCTCGACATCAGCGACCAGGTCGACGCCAAACGGGCCGCCCTGGACGCCTATCAGACGCAGTTCACGCCGACCCAGATCGAGGCCGTCTTCGACCGCACCCGCTTCTGGGGCCAGACCGTCGGCGTCCGCCACGCCGAGCCGATCGCTAGCCGGGAGCCGATCGGACTAACGAACATTGATTCGTTGCTCCTTTAGCGGCACTGAACTACTGGTCGTTTGATGACCCTCGGGCGTCACGGAGTCGAGTCGATTTGGCCGGCGTCGCCGCGGGCTTGGCTTTGGCCGTCTCGGCGGGTCGAGGGCCGCCAAACGCGCCCGGGGTAACGAACTTCGCGGGGTCGAACGGCGGGCCAAGCAGCTTGTCGAAGCGGTCTTTCTGCTTGCGGGTCAGGATTTTGAGGACCTTGGTCGTCGACTCGTCCTGGATCTTGTCGGTGCCGTCACGCATCTTGGCGACCTGCGTCTGCATCCGCTCTCGACCGGCCGCACGTGCCTTGGTCTTGGCCTCTTCGGGGTCAACGGGGTCGGCGTCGGTCTTCGCCTTGGCATCGGCGGTCGGGGCCGGTGTCGGTGTCGGACGCCGCATTCGCATCGCCATACCTTGTTGCATAACGAACGCGAGCTGATTGTTCTTGGTCTCGGCGAGGACATCTTTGACGGACTGCGTCTGCTCCGGCGTGAGATAGACGGCCTCGGCCACCTCGTCGCGTCCCAAGGCGGCGATGCCTTCCATCTGGAGCGCAATCTGGTTCAGGCGAGTGAGTTGCTTCTTGTCGAGGACTTTCGCTAGCCCGCCTTCACCCTCACGGACGAGCGAGCTGATCGTATCCATCATCGCCAGCGGGTTGAAACCGGGCGGTGGGCCGGGGGGCGGCGGATCGTTCGCACCCGCCTCGGGGGGCTGGCCTGGGTTAGCCCCACCACCCCGAAACATCGTCTCCCCGCGCTTCCTCATCTGGGATTCCCACTCGCCGAGGTCTACCTTCTGGGTCTCGGTGAGCTTGAGTTCCAACTGGATCGACGGGTTGGTGACCAGCATCGCCTTCGCCAGGCCAAACTGGCCGATCATGCCGCCGAATCCCCCCCAGCCGCCAAGCCGGGTGAACCGCGACGTATCCCCCATCGGGTTGAACGGTTCCCCCGATCCAGGCCGAGGCGCACCTTTCGGAGTCGCGGGCTCCTGGCCCATGACCTCCGGGACGAAACCGCCCAGAGTCAGCACGAAGATAAACAATGTTCGGGTCATGGGGGGAGACTCCTCGGGTGGTTGGGGTAGGCAAGATCTCTTGTGGATCCTCGCTCGATACCCCGGCGGGGGATGGCGGGTTTCATCAACGGGGATCGGAAGGTTGGACCCTGTCACACAATTGACGAACATCCAGGCGAGTCGTACGATCGGCCCATCGCCAAATCTGCCTGGCCCGAGCGTCGAACGATAAAGGAGCACCGCAATGTCGGACGTGAACCGTCGGACCTTCCTCGCCAGCGCTGGGGCCGGGGCCGCCGCCCTCGCGATGGGCTCGACCGCCCGCGCGGCCGGGCCGAACGACCAGATCCGCGTCGCGGTGATCGGCTTCCACGGCCGGGGCAAGAGCCACATCGACGCCTTCACCAAGAACCCGCACACCGCCATCGCAACCCTCTGCGACATCGATACTCGCCTCTTCGACAAGGCCGCGAAGGAGGTCGAAGATCAGACCAAGAAGAAGCCCGAATGCGTGCAAGACCTGCGCAGGGTGTTCGACGACAAGACGATCGACGTCGTCACGATCGCCACGACGAACCACTGGCACGCTCTCGCGACGGTCTGGGCGTGCCAGGCGGGTAAGGATGTCTACGTCGAGAAGCCGGTGAGCCATAACTTCGTCGAAGGCCGGAAGATGGTCGAGGCGGCGCGGAAGTACGGGCGGGTCGTGCAGACCGGCACGCAGAACCGGTCGTCAGAGGGCGTGGCAGGCGCGGTCGAGTTCCTCCGATCGGGCGGGATCGGCACCGTCTTCCTCGCCAAGGGCCTCTGCTACAAACCTCGCGGATCAATCGGCCACAAAGCCGACTCGGCCGTGCCGGCGGGGGTCGACTACAACCTCTGGCTCGGCCCCGCCCCCGACCGCCCGTTCAACGCCAACCGCTTCCATTATGAGTGGCACTGGAACTGGGATTACGGCAACGGCGACCTCGGCAACCAGGGCATCCATCAGATGGACGTCGCCCGCTGGGGCATGGGCAAAGAGGGCACCTGGCCGACCAAGATCATCGCCTCGGGCGGCCGGTTCGGCTACAAAGACGACGGCGAGACTCCGAATACAGAAATCTGCACATATAGATATGACGATTGCGAATTGATCTTCGAGGTTCGCGGTCTGCCGACGAATGACGAGCAAGGGGTGAAGGTCGGCAACATCTTCTACGGGACGAAGGGCTACCTGGTCATCAACGGCAGCAAGTGGGCCACCTTCCTCGGCAGCGCCGGGGGCAAGGCGTATGAGCCTGGCCCCAAGGGAGACGGCGGCGGCGACCACTTCGGCAATTTCATCGACGCCGTACTGGCTCGAGACCCCAAGAAGCTCCACGCCGATATCGTGGAGGGGCATCGATCGAGCGCCCTCTGCCACCTCGGTAACATCGCCTACCGAACCGGCCGCGCCCTCGACTTCGACACCAAGACCGAGACCTTCCCCGGCGACTCACAGGCCAACGCGATGCTCAGCCGCGACTATCGCTCTCCCTTCGCGATGCCTGAGAAGGTCTGACGCAGAGAGAATTGGCTTCGTTTGGTTGAGCCGGCTTCGATTTATCAAGTTGGCTGTGCGGACCTCCGATTTTTGACCAAGATCGGAGAGGTCCGCATGGCCGACCCTATGAATGCGTCTCGAAAGAGCTGAGAATCCCAGCCACCGCGCGGGGAATGGCCCAGTTGCACACACGGGACGACGTGTCCATCATAATTAAGGCCGCATCACTCGAACCGGGCGGTGCATGGAGACTGGGTCGCGACCTAGCCTACGAAACGAGGAATTAGGCCATCGCGTGCGACGGCTTGCCGACCGAGAAGCCCAGGATCGGCGCGAGGTCGTTGCGAGTCTGGACGTGAGGCTGGACCTCGCCGAACTGAATCGGGGCGAACACGTCGCGACGGTCGGGAGCGGGGGGTCTGACCGGGGCGGGTTGGGTCGGCGGCGCGACTGGCCGCGCTTGTGGCTCGGGGGTCAGCTCGGGGAGGGGATCGGTGGAGGGCTTGCGGAGTTCTTTGAACGCCCGCTCGAATCGGTTGAGGGCCTCGCGCTCATAGCGGAGGATCAGTTGGACCATCTTCGATTCGAACGCGGCGGCACCTGCCTCGGTCCGGGCGCGGTCGAGGGCATCGAGCGGCGCGAGTTCTTCGCGGCGGGCGACGAGCCGTTCGATCTCCAGAACAGCCACCTCTCGGCGATGGGCCG
>JANXSY010000240.1 GCA_025356435.1 Isosphaeraceae bacterium | reverse complement strand
CTGAACAAGCAGACAACGTCTGAGCCGCAACCCATTGTCCTGGAACGAGAAGCGGTCTGCATCTCGGCCAACATCCCGAAGCCCGGAGCCCCCCGGACGATCCGGAACGAACCCATCATTTCGCGTCCGCCCACCTCGCCGGTGAGCCCAGTCGAGTTGGCAAAGGGCCAATATGCGACCGTTCCGGTGTTCATGACCGTCGATCCTGACCGCAAAGATCGGCGATAGTCGATCGGTAGAAGTCTAAATAAGGTCAATAAGGCTCTCCGACGAGGGCCGAACGCTCAAGGTGCGCGCGGGAGTCGGCCTTGCGAGTGGGTGGTCTCAGGGTTATCGTACGCGGCGACGAGGCGAAGGGTGTCGGGTCCGCGCTCAGCCACGTCCAACCGAGGGGGACGTGCGTCATGGTCGGGATTGGCATTGTCGGCGTCGGTTTCATGGGGATGATCCACTACCTTGCCGCTGAGACGCTGGCGGGGGGGCGGGTGACGGCTCTCTGCTCGCGAGACCCGAAGAAGCTGGCGGGAGACTGGACTGGCATCCAGGGCAATTTCGGGCCAAAGGGAACGCATGTCGATCTCTCCCACCTGAATCGCCACGCCGACGTGGCTGACCTGCTGGCGGACCCTGCCGTCGACCTGGTCGACCTTTGCGTCCCCAACGACGAGCACGCCCGGCTGGCGATCCGTGCCCTCGAAGCGGGGAAGCACGTGCTGGTCGAGAAGCCGATCGCCCTCACCACGAGCGATGCCGACGCGATGGTCGCCGCCGCCCGGGCTAGCGGGAAGCTGCTGATGGTTGCCCATGTGTTGCCGTTCTTTCCCGAGTTCGCCTACGCCGCCGATGCGGTGAAGTCGGGTCGATTCGGGGCCTTGAAGGCTGCACACTTCACTCGGGTCATCTCGAAGCCCGACTGGTCGGCCGGCATCGCCGACGCCGACCGATCCGGCGGGCCGGTGATCGACCTACATATCCACGATAATCACTTCATCGGCCTCGTCTGCGGTCCGCCCCGGGCCGTGCGCTCACGCGGGGTGGTCGAAAATGGGGCGGTTGTGCATGTGACGACCCAATACCTCTATGACGAGGGCGGTCCGGCGGTCTCGGCGATCTCTGGGGCGTTAAGCCAGTCGGGACGGCCGTTCGCGCACGGGTTTGATCTCTATCTGGAGAGGGCGACGCTCGCCTTCGAGTTCGCCAACCTGGGCGGAGAGGCCCACGTCGCGACCCCCCTCGTGGTTATCAAGCCCGACGGCACGGTCGAGCGGCCGGCGCTCGGCTCGGGCGACCCGGTCGACTCGTTCTCGGCCGAACTGGCGGTGGCGGTCGAGGCGGTCAGGACCGGCGTTGAGCCCCCGGCGCTGGCGGGAGACCTCGCACGCCGAGCGCTGGTGATCTGCCGAGCGGAAATCGAGAGCGTGCTTATGGGTCGGGAGATCGCGGTGTCCTGAAAGGCCGATAGCGACGAGAGGGCACGCCTGACTGAGTGGTCCGCAATTCATCGGATCAAGCTGTGCCGGCATGTCGAGTTGGTCCGCCGAGCGTCGTAGACCCTCATGGCATGGCGGTTGCTCTGTGGATTGTGTGTACGTCTCCGCACCGGCGGGGTCGACACTACCTCTTCCGATGATTGAGGACGCCGCCGATGCGAACCGCTCTCGCCCCCCTGGCCCTGATGGCTGCCCTCGTCTTGCCTGGCCTCGTCCGAGCCGATGATCGCGCTGATCTCGCGGGAACCTGGACCTGGAGCTGGAAAGACGGCGAGGGAAAGACGCATAAGCACGTGCTCGACATCGAGTCAGCCGCTGGCAAGCTGACCGCTCGCGAGCGATTCGACGACATGGAGTCGATCAAGGTCGACGACCTGACGCTCAAGGACGGCGAGCTGAGCTTTGTCGTGAACCGGGGCGACCGACGGTCCGAATACAAGGGCAAAGCCGTCGGTTCCAAGTCGATCAACGGCCTCGTCAACGTCGGCCTCAAGGGTCAGACCAACGAGTACCAATGGACGGCCGAGCGGGCGATCGTGACCAAGAAAGACTGACGACCTGGCCGGGTCAGCCAGGCGGGTCGACCGACGGCACGGGCGGGACAATCGGCGTGGCAGGGGGCTTCGGCGGGGCGGGGACGGCCGACCGCTTGGCCTTGATGGTGTCGGTGACGCGGTGGAACTCGGCCTCGTCCATCTCGCCGTGATAATAGGCGAGTTCAAAGCCCTTGAGCAGGTCGGCCTCAGTCGTGGAGCCGTCGTCCTCCTCGACCCCGCGCCGAAGCCAGTAGATAACGAACACCCCGGCCGCCGCGCAGAGCAGGATCAGCGTCAGGAAGAGGTTGTGCGATAAGATAGGCAGGCGTCCCACGGGCGGCAGTATCCTAGGGGTCTCGGGGGATTTAAGTCGGGTCTACTGATTGCCGACGGCCGATCTGCCGATGACTGGAGAAGACTTCGTGATCGCGGCCCAATGGGGGCCTTGTCTGGCGTTACCGAGGTCGTATACTTTTAAGTTTAGTCATGGTCGGAGGCAAGGGCCAAGGCCCGCCATTGCGGCGAGTCAGGTCGTTGCGGCTCGCGGACTTGGCAGGGAGGGATGCGAACCATGCGGCGCGCTCTATGGATCATGGGGACCGTTCTGGCGTCTTTGGCCTGCTCGTCTCAAGGTCAGGCCCAGACCTCGGGCGGGTTCGACGACCCGTTCTTCCTCTATTACAGCTACTACCTCCCGAGGCAGGCCTCGCTCGCCGCGCAGCCTCGCGTTGAAGACACGATCAACCAGAACTTCGCCAATAACCAGGCAAATGCTCGGACCAATCGGGCGGGGCTATACGACCCAAACGGGGGCTACGGGGCCTTCGACGACTATAACCCTAATGACCCGTTCGATAAGACGCCCCGTGGTCGGAATGGCGCAATCGCGAATCGCCGACAGTTCCGCGGCCTCCCCACGACCAATATCGCCGGTCGCGGCCCAGCGCTCTACTACAACCGGGCGGCGCAGTTCCATCCCGGTCTCCGCAGCGGTATCGGCCCCAACCGCAACCTTGCGGTCACGGGACGCGGCGTTCGAGGCGGCGGCGGTGGCGGCGGTGTCCCGAGTGCGTCGAGCGGTATGGGGACTGGCCCCCGATGATCGCGGGCTTCGATGAATCAGAAGGTTGCTTTTTTCCCGCGACTGGACGACGATTAAGTCCCTTCGTCGGCGGATGAGCCCGGCCGGATTGATTCCGGTGCAGAGCGGCCCGCCGACGGTTGTGGAAGCGTCAAGACTCGCTGATAGGTTGGATCGTTGAAATCTGGGGGAAACCCCGCGGAGATGGTTGCGTGTCGAAGGGTGCGGATCAACAGCGACTCACCTCCGAAGAACGTGCCAACCTCGTCGCCTATCTCGACGGCGAGCTGAACGAGGCTGAGACGCGCGCCATCGCGACCAAGCTCACCCTCAGTGTGACGGCGCGTCGCGAGTCCGAGGTGCTCCAGAAGACCTGGGAACTTCTCGAACACCTCCCCATGCCCCGGGCCTCTGAGTCGCTCACCCAGCGCACCTTGACCGAGATCGGCCGGATCGACCTGGCGGGCGACAGCCTCTTCAATTCGGCCTCAAAGACCCTCCGGCACGCCCGATCGTTGGCGACTGTGCTCCTGGCATCGGCTGCCTGCTTCGTGCTGGGCTTCTTGCTCGTGCGATGGGTCTGGCCCGACCCCACCGCCCAGCTCGCCCGAGATCTGCCTATTGCCGAACACCTCGACGAATACCGAGACGTCGGCACGATCGAATTCCTCGAACGACTCGACAAAAGCCCCGAATTCTCCAACGATCCGCACTGACCCTCAGCCGGCCGGAAGGACCACGCGATGCCCCGAAATGCCCGCCACGTCTTGCTCGCGGCCGTCCTGCTTGTGGCCGGTCCCGTGTCTGTAAATGCGGAGGAAGAGTCGAACTGGAAGCGGCTGGAGTCGATGCCCCGCGAGCAGCGAGTCTATCTTTCCGAGCGTCTCGAACAGTTCGAGGCGCTGCCTTCGGACAATCGGACGGGTATCCGGGCTCTCGACGCCGAGATCGCCAAGCTCGACCCGCTCGTCCAGGCTCGATATCGCGCAGTGCTGCGCCGCTATCACGTCTGGCTCTCGGGGCTGACCGACGCCCAGAAGACGCAGCTCGCTTCGGTCGAGTCGCTCGACGCCAAGCTCGCCCTGGTCGACAAGTGGCGGAAGGCCGAGCGGTTGGCGAATAACCGCCCCAAGCTGCTCGCCGATCTCGGCGTCTATCCGGGAGACCTTGGTACGATCCCGCCCTTCGAGATGGCCAACGCCCTCAAGGCCTGGTTCCAACTCGATCCGAAAGAGCGGGCCAGGATCGAAGCCCTCACCCCCGGCCGTCCGAGGATCGCCGAGCTGATACGGGTCGGCGCTGTAAAGGGGATCAAGCGCACGCGGTTCCCGCTGGCTGAGGAAGAGGCCCTGGTCAAACGCATCGAGGCCAACGAGAGCGTCAAGCATGTCTTCCCCAATTATTACCGAAAAATGGATGAGTCGAAGGCGAAACGGGTGGGGATGAACAACCCGCTGCACACCCTGGCCGAGTCGCTCTATTTCATCGACCATCCCCCCGCGCCGGTGGCACTTGCTCACCTCGTGCAGTTCGAGGCCGACCTCCCTTCGTGGTTCCGGGCCTCGCTCGACCCGTTGCCGCCCGAAGACGCTCGGCGACGTCTGGCGATCCTCTACCGACAGATCTATGAACCGCCCGCCGAGATCCCCCCGCCCAAGGGGCCGGGCGTGTCGAAGACGGCGGAAAGGGCCAAACCGGCCGTCGCCAAGCCATCAGGCACAGCGGTCGAGTTTTGAACGGATCGTGAACCGAATGCCAAGCCCTGATGATGGCCTCTGGATGCGTCGCGCCCTCGCGGAGGCCGAGCGGGGCCGGGGGGCCGTTGAGCCCAACCCGCTCGTGGGGGCGGTCGTGGTCCTCAATGGCGAGGTCATCGCCGTCGGCCATCATGCCCGGTTTGGCGGCCCGCACGCCGAGGTTGTCGCGCTGGAACGGGCCGGCGAGTTGGCCCGGGGGGCGACGGCCTTCGTCACGCTCGAACCCTGCTGCCATCAGGGCAAGACCCCGCCCTGCGTTGATGCCCTCCTCAAGGCCGGGGTGGCTCGCGTGGTCGCGGCGATGCGAGACCCGTTCCCGAAGGTGGCCGGGGGCGGGTTTGCACGTCTCAGGGCCGCCGGGGTTGAGGTTGAGGTGGGCGTGCTCGAAGCCGAGGCCCACGTCTTGAATGGCCCTTATTTGAAGCGGATCGCCACCGGCCGACCCTGGGTGATCGCCAAGTGGGCGATGACCCTCGACGGCAAGATCGCCGCGCGGACCGGGCAGAGTTCCTGGATCTCGGGGCCAAGATCGCGTGCGGCGGTCCATGAAGTCCGAGGCCGGATGGACGCGATCGTCGTCGGCATCGGCACGGCCCTCGCTGACGACCCGCAACTCACCGCGCGTCCGCCTGGGCCGAGGGTGGCGACCCGCGTCGTGCTCGACACCCACGCTCGGCTACCCATCCATAGCCACCTTGTGAACACGGCCCGCGAAGTCCCACTGATCGTCGCGGTCGGGGAGGGGGCTCTGGTCGATCGGGTCGATCGGCTGGTCTCACTTGGGGTGGAGGTCTTGAAGCTCCGCGATTGCTCGCCAGGCCCGCTCCTCGACGAACTGGGCCGTCGAGGGATGACCAACGTCCTGGTCGAAGGGGGCGGCCGGGTGCTCGGGTCGTTCTTCGACGCGGGGGAGGTTAACGAGGTTGACGTCTTCGTCGCCCCGATCATCGAGGGAGGTTCACACGAGTTCACACCCGCGCGGGGTCGGGGCGTAGCGTCGATGGCCGAGGCGCTCAGGCTAGTCGCGTTGACGGTCTCGCAGGTCGACGGCGACGTGAGGATTCGCGGCCTCACCCGACCGCGGCTCGGCGTAGTCGGTCTTGACTCGACATAACGGTAAATCTTATAATGTCCTATGTTCGATCAGGCGACGCGGCCGTTTCCGTCGTCCTCGGCCTTCGAGGAGCGCTCCGCCCGTGAAGGATTCTCGTCGTGAGCCCTCAGGCGAAAAGCTGGCTCCCAAGGCGGTCGTCAACCGCGTCTGTCTCTATCTCCGCCAGCTCGAAGTCTTCCAGCGGCAGGGGGAGTCGACCGTTTCGAGCAGCCGGCTCGGGGCCTCGCTGGGGATTAACGACGCCCAGGTCCGCAAAGACCTCGCCTTCTTCGGCCAGTTCGGCTATCCGGGCATCGGCTACAGGATCGAAGGGCTGATCGGCAAGCTTCGGCACGTGCTCGGGATCGATCGTGACTGGCCGATCGCCCTCATCGGCCTCGGCAACCTCGGCCGCGCCCTGCTCAAATACAAGCACTTCCGCCGTCGAGGCTTCCAGATCGTCGCGCTCTTCGACATCGACCCGCACAAGATCGGCCAGATGTACGACGGCCTACCAGTCAGGGCGATCGGCGAACTGGCCGAGGTTGCCGCGTCCCGCACGATCAACCTGGCCGTGCTCTCGGTGCCAGCCGACGTGGCGCAGTCCGTTGCCGATCAGATCGTCGCCTGCGGCATCCCGGGCATCCTCAACTTCGCCCCGACAACCCTGGCGGTTCCGTCGTCGGTAAGCGTCGTCGCGGTCGACCTCAGCGTCCAGCTCGAACACCTTGCTTACAAGGTTTTGAACACCCAGTCTGCGTTTCCTGACCCAGCCCACCTTTTCGACGGGGCGAGTGGACGATAGAATCACCTTGTCGGACTACCCGGTGGTGAAACGGTATCACATCAGTTTTTGGTACTGACTTTCCAGGTTCGAATCCTGGCCGGGTAATAGTAAGGCCCGCCCCAACCTGAATCGGTTGGGGCGGGCCTTTGTTGTTGGACAGACGTTCGCCCTTGGACGCTCAGGCCAGGGTCGGGGTCAGCCAGGCGGGCCGGCCCTGCTCGTGCCGGGAAATCTCGGCGTCATGCTGGAGCGTCTCGGCGATGAAGTCGAGGCCCTGGAGTAGCCGCTGGCGCTGGCCTTCGGGGACATCAATCTTGGTGACCCTGTCGCCCGACGATCCGTGGACCGTCAGGGTCAGGTTCTGGAGGTCGATCGTGACCTCAGTCTGCGCAGAGGCACGGATGGCGTCGGCGAGGGCGTCCCAGTCGCTCGTGGAGAGTTCCAGGGGGAGCAGGCCGTTGTTGTAGGCGTTGCCCTCGAAGATGTCGGCGAATCCCGCATCTTTGCCCTTGGCGACGACAGCCCGAAATCCCGCCTGGGCGACGGCCCAGACCGCATGTTCGCGGCTGGACCCGCAGCCGAAGTTCGGCCCGACCACGAGGATCGAAGCCCCCTCGGCTTCGGGCCGGTTGAGCGGGAAGTCGGGCAGGGGCGTGCCATGCACCTCCGGGGCGTCTGCCTCGGGGGCCTTGCCGGCCTCATAGCGTTTGTCGGCGAAGAGCAGGGGGCCGTAGCCGGTCCGCTCGATCCGCTTGAGGTAGCGGGCGGGGATGATGAGGTCGGTATTGACGTCAGACCAGTCGAGCAGGGCGACCCGGCCCCGATGCGTTACAAACGGTTCCATCTCGGTTTAGACCCTTTCGGCCAGGAGCGTGCGGACGTCGGTGAACTTGCCCATCACGGCGGCGGCGGCAGCCATCGCCGGGCTGACGAGGTGGGTCCGGCCACCGGGGCCTTGCCGTCCCTCGAAGTTGCGGTTGCTCGTGCTGGCCGAGCGCTGTTGGGGGGTGAGCTTGTCGGGATTCATCGCCAGGCACATGCTGCAACCGGCCTCGCGCCACTCGGCACCGGCCTCGATGAAGACGCGATCAAGCCCCTCAGCCTGCGCCTGGTCACGCACCTGTTCGGAGCCCGGGACGATGAGCGCCCGCACGCCTTGGGCCACCTTCCGGCCCTTGAAGACGACGGCCGCCGATCGAAGGTCTTCGATCCGTCCGTTCGTGCAGGAACCGATAAAGACCACGTCGACCGGGATCTCGCTGACCGGGGTTCCCGGCTTCAAGCCCATGTATTCGAGGGCACGCTCGGCGTCCTCGCGAGACGAGAATGGCACCTGGCCGGGGTCGGGGATGACGCCGGTCACGTCGATCGTCATTGCCGGGTTTGTGCCCCAGGTGACCTGCGGGACGAGGCTCGAAGCGTCGATCGTGACGTGTCGGTCGAAGCTCGCAGGGTCGTCGGTCTTGAGCATCCGCCAGTCGGCGATCGCCGCGTCGAGGTCTTTGCCTTTGGGGGCGAACGGGCGATCGATGCGGGTGTAGTAGTCGATCGTCACGTCGTCGGGGGCGATCATCCCAGCGCGGGCACCAGCCTCGATCGACATGTTACAGATCGTCATCCGGCCTTCCATCGAGAGGGCTCGGATCGCGGGTCCGTAATACTCGATGACATGGCCGGTGGCCCCGCCGGTGCCGATGGCGCGGATGATCGCGAGGATGATGTCCTTCGGTTCAAGGCCCGGTGCGAGCGAGCCGGTCACCTCGATGCCGAAGGTCGGTGGTCGTCGGCCCTGCCAGAGGGTCTGGCTTGCGAGGATGTGCTCGACCTCGCTCGTGCCGATCCCGAAGGCGAGGGCACCGAATGCGCCGTGGGTGCTGGTGTGGCTATCCCCGCAGCAGATGGTTGTGCCCGGGAGGGTGAGGCCCAGCTCGGGGCCGATGACGTGGACGATGCCTTGCCGGCCGCTCTTGACGTCATAGAGGGTGACGCCAAACTCCCGGCAATTGGCCCGCAACGCCTCAACCTGCCGGCGCGACATCGGCTCGCGGATGTCGAGCTGGTTCTCGGTCGGGACGTTATGGTCAACCGTCGCGAACGAGAGTTCGGGGCGTCTGACCTTCCGCCCGGCGAGACGGAGGCCGTCAAACGCCTGGGGGCTCGTGACCTCATGGATCAGGTGACGGTCAATATAGAGCAGGGTCGCCGCATCGTCAGCGGCCACGATATGACGGTTCCAGACTTTATCGAACAGGGTCTCAGGCACTGACTCTTCTCCTGCCAGGATAAGCCAAAAGCGGTTGCAGATCTCTCTTACCAGTCGGTCGTCGGATTGGGTGACACCCCCCCGCGTGATCGGTTCGCGCCCGAGGGAGGGTCAACGGATCAGGGTGCGACTGTACCCGGCGGCGCGGGCTCGGTCTCAGGGGGAAGGTAGGGAGCGATGATCCTGTCGTAGATCCAGATCCCCAGGATACCGCCGATCAAGGGACCGGCGATCGGAATCCAGAAGTAGGAGTTGTGTGACTCGAACACCGACCGGCCCCAGCCGCAGAAGAAGGCGACGAGTCTGGGGCCGAAGTCACGGGCGGGGTTGATCGCGTAGCCCGTCAGGCCGCCGAGCGAGAGGCCGATCGCCCAGACAATCGCGCCGACGAGCACCGGCTCAAAGCCCCGGCCAGGGGCCGCATTCTTGCGATCGGTGACGGCCCGGATGCCGAGGAGCAGCAATGCCGTTCCGAGGACCTCGCTGAACAGGCTGCCGAAGGGGTTGTCGAAGGCAGGAAAGGTCGCGAAGATCCCCGCGCCACCGTCCGCGCGGCCCGCGAGTTTGCCGGCTTCCATCGCGCCTCGGGTGATGCCATACGTCCGTTCGAACTTGAGGAAGGCCGAGGCATAGTCCACGTAGAGGACGGCCGCCCCCGCCATCGCGCCCGTGATCTGGGCGATCCAATAGGGGATGATCCGCGCGACGGGGAACACCCCTCGGGTGGCGAGGGCCAGCGTCACCGCCGGGTTGAGGTGGCCGCCGCTGACTCGACCCGTCACATAAACGGCGATCGTCACGGCGAGGGCCCAGCCCGTCGTGATGACGATCCAATCGGCTTCCTTATCCATCAGAAAGACCGACGCCACCACCCCGTCGCCCAGGAGGACGAGTAGCGCGGTGCCGAGGAATTCGGCGACGAGTGCGGGTGCCAGCGGCGGGCGAGTCATCTCGCGATTGTCGCATCCAAGACGCCTCGGGACAAGGGCCGCTTGACCCTCACGACGCGCCGCCTATAAACCATTGATAATATCGATCCGACAAAAGCCGGTCCGGGGGAGGTAAGTCCATTGGCCAACGGAGTCTTCTTGATAACGGGCGGCACGGGCGGGATCGGCTCGACGCTGGCGAGGCAACTCGTCGATCGGGGCGACTCGGTCATCCTCTTCGCGAGACGTCCCGAACCTCTGGAGGCGCTTGCAGACGAACTCGGCCCCTGTGCGCTGGCCGTCTCGGGAGATGCCCGTATCCCCGATGACTTGAGTCGGGCCGTGGCGCGCGGGATCGAGACGTTTGGGAGGCTCGATGGGCTGGCCCACTGCGTCGGCTCGATCCGGCTCAAGCCGCTGCACCTGACCACTCCCGAGGAGTTCACCGAGACGATCGAAGTGAACCTGACGACCGCTTTCCTCGCCTCCCGTGCGGTTTTGGAGGTCTTGAGGACGCAAAACTCGGGGTCAATCGTGCTTGTGAGCGCCGTAGCGGCGACGCAAGGGTTGAACAACCACGAGACCGTCGCGGCAGCCAAGGCCGGGATCGAGGGCCTGGTTCGGTCGGCAGCGATCACGTATTCTCTTCAGGGTATCCGGTTCAACGCCGTCGCACCGGCTCTGATCGAGACGCCGCTGACGGCAGCTCTGATCAAGTCGGCACCGGCCCGCGCGTTCAGCGTGGCGATGCACCCCCTCGGCAGGCTGGGTCAGCCCATTGACGTCGCGCAGGTGATCGCATTCCTGCTCGGGCCGCAGTCGGCCTGGGTGACGGGGCAAGTCTGGGGGGTTGATGGCGGCCTGGGTGCGGGTGTCGCCCCGCTCCGAGCCGTGCCCGCCGCCCAGTAAGTTAGCCCATACCGACCGACTACCGGGGAGACTCTTCGTGCAAGCCCGACTGTTGCTCGCCATCTTCGATAGCGTCTATCTGTTCGCGCTCGCCTCCTGGATCGGCTCGATCCTCTTCTTCTCGTTTGGAGTCGCCCCGATCCTGTTCAAGGTGCTCGACGCCCCATCGGCCGCCCGTTTCGTCCGGACCCTGTTCCCACGTTATTATGCCTGGGGGGTCGTGAGCAGCGGCATTGCCTTGCCCGCATATCTGGGCGTCCCACTCTCATTCCCTGAGTATCGAGGCTGGTGGGTGGGCGTGCAGGCGATGCTGATCGTCGCAAGCGTCTTGATTTTCCTCTACTGCGGCAACACGCTGACCCCTGCGATCAACACCGCCCGCGACGCTGGCCCCGACGAAGCAACTCGGTTCAACCAACTCCACAAGCGTTCGGTCCGGCTTAACGCGGTGGTGCTGCTGATCGGGATCGTGCTCCTGGTCGTGCAGGCCACTCGACGCCATCCCGAGACGGATGGGATCATCGAGATGACCCCGCAAGAGCGCCTTGGTTATGACTCGCAGGCCCTGGACTACCTCCGGACGAAGATGGACAGTCGTGCCGCCACACCGGGAGCAAGCGTCGACCAGAACCGATTCCCGTTCGACGAGGCGGCCAAGAAAGAGCTGGACGACATCGTAGCGGCGAAGCGAGAACGCCAGGCACGCAAGCGGGGTGCGAGCAAGACCGAGACGGCGGCACCGGATCGTCCTTGATGGATCGGAGACGATCCAGGCGGGCCGTGCTACACTCTTTACGACGATGACGACCCCGACGGATCGGCGTGTTAAGGGCGAGGCCGCGATGACCACCCACGATACCGTGACCGCAGAGTCACATCCATCGAACCGCTTCCTGGCGACGCTGGAACCTTATCGTCGCGTCGTGCTCGTCTCCCACGTCAATCCTGACCCCGATGCACTGGCCAGTATGCTCGGGTTGAAATCACTACTTGCACGCAGCCAGCCGGGCAAGCCGGTCGTACTCACCGTCGACGGCATGATCGCCAGGGCCGAGAATCGGGCCTTGGTCGCCCTCGTGCCAATCCCGCTCGAACCGGTCGAACGCATTGTGCCGGACGCATCGACGGCGTTCGTGATGGTTGACTCACAGCCCCGCACGGGACGACGGGCCAGCGAGGCGATCACCCCGGTCGCCGTCCTCGATCACCATGAGACCGGCGGCGATCTCGACGGCGTCCTCTTCCGCGACGTCCGGGGCAAGGTGGGAGCGACGAGCACCATCGTCGCCGAGTATCTGTTCTACCAGTCGTGCTCGATCCCACCCCGGCTGGCGACAGCTCTCTATTATGGGATCGACTCCGAGATTGCCGGATTCCCCCGCGAGGCGGGTGTCGATGACGACGAGGCCCTCGTTCGCCTCTTCCCCCTCGCCGACAAAGACCTACTTGCTCAGGTCCGCAATCCGAAGCTGCCGCAAGACTACTTCGCCACGGTCCAGCACGGCCTCTCCAACGCCTTCCTCTATCGAGACGTTGTCGTCAGTTGGCTCGGCCCAGTTACCCAGCCCGACATCATCGCCGAGATGGCCGACTTCTTCATCCGATTCGACCAGGTCAATTGGGCCTTAACGATCGGACACTTCGAGAACCTGCTCAAGATCTCAATCCGCGTCGGCCTCCTCGGTGCCCACTCGGGGGAGATCCTCCGCGCCGTGGTCGATGGTTACGGTACGGCGGGCGGACACGACAAGCGAGCAGGGGGGGCGATCCCGCTCGCCGACGACCGGCCAGAGACGATCGATTCCCTGCTCGCGATGATCCGTAAACGACTCTTGGATGCACTCAAAATCGACGACTGTTCGGGACGTCGCCTGCTCGACGCCAGCCCCATCATCACCGCCCCTTGAGCCAGTGAGTCGTCTGGCCGGGCAAATCCGTTGGGTCTGACTTGCAAAATCGACAGCGATTGAGATAATATAGCATCTAACTGAGACTGAGTCTCAGTATCCTGATCGTTCGCTGTGGTCGGGTAGGGGTTGGAACAGCCTGGACGAGGTGATTATGTCTGTGTCGACAACGAAGCGTGGCCGGCGCGGATTTACTCTGATCGAGCTGTTGGTCGTGATTGCGATCATTGCGGTTTTGATTGCCCTTCTCCTGCCCGCGGTTCAGGCGGCGAGGGAGGCGGCACGGCGGATCCAGTGCGTAAATAACCTCAAACAGATGGGCCTCGCGCTCCAGAATTATCACGACTCCCTGGGCTCATTTCCGGCCGGATATTATGCAACCTCACGATTTGTCGACGGTGCGACGGATACGTCAAAAGGATGGGGCTGGGGAACGATGATCCTGCCGATGATGGAGCAGGGGCCGCTCTACAATGCGGCCAACTTCAGCCTGAATCTGGAGGCGGCGGCGAATACGACCGTCATCGCCACGAGTCTGACAGCCTATCTCTGCCCATCAGACCCGGCATCGACTTCGCCATTCCCCGTCTCTGACGCCTCCGGGAATCCGCTGGCGATGATGATGGCGTCGGGCTACGCTGCGTGTACCGGTGGCGACGAGTCCGACGTGGTCTCGGGCGTCAATAACGACGGGCTTGGACGTGGAATCTTCTATCGTAACAGTCGGACTCGGATGGCCGACTTGACCGACGGCACCAGCAATACCATCGCGGTGGGTGAGAGGGCCTGGTCGATCGCCAATGGCGTCTGGGCGGGCTCGGTGACAAATGCGGTGATCCGCCGGGGGCCTGCGAATCGTTGCCCAAAGACCGGGTCAATGTTTTACAGTTCGGCCGCGATGACACTTGCACACAGCCACCTGCTCAACAGCGACACTGACGCCGACGGTGGCATCGACGACTTTTCGAGCCGACATCCCGGCGGCGGCAACTTCCTGTTCGCCGACGGCTCGGTCCACTTCCTCAAGGACGTTTCTCGCGATGGTGGGAAGCGGTCCGACGGGTCGTCGATCTACTCGCCCTCCAGCGTCACGCTCCAAGCCTTAGGGACACGGAACGGCGGCGAGGTAATCTCTGACCAGGCGTACTGATCGTCGATCGATCTTGCCCGACCTCTTCGACTGCGCGTAGACTAGAAGAATGTGCTCCAGGGGAAGAGACGGATAACTCTTCGCGGGGATGGTCGAGTGAGCCTTTCCGAACAATCGCCTCCCTCTCCCATCCCGGCGCCGCCCTCGCTGGAAGTCTACCTGCTTGGCCTGGTTGAGTTCGACGACGTTCAGAGACTCCAGCGTAGGCTCGTTTACGACCTGGGCGAACGTCCCGGAGCGGCCCTGATCCTTTGCGAACATCCCCCAACCATCAGCGTCGGACGGTCGGGAAGCCGTGCCCATATCCGGGCCGATGACGACGAGTTGAAGTCGATGGGCGTACCGATTCGCTGGGTCAACCGCGGCGGTGGATGTGTCTTGCACTTGCCCGGTCAGCTTGCGGGTTATCTGACGCTGTCTCTACCCGCGCTGGGGCTCGACCTCAAGCGGTATGTTGACGGCCTTCACCAGGTGTTGATTGACGTGATGCCTGAGTTCGACCTCAACGGCTCGACTCGACCGGATGACTCTGGCGTCTACCTGGGGCCGTGTCGTGTAGCGACGGTCGGCGTGGCGGTCGGCCGTTGGATCGCCTATCATGGATTCACGCTCAACGTCGGGACGTACCTCGAACCGTTCCGCCTGATCGACGAGCCTTCGACCATGCCGGGGACGAACCCGATCCGGCCGACATCAATGGAAGCATGGCGACAGCGTCCGACTCCGATGCCCAAGGTTCGCGAGTCAGTCATCCGCCATGTCGAGGCGACGTTCGGGCTCGAACGTAACCACGTCTACACGGCCCATCCCTTGATCCGTCGGAAGGTCCGATCCGATGTCTTCGCTTCCAGTTATCAATGACCCGAGCGTTCGCGGCCTCGGCCTGCCGATCGTGAGTGTCGACGATCTGGCCCCGCGCCGCCGGCTTCCGGAGTGGCTCAAGCGGCCGATCCCGACGTCCGGTGGGGTCGGTTTCACCAAGTCGCTCGTCGAAGACCTCGGCCTCGAAACAATCTGCGAGAGCGGGAAGTGCCCCAACCGCTCGGAGTGCTGGACGCGCCGCACCGCCACATTCATGATCCTCGGCGAGACCTGTACGCGACCGTGCGGCTTCTGCTCGGTGAAACGGGGAAAGCCCGAAGTCGTCGAACTCGATGAGCCCGATCGCCTGGCTGAGGCCTGTTCTCGGCTCGGACTCAAGCACGTCGTCATCACCTCGGTGACGCGAGACGACCTTCCCGATGGCGGAGCCGACCACTTCCGCCGTTGCATCCTCGCCGTCCGCGAGCGGACCGGGGCGACGATCGAGGTCTTGACGCCCGACTTCGAAGGCAACGTCGACGCGATCGACGTGGTCCTCTCGGCCCGGCCGCAGGTGTTCAATCACAACCTGGAAACGGTCCCCCGGCTCCAGCAATTCGTCCGCCGCAAGAGCCAGTATGCCGTGAGCCTCGCCGTGCTCAAACACGCAAAGCGGGCGGGTGCCGGCGTCCTGACCAAGAGCGGGCTGATGCTCGGTCTCGGCGAGACGACCGAAGAGGTTATCGAGACCATGGCCGACCTCCGCGCGATCGGCTGCGACTTCCTGACACTTGGCCAGTATCTCCAACCGACGACCCGACACCTGGCCGTTGTCCGCTACCTGCCGCCGTCCGAATTTGATGAATTGGGCCGGATTGCCCGCAAGCTCGGTTTCCGCGAGGTTGCGAGCGGCCCGTTCGTCCGGTCGAGCTACCATGCCGACGAGATGGCCGCGATGGCTTGAATTTTGAGGGCGACATCATCCCCGTTCCGCGCCTCTGGGCGGAACGAGGAGGTTCCCAAAGGCGTCAGGGTTGTTGCCGGTTCTTGAGGAGTTGTTCGAGCAGAGCAGGGTCAAGGTTCTTCTTCTTCTTCGCCCGATTCGTCGGTGGGATCACGTCATCGGGCGGTGGCACAGGGGTGCCGGGCGGCAAGTTCGCGAGAGCCGCCGCACCGGGGTTGGTATTGGATCCGGCAGGTTTTGCCTTTGAGACGGGCGGGGTCGTCTGATTCGTCCCCGTCCGACCCGCGATCGGGGGGAGCTTCGGCATCGTTCCTCCCGGTACGAACGGGGTCTCGAACCGGGTGCCTGAGGGCACATACGGGCTGACCGCATCGATCTCATAGAGGTCGGCCGCCCCAGTCGAACGAGGTGCTCCGTTCCGGGCTGTCTCGTCGGGGACCGGACTCACGCCCGCGCGAGAGGGGAACCGATCGACGCCGAAGCCTTCAGTCGGAGCGGCCATCACGCCTGCCCTCGGCGCACCCGTTCCGGGGGAATAACCGGCGTTGTTGACGGGTTCGGCAGATTTCAGTGCCTTGAGCCATCGGGAAAGGTCTTGATATTGGGGGTCATTGGGACCGTGGAAGACGGCCCGGGTGTTCGGCCCGTGCGGGTTAACGCCGTATGAGAGGACATCGCTATGGAGCGGGTCGTTGCGATTGACGAGTCGGAGCGTGACATCCAGATTGGCGCGAACGACCTCGTCAGTCCACTCTCGCCTGCTCGTCGGCTGGATGAGTTGGAAGTCACCCTGATACGTGTGGTTATGGCAAGACGCACAGGCCCGCTGGAGCACGGGATGGACATACTGCGCGAATTCATGGGCCCGCTTCCGGGCCACGGGAGCCGGCAAGTCGAAGATCACCGGAGGGCCGCTGGGGCGACCCAACTGGCCGCGAGGCCGGGGCATGGCGGCCGAACTTAGCTCGCGCGGGGCGGATTCGGCGACTGTCGCGCTGGTGGTACGCACTTCGGGGTCGCGATTATCGGCCTTGCGTGCGGCATTGGCGTCCATGCTGACGACCATCCGCTCGGCGCGAGTGTCTTTCGGGTTGAGGCTGAGCAAGATTTGCAGGTGCTCCCTCGCCTCAGCGTCCATGTGATTTTCCAGGCACCACTGCGCCATCTGCATCCGTTCGCCCGTGTCGCGATCGGCGAGGTTGGCGACCTTGTAGTCATAAAGCTCGCGCATCGAGGCGAATCGATGTTCGACGTCCTTCTTCGGGAAGCGGATCGTCCCCCCCTTTTGAAGCAGGAGATACTCTGAGCCGGTTTTGTCCTGGGTCACGTTACCCTGAATGACTCGACCATTCGACAGCAGGAGGACCGCGAACGTTGGAGCGTTCGTCGGTGCCGGAGCGGGCATCGGTGCCGGCGGCTGGAGGACGGCTTCCTGGGCCCCGGCGTCGGTCGCCGAGGTCCATATCAGGCCGAACGCGGCCAATCCGGCTTTGAGGGAGCGGTTTTTGGTTGACATGGTGGCGGGACGGTAGCCCTGACCCTACAATCCGTCAAGACGAACCGGTCGCAGCGTTCGGATCGAGAAAAAAATCGCGACCCAAGACTTCCCGATTCAGGTAAGCGACTTCATGATCTTGCCCGAACCCACGCCGCTGCTCGCCGACCTGATCGGCCAGGCCGTCGTGATCGACCTTCGTGCGGAGTATGTCTGCCTCGGCACCCTGGTCGGCCTCGACGCCGGCTTCCTGGACATCGCCGATGCCGACCTCCACGACCTTCGCGACAGCGCCGCCACGCGAGAAATCTACGTTTACGACTCACTTCGCCTCGGCATCCGTCGCAACCGAGCCCGAGTTTTGATCCGCCGCGATGAGGTCGTGGCGATCACTCGGTTCTGCGATATTTCCGAGAGTTGAACAGAACTTGCAGCCAGTTCGGCGCACCGTGTGCCGGATCATGGTTCATATTTCGGATCGGGACGCGAAGACATTCCCGATGGTGATGGTCTCACGCTCGGATCGCACCGCTCCTCCCGATCTGTACGCACCCCTTTGAGGTAAAATCATGCGAGCGTCACGAGCAATTCTGGCCCTACCCCTGTTGCTGGCGACCGGACTCGCCTCAGCCTTTGCCAGCGAGGTCCGCGATAAAGCCGGCCTGTTCTCGACCGAGGCCGTCAAGAAAGCAAACGCCGATCTCGCGCGAATTGAGCGTGAGACCAACGTGCCGGTCACGATCGAAACGGTGGCGTCACTGAACGGTCGGTCGATCGACGACGCCATGAAGCAGTTGGGACAGAGCGAGGGAATCAAGGGCCTCTTCGTTCTGATCGCCGCGAAAGAGCACCTCAACGAGGCGGGGGCCTCCCCGGGCTACAGCCGCTATTTCCGTCGCCCCCTCTATCAGGAGATGCGCGACGCGTTTCTCCCCGATTTCAAAAAGAGCAACTTCGACGCCGGCCTTGAGGCCGGGATCGCCAAGATCGATACCACGCTCCGTGCCGTAAAGGCCGAAGCAGGCGGGACGATTACCCCCGTCCCGATTAGAAACGCCAACCCGGCGCAACCCACACGTCGAAATGCGCAAGTCCCAGGTGCTCAGAATCCAGTCCAAGGGAGGTCAGGTGTGAGCTCTCTCATCGTGATTGTCGTCGTGATTCTTGCCGTGATGATCGGCTTACGTCTCCTCGGTGCCCTCTTCGGTGCAGGTCGAGGTGCCCAGGGGAACGGGCCTGGTGGAATGCGAGGCCCCGGAGGCTACGGAGCCCCCGGATACGGCGGCGGTGGGGGCGGTGGAGGTTTCATGTCGAGCCTCTTCGGTGGAATCGGTGGCGCGATGGCGGGCAACTGGCTCTATGACCAGTTCTCCGGTCGTAGCCGTCATGGCGAGAGCGGTTCCGTCCCGCCCAATCAAGACGGTGCTCCGCCCGCCGAAAACGGCGGAGATTGGGGCACAGCCGGAGACGGCGGGGGGAATTGGGGCGAATCCGGTGGCGGAGGTGGCGGCGACTGGGGCACCGGCGGCGGTGGCGGTGGCGGCGACTGGGGCGGCGGCGGTGGCGGCGGCGATTGGGGTGGCGGTGGCGGTGGAGACGGTGGTGGTTGGTGATCCAGTCCGCATGATCGCGAGAGACGAAAAGACCACGGCGGCTCTCAGGAGCCGCCGTGGTCTTCATTGTTTTCGGTGAACGTTACAGATCGAACAGACGACAGCGCAGCTTCAGTTCAGATCCTTGAGCTTCACGTCCTTGTACCAGCAATCCTGGCCGTGGTCCTGGAACCCGAAATACCCCGTCCGGGCGAGGTCTTTGACCGTCACGCTGCTGAACTTGTGGCTCGAGCCGTCCGGCCGCTTGCCAGGCTTGTCGAAGGCGTCAAGGTCGATCTCGGAGACGTCTTGTCCGTTGAGATGGATGGTGATCTTCGGCCCTTTGGCCGTGATCGTCATGTGATTCCACTCTCCGACCGGCTTCTGGGCGTTAACCTTCGGTGAGACGAGGTCGTAGAACGCCCCGGAGTCGTGCATGCCAGTGCCGGTGGTGTCGTCGATCGCGATTTCGAGGCCCGTCATGACCGGGTCCTTCAGGTTTCCCACGCGAAGAAAAACGCCCGTGTTGCAACCCTTCGACAGCTTGTAATCGAAGTCGAGGACGAAATCTCCATGAGGCTTGTCGTGGACGACGATGTAACCTCCGGAACCGTGGGGATTCAGGCCGTCTTGCTGGACGTTGGACTTCGGGAGCGGCTTCTTGGGACTGTTCGTGACCCAGCCTTCGCCCGAGGACCCGTCGAAGATCGAGACGAACTCGTCGCCCGCCGCGCCGAGGGCGGAGAGCAGGAACAGGCCGAGGACGCAGGAACGCATGGTGAACCTCCCTGGTGTTGATCGTTCGGACGAAATGGAGGACCGGGGGTTGTCTCGACCCCTCGGCCCGCAGACCATGCTTACCAGATCATCTGGGCGTCGGTTAGCCCCTTTCCCCCGACGAGTCTTCGATCCCATGAATTTCCAACGTCGCCAACGCCTCATCGCGGGCCTCGCAACCGATGAGGTCGATGGCCTGGTGATCTCTTCCGAAACGAACGTCGGCTACCTCACCGGCTTCTCCGGCGATTCAACGACGCTCCTGTTGACCCAAGACCGGGTGATCGTAATTTCCGACGGTCGATTCTCCGTCCAACTGGACCAGGAATGCCCTGACCTCGAAATCTTGATCCGGCCGATCGGCCAACCGATGCCGGTCGGGATCGGCGAACTGGCATCGTCGCTCGGCCTGAGACGGCTCGGATTCGAGAGTCAATCGACGACGGTTGACGACTTCCACACGCTCGCCGAGGCGGCCCTGGGCGTCGAGTTGGTCGCGACCAAGGGAAAAGTCGAGGCCCTTCGTACGATCAAAGACGCCGATGAGATTCAGACCCTCCGAGAGGCCATCGGCATGGCCGAGGCCGCGTTTCTCGACCTTCGCGCCTGGCTTCGTCCCGGCGTGACCGAGAAGGACGCAGCCGACTTTCTCGAAGCTGCCCTCCGCACTCACGGGGCGAGCGGGGCGAGCTTCCCGCCGATCGTCGCGTTCGGCCCTCGTGCCGCATTACCACACGCCCGACCGACGTCCGAGGGAGTGCTCGGGAATCGCGACCTCGTGCTGATCGACTGGGGAGCGTCGGGACGCGCGTACAAAAGCGACTTGACGAGGGTGTTGGTCACGGGTAAGGTCGCTCCCGAGTTTGAATCGGTCTACCTGGCCGTGGCGGAGGCTCAGCAACGAGCCATCGCCGCGATCCGACCGGGCGTGATGGCTCGGACCATCGATGCCGAAGCTCGCTCAGTCATCGAGGAGGCAGGCTTCGGTCCTTTCTTTAATCACGCCGTGGGACACGGGATCGGGCGAGATGTCCACGAGGCTCCTGTCCTTCGTAGCGTCAATGACTCTCCACTTCAGGCCGGGATGGTTCTCACCATCGAGCCGGGCATTTATCTCCCCGATAGGGGTGGCATTCGGATCGAAGACGACGTTCTCGTGACCGACGAGGGTTGCGAAGTCCTCTCGAAGCTGCCGAAGTCACTCGACACCATTTCCCTCTGATTCGCCGACTTGATTGCTTCAAAGCTCTCGCCAGACGAGAGATATCGATAAAGAATGCGGAGCGTAGGACATGCCGGGAACCCCGTTGGAAGAGGCTGAGGCCGAGAACGTCCGAGCCATCCGCCAACTCGTTCGTCTGATGAAGCGCTATGACCTGACGGCGATCGACTTCGTCGAGGGCGGGACTCAGATCCGACTCCGACGACGAGGCCCTGAGACCAGCCCGGTCGTCTCGACGCAGAGCGTGCCTCAGCCACCTCCGACAGCGACCCTCGTCGCCGCTCAACCGCCCGCCCTCCCGGCCGCCCCCGCCGCTCCTTCGGGTGTCGTCATCGAAAGCCCGATGGTCGGGACCTATTACGCCTCCAGTTCGCCTGACGCCGCGCCTTATGTCTCAATCGGCACCAATATCCGGACCGACTCGACGGTGTGCGTCATCGAGGCAATGAAGGTTTTCACAGACATACCCGCAGGGCTCAACGGCACGATCACCGAGATCCTCGTGAAGAGTGGCCAGTCGGTCGAATTCGGTCAGCCGCTGTTCCGCGTCAACCCGGCCTGACACGATCGCCCCGCCGACTCCCTTATCCATAAACGCGCCCTGGCAGGTCCCGCCGATGTTCCAGCGAATTCTTGTGGCCAACCGCGGCGAGATCGCCTTGCGGGTCATCCGTGCCTGCAAGGAGTTAGGCGTCGAAGTCGTCGTCGTCTACTCCCAGGCCGACCGCAACGCCCCTTATCTCGAACTCGCCGATCGCGCGATCTGCATCGGCAAGGCCCAGAGTACCGACTCGTATCTCAACATTCCCAGGATCATCGCCGCAGCCGAAGTGGCTGACGTGCAAGCGATCCACCCCGGCTATGGATTCCTCAGCGAGAATCCAGACTTCGCCCAAATCTGTCGTGACTGCAACTTCGAGTTCATCGGCCCCCCCCACGAAGCTATCCGCCGGATGGGCCTGAAGACCGAGGCGAAAGCAGTCGCGCTGGCCGCGAAAGTCCCTTGCGTACCGGGTTCGAGCGGCCCGATCGGCTCGCCACACGAGGCCATGGCGCTCGCCCGCACGATCGGCTTCCCCGTCCTGATCAAGGCGGCGGCCGGCGGTGGCGGCAAAGGAATGCGGGTCAGTCGCGACGAATCTTCGTTCGCCGCCTCGCTCCAATCTGCCAAGAACGAGGCCGAAGCGGCGTTCAAGAACTCCAGCGTCTATCTCGAAAAGTTCATCGATAAGCCCAAGCACGTCGAGGTGCAAATCCTCGCGGACAACCACGGCAACGTCGTCCACTGCTGGGACCGCGACTGTTCGCTCCAGCGACGCCATCAGAAGCTCGTCGAAGAAGCCCCTGCGTCGACATTGCCGAACAAGGTCCGACAGCGACTCGGCGAGGCCGCAGTCCGCCTCGCCAAGGCCGTCGGCTACACCAACGCGGGCACATGCGAGTTCCTCGTCGACTCCGACAATAATTTCTACTTCATCGAGGTCAACGCCCGCATCCAGGTCGAACACCCCGTCACCGAGATGACGACCGGCATCGACCTCGTGAAACAACAGATCCGCATCGCCTCGGGCGAGAAGCTTTCCTTCAGCCAGGATCAGATCGTCATCCGTGGCCACTCCTTCGAGTGCCGGATCAATTCCGAAGACCCCGACCTCGACTTCCGCCCATCGGCCGGCAAGATCACCGGCCTTCGCATCCCCGGCGGCCCAGGCGTCCGGTGGGATTCGCACATCCAGGCCGGATATTCGATCCCGCCGAACTACGACTCGCTCATCGGCAAGCTCATCGTCCATGCACCAACGCGTGACGACGCGATGGCCAAGATGCGTCGCGCCCTCGACGAACTCGTGATCGAAGGGGTCCAGACGACCATCCCCCTCCACAAACGGATCTTCCGCAACGAAGCCTTCGCCGAAGGCAAGGTCGATACGACCTGGATCGAGCGTGAATTCATGCCGCCCAAACCGAAACTGGATTAACCCGCAAAGTCCAGCATTGGGCGTTTTGGAGCCCGCCTGTACTTGATACAGAGCGATCGATCTCGTTCATAGCTCCTCCGAGAGCTCAGCCCTCGCCATAAAACCACCCGCCAAATCCAGTTAAATCTCACCCCCGTATTGCTCCCCGTCCTGTCATCTCACAACTTATCTCCTCGTCCAACATCATCCCACGCGATCGATGAGTCACTCTCGTTGGGAGATAGTGGCTGGAATCCGCGCTTCGGTCCTGTTATCGTCGAGTCGTCTATCCGGACAGACTCTCTCGATACTCTCCGTTCGCTTTGCCCAGGAAATCTCCATGAAAGTCGGTTTATTGACCGGGGGTGGCGATTGCCCCGGCCTGAATGCAGTGATTCGCGCCGTCGTCCAGCGCGTCACGAACGACGGCCACACTTGCGTCGGCATCCTTGAGGGCTGGCGCGGTCTCATTCGAGGCTTCACGCGCGATCTCGAGCTGAATGAGACCGACGGGATTATCGCCAAAGGGGGGACGATCCTCGGTTCCTCACGCACGAATCCCTTCAAGAATCAGGCCAGCGACATCCCGGCTCTCTTGGAAAACTTCAAATCACTCGGTCTCGACGCCCTCGTCGCGATCGGGGGAGATGACACCCTCGGTGTCGCAAATCGACTCTTCATCGAGCACGGCCTGCCGATGGTGGGCGTCCCCAAAACCATCGACAACGACCTGATGGTGACCGATTTCACCTTCGGGTTCGATACCGCGATCAACATCGTGACCGAGGCTGTCGACCGGATCCGGACGACCACCGAGAGCCATCGCCGCGTCATGGTCATCGAGACGATGGGCCGGCATGCGGGATGGATCGCCTGTTTCTCAGGCATCGCCGTCGCCGCCGACTATATCCTCGTCCCGGAAATCCCAATTAACATTAACCATGTCGTTCAGGTCCTCCAGCGCCGTCGGGCTGAGGGCAAGAACTACGGCATCGTCGTCGTCTCTGAAGGTGCCGAATTCCCCGAGCGGGGGTTAACGACCCTTGACGCCGAGACAGACGCCTTCGGTCATGTCCGCCTGGGCGGGGTCGGCAACGCCGTCGCCAAATTGGTCGAAGACCAAACAGGTTACGAGACCCGCTGCGTCGTACTCGGCCACCTTCAACGCGGTGGCCCCCCCAGCGCATATGACCGCGTCTTGGCCACTCGACTCGGCCTAGCTGCGGGAAATCTTGTCGTCCAGCAACGGTTCGGGACGATGGTCGCCCTCTCGGGAACCAGGATTATCGAAACCACTCTAGGGAAAGGCGTGGCAGCCACAAAGACCCTCGACCTCACCTATTACGAGGAAGCCTCGACCTTCTTCAAATAGAGCACTGAGAAGCCTTCGGGAAGGAATCGAGAGTTTTCCGACGGTTGCCTATTGATCGACGTCAGAACCCTGGTATTATCCTCTTGTCGCCGCTGAGAACGCAGCGACGCGAGGTTGAGGTAAGACACGGACGACGGGTCGAACTCAGCAGAGACATCACGGCCGAAGCGAAACCTCTAAGGTGAGCTTCGGCCGATCGCGTCGCCGGTGGGATCGTCGACAACAGATCGGAAGAGCACACGTCTGAACTCCAGTCACGGA
>JANXSY010000187.1 GCA_025356435.1 Isosphaeraceae bacterium | reverse complement strand
GCTCCATCACGCCGCCGAGGTTACGGTAGAGTTCGAGAGACCAGGGGAATCGATCGACGAGCAGCAGCTCGCGGACGTTGACCTTGGCGTAGAAGTCGAGCTTGTCCCGCGACCGGTCCCCCTTGCTGATGACCTCGACGGCAAAATCCGGACCACCGAGCCAGTAGGTGTCGCGGTTGATGGCCGTGGTCCCTTCGAGGAAGACGACCAAGTCGGGGCCTCGATAATTCTTCGTCCAATCGTCGTCGCGGTCGGAGACGTTCACGCCGGGTCGCAGCTTCGGGGTCCGGCCCAGAGCGTCGCGGAAAGTGATGAGTAGCTCCGCCACGATCTCCTGATGCGTATCGTTGGGCTGCGGCATGATCATGTAGACTCCGTCCCAAACCTCGTCACGTCGGTCGGCCCCGGTCGCTTGACGATCGGCGATGATCGCGTCCAGGAGATCCTCATCCAGGATCATCCCGACCTCGGGCTTGGCTGGCGTGGCCGGCTCGCCCGTTTGACCCCGACCGGACGACTTGCGCTCTCGGGTGATCGTTTGCATCGGTTCGCCTCCTCGGGTTGAGTCCAACCGATCCTACCCGATCCACTCGCCCGAGAAAACCTCGGTCGCCGGCCCCGTCATGAAGACCGGATGGCCCGCCCCGCCCCATTCCAGTTCAAGGTCGCCGCCCGGCAGGTGGGCTAGCAGCGTCGCCCCGGTGCGACCTGTGAGGACGCCCGCCACGCAGACCGCGCACGCACCCGTCCCGCACGCGAGCGTGATCCCCGAACCACGTTCCCAGGTCCGCATGATGACCTCGCTCGGGCTCAGGACCTGGACGAAATGGCTGTTCACCCGGCGCGGGAACGCCGGGTGGGTCTCAAACTTCGGGCCGAGCGATTCGAGCGGGAATCCGGCCGCATCGCCGACGTAAACGACCGCGTGCGGGTTGCCCATCGAGACCGCCGTGACCCGATACTCGCGTCCCTCGACGACGATGGGAACTTCGACCGGCGGATCGCCTGCCAGGGTCGTGGGGATCTCGGCCGAGGCGAGGATCGGCGCGCCCATGTCGACCCGGATTCGCTGCGCTTTCCCGTTCACGACCTCCAGGTCCAACGTCAGGACGGCGCGGCCGGTCTCGATCGTGATCCGACTCTTGGGTGCGATCCCATGATCGTGGACGTACTTCGCCACGCAGCGGAGGCCGTTGCCGCACATTTCGGATTCCGAGCCGTCCGCGTTGAACATCCGCATCCGGGCGTCCGCGATGGTGGACGGGCAGATGAGGATGAGGCCGTCGGCTCCGATGCCGAAGTTGCGCGGGCTCACGGCGACGGCGAGCGCCGCCGGATCGACGGGCATCGGGTTCCGCACGCAATCGACGTAGACGTAGTCGTTGCCGATCCCGTGCATTTTGGTGAACTTCATCAAGGCTGCTCGCAAGTCTTGGGGGAATGGCATCAGGCCGTGGGCAGCAGTTCGGCGACGGGCTTCGGCGGCGTCTTGAACCGCGAGAGCCTGCGCTGGAACGGCCGCTCGACCGCGTAGTACATCACGACCGAGACCAACACCGTTGGCGGGAAGGCGATCAGGGCGTGTCCGAGGTTGCGGAGATACGGATCGGCCACCGACCGCAGGGGATCGAGCTTCGCGACCGCGTATTCCACCCCGATGTGGTAGAGGTACAGACTATAGGAAATCTGCCCGAGGAAGACGAGCGGTCGCCAGGTCAGCAAACCTGACCCTCCTTCGGGCGTCCCGCAGACCGCCAACAAGATCAAGGCGAAGCCAAGGCAGACGAGGACGGGATAGCTCGCGGTGTAGATCAGGTCGTCCGCGAGGAGCCAACCATTGGCGTTGATTAGATAAGACCAATAGTTGGGGATCAGGGCCACGATAATTCCCGCCGTCACGAGGCCGATCCGTGTCGTTCGCGAGCCTCGAATCCGGTCAACGACCTTGCCGTCGAGGTAAGCGGCGAGCATGCCGAAGGCGAAAAGGTCGAGATAGGCGAAGACGGTGGTGAACCGGGGATAGTCGATGGTGCGGGGTATGTGCGCGCCGTCGACGTAGACGAACTCGGCGATCCGGACCACGATTCCGACGGCGATCAAAGCGAGGATCAAGAACCTTACGGCCGCCTCGTTCCGGCCGAAAAGTCTCGCAGCGGCCCAGACGACTAGGGGCAAGAGCAGATAGAACTGGGCCTCAATGGCGAGGGTCCAGAAGGCGGCATTGATCGAGAAGAAGTCGTTGCGGTCGAAGTAGTTGAATAGGAGAAAGAGATGCGATGCTATGTTCTTCAAGCCGGGCGGTTTGAGATGCGCGGCAAAGCGTATGAGGGTGAATAGGACCAGCGCGACCAGATAGGGCGGGTAGATCCGCAGGAAGCGTCGGAGATAAAACCGGCCGGTTGATGGGGCGGGCGTGCCTTCGATCAGGCTTTTCAGGAACGGAGAGAACAACAAATAGCCGCTGAGCACGAAGAAGAGATGGACCCCGGTGTGGCCCCGGATCACGATCGGCGGGATGACGATATCGTTGCCCGAGTGGCAATAATAGACCCCTAGCGCGGCGAGGGCACGGAGGCCGTCGAAGGCGTCGACGCGATGCTTGAGCGATGGGAGCGATTTCATAAAATGCACGCCAAGCAACGGCCATTCGGTGAGATTGAGGCCCCGTTATCGTAGTCTCGGAGCAAGGCCAGGGGAAGCGATGCAAACCCGGGCGACCGGCCGAATTGGATTCGATGACCCTTAACCCTTGTCGCTGACGGCGATCGGGTCTAACTTGGTGTCGGCCGGATGGGTCTCATCGACAACGCTTTTCGTTAGGTGGTCTGCCTCATGTTCGGAGTGCCCGCACCGACCGAGTTCGACGTTCGTTTCCGCCTGCTGGGCATCCCGGTGCGGATTAATCCGTTCTTCTGGATCATCGCGGCCTTTTTGGGGAAAGACACCCTGACGGCGGGGGGGACGTTCTTCTTCATCTGGATCGCCTGCATCTTCCTGTCCTTGATCTTCCACGAGTTCGGTCACGCGCTCGTCGCCCGCCGATTCGGGGCGTCGCCCGACGTCCTGCTCTACAGCATGGGTGGGCTATGCGTCTACGACAATGACCGCCAGAGCATGCGGCAGCGGCTTCTCGTTCTCATCATGGGACCAGGGGCGGGTTTCCTGCTGATGGGACTGACGATCGCCCTCACCTGCCTATTCCTGCGGATCTCGCCGGGGAACGTCTGGAATTACCGGCTCTTCCGGGGACAGGTCTTGCCGACTCCCCACGTCGTTGCCGCGATCATCTTCCTGATCGAGATCAACCTCTACTGGGGCCTGTTCAACCTCTTACCGATCATGCCCCTTGACGGCGGGCAGATCACGATGATCCTGCTGAGCATGCACAATCGTCGCCAAGGGCAGCGACGGGCCTACATTATCTCGATCCTCACCGCCGGACTCCTGGCGATCTACTTCGTGAAGCAGGAGAGTTACTACAACGCCCTGTTGGTCGGCCTCCTCGCCCTGAGCAGCTACCAGACCCTCCAGGCGTTTCACTACCAGTCGAAGTTCGGCGACTCGTTCGAAGACGAGACCGACTGGTGGAAGAAATAGTCATGGGCTGGTGGCTCCGGTTGCAACTCGGTTTCGGCCTCGGTTCCGACTTTCTGATCTCCCGAGACGGCTCAGCCGTGATCGTTCGAGGCCAACTCTCCAGCAGAAAAGCCTCGCAGATCCGCGCCATCGTCCGCGACGACTCCCAGTCGGGCTCCCCCTTCGCCGTCGTCGGCCGATTCGGCCCAAGCCGCACCTTCCGCCTCCGGTGGGCCGGAAACCTCGATCCATTCGCCCGGCAGCGGCTCAGAAATGTGCTGGTCCAAATCTTGCGGTGATGGGAAAAGGACGCCGAGGTCAGGAAGCGACTTCTTGAGGCGATCGGTCCCGAACGAGTCATCAACTCGGTCGACATCGAAGTCGTTGCATCGAAAGTGGCGTTCGCAGGGCACTCAAGGTCGAGGTCAAACACGGTGGCATAGCGGCGGTGCCGCCCCCGTGGTCGCGAACCAGGCGGTTTGATTTTCCGGGGCCGGAACTAAGCATCGAGTCTCATCATCGTTGCTCCCACAGACCGGCGTGGATATGATACGTAGTAGGAATCCTTACGCCACTGACTTCGGCCAAGCTGGAACGTCCCGACCCCCGCGTCTAGAGGGCAAATCGGGATCGCGATTTTTTTGGTAACCTGAATAAATGCGACCTGATGAACTATCGGTGAGGGATCGTGTCTGGAACAGTACTAGGGTATCCTAGAGTCTCGCCACGCCTATCGAAACACCTCGCACGCAATTCGGACCATGAGCAAAGAACGCAAGCCTCGCCCCAAAACCCGAAGCAGAAACCCGGTCCGGCCCGGCGAGGCCGAGGCGGATAGAGTCGCCGAATTGGCGGCTACCGGGCGAGTCCTTTCCCGCTCCGAGCGGAACGAGCCGACACCTTCCCTGCCCGATCGCATACCGATCTTGCCGCTGCGGTCTGACGTCGTCTTTCCCCAGACGGTCGTGCCGCTCGTGGTCAACCGAGGGTCGGGCATCAAGTTGATCGACGAGATCAACCTCGGCGACAAGATGTTGGCCCTCGCCACCCAGCGCCAGCCCGACATCGACGACCCTAAGCTGGCCGACCTCTACACGACCGTCTCCGTCGGCAGCGTCCTCAAGATGCTCAAATTCCCCGACGGTTCGACGCGTGTCGTCTGCCAGGGGATGTTCCGCGCCAAGATCGTAGAGATTGTCCAGACCGAGCCCTATCTCATCGGCCGCCTCGAACCGCTTGAAGACGTCGTCGAGGAAGGGGTCGAACTCGACGCCCTGACGCACCACGTCAATGACCTCTTCCGGCGGATGGTCGACCAGAGTCAGCAGGTGCCTGAAGAGCTGCAGGTCGCCGCGATGAATACCCACGAGCCGGGTCGTCTTGCCGACCTGCTCGGTTCGAGCCTGCCGTTCTCGATCGAGGAGAAACAACTTCTCCTTGACGAGACCAACGTCAAGGCCCGGCTCACGAAGCTCGGCGGACTGCTCGCGCGGCAACTGACGGTCCTCGAACTTGCGACCAAGATCCAGGCGCAAGTCGGTTCCGAAATCACCAAGGCCCAGCGCGACCACTTCCTCCGCCAGCAGATCAAGGCGATCCAGGACGAACTCGGCGAGGGAGAGCCTGACAATCCCGAGCTCGATGAACTCTGGACCAAGCTCGAAAAGGCCAAGCCGCCCGAGGGCGTGCTCGCAGAAGCCGAGCGAGAGATGGAACGCCTCTCCGGGATGCACCCCAGCTCGGCCGAGTATTCGATCGTTCGGACCTATCTCGACTGGCTCGCCGTGCTTCCCTGGTCAAAGTCGAGTCGCGACCGGCTCGACCTCCGCCGCGCCCGAAAGGTGCTCGACGCCGACCATTACGACCTTGAAAAGATCAAAGAGCGCATCCTCGAATATCTGGCCGTTCGCAAGCTCAAGAAGGACATGAAGGGGCCGATCCTCTGCTTCTCCGGCCCGCCGGGGACTGGAAAAACCTCACTCGGCAAGAGCATTGCCAAGGCGCTCGGTCGCGAGTTTATCCGAATCAGCCTCGGAGGCGTCCACGACGAGGCCGAGATCCGCGGGCACCGGCGTACCTATGTGGCCGCAATGCCCGGTCGGATCATCCAGGGCATCCGCAAGGCGAAGACGAACAACCCCGTCTTCATGCTTGATGAGGTCGACAAGCTGGGCAACGACTTCCGGGGAGACCCCTCCGCCGCGCTGCTCGAAGTGCTTGACCCCGAGCAGAACTCGACCTTCCGAGACCATTATCTTGACGTCGACTTCGACCTCTCGAAGGTGATGTTCATCGCCACCGCCAACATGCTTGAGACTATCCCCGCCCCGCTGATCGACCGGATGGAGGTGCTCCAACTCCCCGGCTACAGCGAGGAGGAGAAGCTGCTGATCGCGCAGAAGTTTATCATCCCCAAGCAGCTCGAAGCTCACGGCCTGACGACGAAAAACGTCGCGTTCGTTGACGAGACCGTCCGCCGGATCATCGCCGACTACACCCGTGAAGCCGGCTTACGAAACCTCGAACGCGAGATCGCCACGGTCTGCCGCAAGATCGCCCGCAAGCACGCCGAGGGGAACCGGGTCGCGACGACCGTAATACCCGACCGGATCGTCGACTCCCTCGGCCCACCGAAGTTCTTCCGCGAGGTCGCCGACCGCACTGGCACGCCGGGCGTCGCGACCGGCCTCGCCTGGACCCCCACCGGCGGCGAGATCCTCTTCATCGAAGTGACCGGAATGCCCGGAAAAGGGACGCTTACCCTCACCGGCCTGCTCGGCGAGTCGATGCGTGAGAGCGCTCAGGCCGCGCTGAGCTTTCTGAGGAGCCACGCTAAGGAAATGGGTCTTGACGCGGCCAAGATCGTCAAGACCGACCTCCACATCCACGTACCCGCCGGTGCCGTGCCGAAGGATGGACCGTCGGCGGGGGTCGCGATCTCGGCCGCACTGATGAGCCTCTTCCGCAAGAAGGCCATCCATCAAAATCTGGCGATGACGGGCGAGGTCACGCTTACCGGCCGGGTCTTGCCCGTCGGCGGGGTTCGCGAGAAGGTTCTCGCCGCGCGTCGGGCTGGGATCACGAAGATCCTCATCCCTCGGCACAACGAGAAAGACCTGATCGAGTTGCCTGCCGAGGTCAAGGCCGACGTCTCGTTCCATTCGGTGGATACTCTTGACGACGTGATCGAACACCTCTTCCCGTCATCGAAGCCCATCGACCCGGCCACTAAGCCGACGAAGGGCCTGAAGATCCCGATCGTGGTCAAGGCCAAACGCAAGACCGGCCCCTCCGACAAGCCGGTCCGCCGCCCCGGATCGGCGTGAGGCCGACGGTATGGCGATGAGTCTTGGTACGACCCATTCCGGTCCCCGCGTTGCGCTCACGGGCATCGGGAAAGAGTATCCAGGTGTCAGGGCGCTTCTGGGTGTGGATTTCGACGTGAGACCCGGCGAGATCCACGCCCTCTGCGGCGAGAACGGGGCCGGAAAAAGCACGCTCATGGGCGTGCTCGGTGGCACCGTCCGGCCCGATCGCGGTGAGGTGCGCCTCGACGGCCGTCTCGTTCGGTTCGCCGGACCGGCCGACGCGATCCGCCACGGCATTGCCGTCATCCATCAGGAATTCAGCCTCGTCGGCGGCCTCACCGTCGCCGAGAACCTGGCGCTCGGCGAGGAGCCTCGGTTCGGCCCCTGGATCGACCGTCGGGCGATCCGCCGAAGTGCCGTCGAGAGGCTCCGCGACCTCGGTTTTCCGCTCGACGCCTCGCGACGTGTCGAAACTCTCACAACTGGCCAGCGCCAACTCGTTGAGATCGCCCGCGTCCTCGGCCGTAAGGCCCGCGTCGTTGTCCTCGATGAGCCGACCGCCGCGCTCACGCGGTCCGAGGCCGATCGGCTGTTCGCGACCCTCCGAACGCTCCGCGCCGACGGCCTGGCGATCGTATACATCTCACACCATCTCGACGAAGTCGCCACGATTTCCGATCGCATCACCGTCCTCCGCGACGGCTCGTGTGTTGGCACCTGGCCAACGGCCGAATTTCCCCCCGATCGCCTCATGGCAGCGATGGTCGGAGAGGTTGTCGACATACGGCAGTCATCAAGACGTGCTGGCCAAGGAGAGCCGATCCTCCGCGTCCGCGACGCGGTCGGTAGCTCACTCGACGGGGTTTCAATCGAGGTCCGACCCGGTGAGATCGTCGGCCTGACGGGGCTGGCGGGGGCCGGTCACGAAGAGCTGGCCCGCGTCCTCTTCGGCGCGTCTCGACTCCGATCCGGCACGATCGAGTGGCAGGACCGAGCCTACCGCCCGAGTCATCCAGCCGAGGCGCGTGCGCTGGGCATGGCCTCGGTCCCGGCTGACCGTCGTCGCGATGGGCTCATTGCCACGCTCGGCATCCTCGAAAATATCACCCTGGCCCGCTTGCCCAAACTCTCCCGGTTCGGCTGGCTCGACCGCCGCGCGGCCCGTCGCGAGGCCGAGTCGCTCTGTCGAGACTTCGAGGTCGCCCACGCCTCGCTCGGCCAGAAGGCCGTCACCCTTTCGGGCGGCAACCAGCAAAAGGTCTTACTCGCCCGATGGGCAGCAACCGGCCCTGAACTTCTGATCCTCAACGACCCGACCCGAGGGATCGACGTGAAGACCCGCGAGGCCATCCATCGACGGGTCGAGGCCTGGGCCGACGCCGGCCTCGCGGTCTTGCTGGTCACGTCCGATACCCACGAACTGCTCCGGCTCGCCGACCGCCTGGTCGTCCTCCGCGCCGGGCGGGTTGTCCGCGATATCCCGGCCGAAGGCGCGACCGAGCAGGCGTTGCTCGCGGCGATGGTCGACGATCCCTGCCCTTCCACCGAGCCCCAACGATGACCGATCCCGATCGCCGCGTCCCCTGGCGGGCCATCCTCGCCCGGCTTCCTCAGCTCGCCCTGGCCGTCGTGGCGCTCGTGCTCATGGTCCGAACCGAGCGATTCTTCACGCCGGGAACGTTAGGCAGCATCCTCACTCTCGCCAGCATCGTCGGCGTGCTCGCGGCGGGACAGACGTTTGTGCTGATCGGCGGCGGGTTCGACCTCTCGCAAGGGGCGGCATTGGCCCTCTCGGCCGCATGCACAGCCTGGGTCTCCAGTCGTGGCTATGGTCTAATCCCGTGCATTGTCGTCGCCCTCGGCGTCGGGTTGATCCTGGGGGCGATTAATGGCGGGTTCGTCGCGATCGCGCGGACCAATCCTTTCGTCACCACGCTGAGCACCCTTCTGATCTATCGAGGGGCGGCCTTCGTGCTGCTCGGCGGAAATCCCATCAGCGGCGTCCGGACGTTTGAAGTCCTCAACCGAGGGGTGACACTCGGGGGCACACTCGTCCCGTTTCGCGGGTTCGTCTTTCTGGGGATGGCGGGCCTGGCCTGGCTCGTCCTCAGACAAACCGTGTTCGGACAGTATGTCTACGCGGTCGGCGGCAATGCCGAAGCGGCCCGGCTGGCGGGAGTCCGGACGACGCGGATCAAGGTCGCCACCTTCGCACTTAGCGGCCTGGCATCGGGGGTTGCGGCCGTCTTGCTCCTCTCCTGGGTCCGCGTCGCCAAGCCCGATACGGGGGCAAACTTCGAGCTGGACTCGATCGCCGCCTGTGTCGTCGGCGGCATCTCGCTCCTAGGCGGCAGCGGCAGCGTCCTCGGCGCAGCGGCGGGGTGCCTGCTGCTTCAGAGTCTCGCCACGCTCATCACCATGAGTGGCTTCCCCGACGAATACCGGACCCTCGTCACCGGCGCGGTGATCCTCATCTTTGCCGCCGCCGACGCCCTGGCCCGACGCTCGGAACGGGCGTAGGATGGGTGCCGATTCCACCGACAACCCCGGCCCGACGCGAGACCCCAACGTGAAGCCCCTCCGCCGATCGCTCCTCCTCATCGGCCTGACGTTCCTCGTCGGCTGCGGCGAGAGCCACGTCAACGATCCTTCCGGGACGATCGCATCCAAACCGGCCGGAAAACCGTTCCGCATCGGCGCAGTCTTGCCGATGTTCAGCCATCCGTTCTTCGTCGCCCAGAAACAGGGGTTAGAGGCGAAGGCCAAGGAGTTGGGGATCACCATCGACGTCCGCGACGGGCAGGACGACGACCTCAAGCAGATCACCCAGGTCGAGGCGCTGCTCAATCGCGGGATCGACTTGCTCATCCTCTGTCCCCGCGACGAAGACGCCCTCGTCCCGGCCGTTGAGGCCGCGAATCGTGCCAAGGTGCCCGTCGTCACCCTCAACCGGCGGGTCAACGGCGGTCAGGTCGTCACCTACGTCGGAGCCGACGACGCCCGGGGGGGGCAGGCTCAGGGCAAGGCTCTCGTTGCCGCGCTCGGGTCCAAGGGTGGCAAGATGATCTACCTCCAGGGTACCCAGGGTTCGAGCCCCCAGCGCAAGCGGAACGAGGGCCTTCGATCGGTTCTCAAGGACCATCCCGAGATCGTCATCTCCGACGACCGATACACCAACTTCCAGGAAGATAAGGCCAAGGCCGTGATGACCGACCTCGTGCGTCGTCACGACAAAGGAGCCATCCGCGCGATCGTCGCCCAGGCCGATGAGCTGGCCGTCGCCGCCGCCGAAGTCGCCCACGCCGAGGGCTGGAACGATGTCATGGTGATCGGCTTTAACGGCAGCAAGGCCGCCTTCGAGGCGATCAGGACGGGTCAACTCCTTGCCACGATCCTCCAAGACCCCGTCGAACAGGGCAAGGCCGCGGTGGCCGCCTCGTTCGACCACCTGAACGACAAGTCGATTAGCGGCGACGTGATCACTCCCCTACTCTTGATTACCAGGGCGAACCTTGATGAGCATCACCCAGCCTACTGACGGAGCGAGCGCCCCGATGGTCTC
>JANXSY010000178.1 GCA_025356435.1 Isosphaeraceae bacterium | reverse complement strand
CCCCGGACGATCCGGAACGAACCCATCATTTCGCGTCCGCCCACCTCGCCGATGGGCACGAATGAGTCGTCAAAGGGCCAATATGCGACCGTTCCGGTGTTCATGACCGTCGATCCCGACCGCAAAGATCGGCGATAGTCGCTTGGTTGTAGTCTAAATAAGGTCCATGAGGCTCTCCGACGAGGGCCGAACGCTCGCGGTACGCGCATCTTATGCGAGGGGTAAAGAAAGTCCTGTGCGGGAACAGCCCCTTCCTTCTTGTATGCAGAGGCGTCATAATTCGCGAATGGGTTTGGGAATCAGGTCTGTCGACATCACCACTTCTCGTGGACACCATCGTCGCCGCGCTGAGGCGCGATCAAAACCGAGGGTGGACTGATCCACAAAAGGAACACACTCCGATGAGACGAGCAAGAGCGTGGAGCCTCCACCTTGCGGTGGTCGGCCTCAGCCTAACGTGGTTCGGATGTGGCGGCAGCGTCCCCGACCCTGCGTCGGACACCGCCGCCGCACCCGAGGCAGTCCCCCCGGCCGACGGCGTAGTCTCTGCGAAGGCGAGCCCAGACGCCGAGACCGTCGCCAAGGGTGACGAGACCGAGGCCCCGGCGGCAGCACCGGCATCAGCGACCCCGGCCGCCGTGAAGCCCGCGCCGGCCAAGGGCGAGACGACCGCCGCCGAAGAGCCCGCCGCACCCGCCGCCAAGGGCGACGCCTCCGGGACGGCCGAACTCCTGAATCTCGCCAATACCTCGGCCGCTCCCGCCGACGTGGCGAAGGCAGACGCCGCGACGAAAGGTGAGTCAGCCGCCCCCGGCGGTGGTCCCGGCATGCAAGCCTCAATGAGGCCGGGTGGCATGCCCGCCGGCTACCCCGGTGCGCCCGGCGCTCCCGGCGGCGCGAATCCTGCGATGAGCCCAAACGGCATGCCCAATATGCCTGGCATGCCTGGTATGCCTGGTATGCCCCCGGGACCGGGTGCCGGCTACCCGGGCGGTCTTGAAGGGTCTGGGGCCATGCCCGGCGGCGGCGGCGGCAACGACAACGGCCCGCCCAGCTTCCAGGACCCGATTCGCGCTACGGTCGCCTTCCTCAAGGCCGTCAATGCCAAGGATCGAGACCGGATCGTCGAGGCCACAGCGCTTCGCGCGGGCCAGGCCCAAGAGACCGGCACCGAGACCATGAGGAAGCTCTTCGCCACGATTCTGGACCAGAGCATCTCAGACGAGTCGTTGAACGACCTGTTCAAGGCGCTCGACGGCTATCAGATCGTTGATACGAATATCCCGAAGAGCACGGGCCGCTTCGGGGTGATCCTCGGCAAGTCGAACCACAAGGCCGGCCAGTACCGGCGCACGATCACCCTCCGCAAGGAGGCGAAGGGCTGGAAGGTCGTCGACATCGGCGGCCAGGCTGAACTGGAGGCCACCATCATGCCGTCAAACCGTGCCAATGGCCGGATGCCAGCCGGCAAACGCCGCTGACCCTCCGAACCTTGCCGATCTTGTAAGAACCGCAAGATTCGGCGGGAATTCGTGTAAATCTTACCGCCCCCGTTCGGAAAAAATCCGGACGAGGGCGGCTTTTTCATCAAGTTTTCGACTTGCATTACCGGATATTGCGGATTATTTGGAATAACTCAAGTTTGGCGCGGACAGTGCATTTAGGCTCTCCCAATCCTCTCCCACCCGCTTGACCCCTTGCAACGGTCAACCACCCCATACAGCTTCCAAGGAAGGAGCCTGCATGGCCTGGTCCAACGTCAGCCTTTCGTCGGTGCTTGAGATGGTCGTCATTCTTTTCCAGGTCTGCGGCGTCGTGTCGCTGTGCATGACCCGGTTGATTTCGGTCGCCCGATGGGCCGAACGCGGTCGGGTGATCTTCGTCATCGCGATGGTCGGCCTTGGAATCGCCGGTGGGCTTTGCGGCCGGGAAGATTCAGAATTCGCCCTCTTTGCTGGCGGGACCATGACGGCCCTCCTTATCGGCATGACTATCGGCAACACTTCATCCGAGCATACCCGCACGACCGTTCTTCACGTCGGCGCTGAAATTCCGGCAATCGCCTGATTGTTTTGGCGACACAAGTCGTGAGCCTAAAATAAGTTTGAACATTCGGGGCCATCTGGCCCCGTTTTTTTTTGCGCCGCGATTTGACGGGCTCAGAATCGTGCTCCATAGTTGCCACGATTCCAGATCGACGGGTCGATTCCCGGCATGCTCCTCTCCAGTTGAGTCCACATCCCACCGGCTTCCGATCCGCCGACGGCCTGATAGTCCGGCGCGGCTTTCGAGAACGCATCTTCGACTCTAACCTCAGCCGACTCGCCGTCCTCGCGAGCCGTTTCCGTATCGTTTTACGGCGGAAAATAACCCCGAATGGACGGCGTTTCCCGCTCGTCGTCCGACCGCCCGTATCGGGTTTCGCGGGAAGAGGACCATTCCATGTTGCTCGGACTGAAACGGATTTCGACCGCGCTGGGCCTCGTGGCGGCCACCGCCGCTTGTGCCTTTGCCCAAGCCCCGAGCCAGAACCAGGCGACCGCTGACGCCGTCGCCCGCGTCCTGAAGGGCAGCCCCGAACTGAGCAGCTACCGGATTGAGATCGAGACCCAGAGCGGTCTCGTCACACTCTCTGGCGGCGTTGCCAGCGAGACCCAGAAGGCCCAAGCTGCCTCGCTTGCAGGCCGCGTGGCCGGTGTCTCCGGGGTGGTCAACAAGATGAAGGTCGTCGGCGACGCCCGCGTCCGTCCGGCCCAGTATCAGCCCAATGCCCCCCAACTGGCGATGGGTGGTCACGGCCACGGCGGCATGGTCTCCAGCCCCGCCGGCATGGGCCAGCCCGGCAGTGGTCAGCCGACGATGAACTCTGCCCCCACCGGCCCGTCCTTCGAAGGCGGCCCGCTTCCCGAAGGTGCCGCTGGCGGACCCGGCGCGCCCGGCGGTGGCAACATGCCGAACTACTCGTGGCCCAGCTATGCCCCGTACCCCAACTATTCGGCCGTCGGCTATCCCACCGCCTACCCCTGGCAGGCCTGGCCGAACATCTCCGCCCCCTACCCCTATCCTGAAGTGCCCCTCGACTGGCGTGCGGTCACCCTCCGTTGGGACGACGGCATCTGGTGGCTCGACTTCAAGAAGAATTACACCCGCCCCTTCTTCACCCCGTACCCCTTCGGCCTCTTCGCCTATTGATCCAGGCTGAGCCGACGAGTGCGAACAAACCGAGGTCGCGAGGGAACCTAACCTCGCGGCCTCGTGCTATTTCGAACTCATCGCGAGACCGCCGCCAGCGCCTTTCTCGCGGCCGAGGCGAGGTTGGCGTCCGCATCCTTGGCGGCTTCTCGCAGAGGCCCGAGCGCAGCCTTCGCCGACGGGCCGATCTGGCCGAGGGCCGTCACAGCGGCAAAGCGGGTCGACGGGGCGGTTTCGACGTCGGCGACGATCTCGGTCAGGGCTGGGACGACCCGCGAAATAGGGCGGCCGATGGTCCCGAGGGCGTGGGCGGCTTCCCGGCAGACGACCGGGTCGTCGTCGTTGAACATCCGCGAGATCAACTCGTCGGCGGCAGGCTCGGCCACCTCCGCGAGGCCACCCAGGGCGCGGGCGGCGATCCGGCGGAAGTTGGGGTCGGGATCGGCGAGGCGTCGGCGGAGTTTTGGCAGAGCCTTCACCGCCTTCGGGCCGATCTCGCCGATCGCCACGATTGCGCGGCGGGCGACGGCCGGGTCGGAGTCGCCGGTGGCGCGGGCGAGTGCCTCGACGCCCGGCTCGGCGGTTGGTCCGATTGCCCCGAGGGCGCTCGCGGCATAGCCCCGAACGTCGGCCGAAGGGTCGGTCAGCACGCACTGGGCGAGCCGGGGGACGGCGGACGCCGCCTTGGTCCCGCGACGGCCGAGCCGGACAGCGGCCGAGCTGCGACGGTCACGGTCGGGGCTGGAGAGGTCGGCGACGTCTCGCGAGAGGTCGGCCGATTTCTTGACCGTAGGCGCACCCCAGCCGGTCGTCATGAGGCCGGCGACAATGCAAAAAAGATGGTCACGGCGGGACACAAGTGGAATTTGACGCCGCATTCCGGAAAATCCTCACACACGGACGCCGGCCGGTTCGATAACAACAGCACATGACCGGAGACGTCGGTCGGACGCAAGGTGGATGGACGAGTTCCATCATACCCGAATCCGACATGCCGCGATCCCGGTGCCTTGCCGGTGGGGTTAGGAGTTGCCCCTCGGCCCGTCTGCGCACGTTCCCAAGGAGGGGAAATCCCATGACCCGATCCGCGCGGCACTTGGGCCCCATCGCCCCGCGCTGGGTTCGCGGCCTGCTAACGGGTGCTCTGTTGGCAGTCTTCTCGACGAACATGGCTGGCTGCGGTCTCTCGTATGTCTTCCGCCACATCTCGCCGCTCCACCCGACCGGCTGGTCGTTCGCCTGGCCGATCCTGCCGTCGCAACAGCAGCGGCTCGAACGCGACATCGAACGCGAGGAGTCGGACCGCGTCCCCATCCTCGACCCGATCCCCGGCGAATTCGCCCCTCCGACATGCCTCGACCCGCCCAGCGAGTATGAGGTCTTCGAGAAGATTCCCAAGTTCCGTAACGGCACGCCGCCGTTCTACGAGACTCAGCGGAACAACTGTCGCTTCTTGATCGAGAAGATCGGCGAAAAGGTTGACCCCTGCAAGATCTTCCCCCTTGCTGGACCATGCCAGCTCATCCATTGCCACTACAAGTGCACCGTGTATTTCGACGAGTTGTACTGGTCGGACTATCCGATCCCGTTCAACCACCGCAAACCCCGCGTCGAAGTCGTCTACATCGACAAAGATCACCTGCGTCGCTGCGGTGGTCCAGCTGTGGCCACGAC
>JANXSY010000059.1 GCA_025356435.1 Isosphaeraceae bacterium | reverse complement strand
CGGGCTCGAGCATTTTCCGCTCGAAGATCTTGCAAACTTCGCGGAGCCGGCCGCTGTTATAGCTCAGGAAGGCCGAGTCGATCAGGTCGGCCGCCGTCTCTGCGCCAGTGACGGCGGGCGGGGCAATCCGATGCTTACTGAGGCTCTTGAGATAGCTCATCCGGCGGCGTTCCTGGCGGCGAAGGGGTTTCTATCGGATTACGGCAGCAAGATCGCTGCAGCGACGACGGTCGTCCACCAGCCGTCTTTATGGCCGACAGCCGAGACGGTGACTTCCTTAGTACGATAGATCACGTCGGCGATCCGCCAGAGTTCACGCTTCTCGTCCCACGAGCTGTCGGGGTTGAACTCGACCCCAAGGACTGTGGCGAGCATCTCGGCGGCGAGGTCTTCGGCGTAGTCGGCCGCGAGCTTCGACGTCTGGCCGTAGGCGTGGTGCTCGGAGAGGTAGCCAAAGGTTGAGCTGTCTCGCGGGATAGCAACGCCGACGCTTGCGGCAACGAGACGGTTCGGCTCGGCCGTGGCGCACTCACTCATGACGACGTGAACGATCTGGCCGGGGGAGAGGTGCTTGAGGCCCTCTTCGACCGTGATCTCCTCGCAGTGCGGCGGGAAGATGCTCGAAACGCGGACCAGGTTATAGCAGGCGATGTCGGCGTCGCGGAGGGCCATCTCGAAGCTGGTCAGTTTCTCGCGGTGGACGCCGGTGCCCTTGGTGAAGAAGAGTTTCTTGGGTACGTACATCGAAGTGCGTCATCCTCTCCTACCGACCGTCCCGCACAGAGATGCGGTCCGAATCGGCGAAATGCCCGAAAACCCGTCCCTACCAACCGCAGCTTACTTCTTCTATTAACAGACCAAGATGATCATTTGATGAAGATCGATTGGGCTGTGAATGAAACAACCCCGGATTGCTCCGGGGCTGGGTAAAATCCAGGAAAGCGAGGATGACGGGGCTCGAACCCGCAACCTCCGGCGTGACAGGCCGGTGCTCTAACCAATTGAGCTACATCCCCAGTCGTTGGGTGAGAAGATTACTTTAACAGAGCGACCCCGCATGTCAAGCGGCTGGCGATGGCTCGGGCGGAATTGGTGGGACGAGGCCCGAGGGATTGCCGGGCTGAAGTGGTACCGTTAGGCTAAGTCGATTCATCCGAACCCGCTCCCATTTTATGACGGGGCGAGTTCTGACAGAGGGAGATCAATCGGACGTGCGGATTACCAAGGCGGTCATCACGGCGGCGGGGCGCGGGGCCAGGCAGTATCCGGCGTTCGATACGGTGCAAAAGGCCATGCTCCCGCTCGTCGATCGCGACGGGCTGACGAAGCCAGTTCTCCAGATCATCGTCGAAGAGGCGCTCGAGAGTGGGATCGAGGAAATCTGCGTCGTCGTCGCCCCAGGCGACGAGGAAGTCTTCCGCCGCCTCCTGCGGTCTTACTCGGCGAACTTACGCAACGGCTTCGTCGGAGAGCCGTGGGCCGAGGAGCAGGCGAGGCGGCTGGCCGAGATGGAAGCCAGGCTCCAGTTCGCGGTCCAGCCCGAACCGTTCGGCTATGGTCATGCCGTATGGTGTGCCCGCAGCTTCGCCGCCAGCGAGCCCTTTCTCTTGCTCCTGAGCGATCACCTTTACGTCTCGGGCGAGTTGCGGCGATGCGCGCGGCAACTGATCGAACTAGCGATTGGTGAAGACTGCTCGGTGTCGGCGGTACAGGCGACCCGCGAACACCTGATCCACCAATACGGCACCCTGACCGGCCGCCGCTTGCAGGACCGGCCGGACGTCTATGTGATCGACGAGATTATCGAAAAGCCGAACCCGACCCTTGCCGAGCTTCGTCTCCAGGTGCCCGGTCTGCGGGCCGGACATTATCTCTGCTTCTTCGGGATGCACGTCCTGTCACCCGCCATTTTCGACCTCCTCGAAGATCTCGTCCGACGTGACGTCCGCGAGTCCGGGTCGATCCAGCTCACCACGGCGTTGAACTCCCTGGCCGCCCGCGAGCGCTATTTGGCGCTGGAGACGCGGGGGGCACGGCACAACCTCGGGGTGAAATACGGCGTGCTTGAAGCTCAGATCGCGTTGGCTCTCGACGGCGTCGATCGCGATCGGATGCTCGCGGGGCTGCTGGAGTCGGTCGTGCGGGTCGAGCAACAGACACGCCGGAATTGATCGGTTCGGATATTCGTCACCACGATCGAGACTTATTGAGGGACAGGACGTGGCGACGCTCCCCGATCAATCCCGTTACGGACGTCTTCTCATCGAGATGATCGTCAGCCCCGACCCGCTCGTACGCGACCGATCGGTGCGATTGGTCCTGGACGGGGCGAACACGCCCGAAATCCTCGACGCCTGCCGCGACCTCGAAGCGTTCCGCCACTCGGCCGAGAACCTCTACGAGCGAGTCCGCGCCTTGATGTTCCTCCAGACGATCCATCGCTATGTCTTGCAAGAGTCGCCCGACCTCCCCTCGACTGGCTTGATCCCATTCGACGGCTTCACCGATCTCATGGAACGCCGCTTCGAGCAGGCGATTGCGGCTTTTCTCTCGATCGAGTCGGGCGGCAACGGGCCGAACGGGGCCGTTGCCAGCGCACTCGCGGCAGCTTACGAGAAGCTCGCCTACCAGACTCTCGCCGACCAGGTTCGCCGATCGGTACGAAGCTGTCGGGGGAATCGCTGGATGTTTCGGGTCGGCGGGCCGGACGAGCTACCGATCCGGCTCCATCCGCGACTGATGCGGCGAGCGTCCGAAGATAGCCTCTTCCCGATCCTCGTTGAACGGACGCCGGTCCGCCTCGATCTTTCACATAGCGCCTGGTCAGACATTTTCTTTCTGGGGATGGACTACCCTGAGGGGGCGAGGGTCCTGAACATCTCGGTCGACCTCGGCGTCCACGGCCGGGACACCACCCCTCGGCCGCCGATTGAGACGCGGGTCCGCGTCATCACCGAGCCGTTGCTGAGGCTGACGAGCATCGACCTCAACGCCTGCAAGGACGTGACCACGCTTGACGAGCTGTTCAACTTCGGCAACGACTATCTCGGGCTGGTCAAGGCGGGGATCATCGCCTCGGGCCTGATCCCGCCGTCGTTCGAGGGGACAGGGGCCAGGCTGGAAGACGTGCTGTCTCAGGTGCTCCGGCCGGGCTTGGGACTGGAGATCGTCAGCAAAGTGAACGACATCCCCAAGGGGTCAAGGCTCGCGGTCTCGACGAACTTGCTGGCCTCGCTTATCAGCCTTCTGATGCGCGCGACGTGCCAGACGCCGTCGCTGACCGGCCCGCTCGATCGCGAGATGGCCCCAGTCGTCGTGGCCCGGGCGATCCTGGGTGAGTGGCTCGGAGGATCGGGCGGAGGGTGGCAAGATTCGGGCGGGATCTTCCCCGGTGTGAAGGTGATCCGGGGCGTCGCGACGGGCGAGACCGACCCTGAGCACGGAGTGAGCCGGGGGCGACTCCTGCCATCCCACGAGCTGCTACACGACTCCGTCAGCGACGAGTTACCCGAGTTCCATCGAGCGTTGGCCGAGTCGCTGGTGCTGGTCCACGGCGGGATGGCCCAGAATGTCGGGCCGATTCTCAACATGGTCACGGAGAAGTATCTCCTCCGAAGTCCGAGCGAGTGGGCGGGTCGGGCTGAGGCGCTCGACGTCTTCGACCAGATTGTCGCGGCCGTGCATCGCTGTGATATCCGGGCAATCGGTGGCCTGACGACCCGCAACTGGGAAGGGCCGCTCAAGGGGATCATCCCCTGGGTGAGCAACGAGTTCACCGAGTCCATCATCCGCGAGTCGAAAGCGATCCTCGGCGACGACTTCTGGGGCTTCCTGATGCTCGGCGGGATGTCGGGCGGCGGGATGGCGTTCTTCGTCTCGCCCGGGCGTCGCGAAGCGTTCCGTGACGAAGTGACCGCGATCATGCGCAGGGTCAAGGCGAGGCTCGACGATGCCCTCCCATTCGCGATGGAACCGGTGGTCTATGACTTCCGGATCAACCCATTGGGAACAGTCGCCGAGCTTGACGAGGGGGCCGCCGCGATGATGCCCCCGAGGTATTACACGCTCCAGGTCCCCAAGATGATCGCCGAGGCGACTGGCCCGATCGACGCGGTTCGCAAGTCGGACGTTGACCACTTCGCCAACCAATGCGCCGACCAGTCGGAGCTGCTCCGGGTCTTCCGGACGATGGTCAACAACCTGTTCCCCGTCACCCGATCTGCTGGCGATTCACTCGCCTCGACCTGGGACGACCAGGCCACGCTCATTCGTCGTGAGAACGGATTCGACGCTGTCCAACACTCGCAGTTGCGCGAAGACTTGCAGCGCGGTCGGATCGGCCTCGCCCGCAATCGCCTGCCGATCGACATCGACATTAGAGATGTTCAAGACTCTGACCTGTTAATGACCGAAGGCACGATCTCCGACGCGTCGTTCCGAGCGGGCGAGATGGCCATCCGCAACGGCGAAGTCGCGGTCGTCACGCTCGCGGCGGGGGTGGGGAGTCGGTGGACGACCGGGGCCGGGGTCGTCAAGGCGCTCAATCCGTTCGTGGCACTCGACGGCAAACACCGCAGCTTCCTCGAAGTTCACCTGGCCAAGACCCGCAAGACCGAGCGGACGTTCGGTACGACGATCCCGCACGTTGTCACAACTAGCTATCTCACCCACGGCGCGATCGAGCGGCACCTGGCGATGTCGGCCAACTACGGGCACGATGGCCCCGTTTTCCTCTCCCCCGGCCAGTCGATCGGTCAGCGACTCGTCCCGATGGCGCGCGACCTGACTTTCCTCTGGGAAGAGGGCTCGCACGAGGCGCTTGATGAGAATAAGCAGAAGGTCCGCGAGGCCGGACGCAAGGCGATCCTCGGCTGGGCCCAAAGCGCGGGCGAAGGGGCCGACTACACCGACAACGTGCCGATCCAGCGGTTCAACCCTCCCGGCCACTTCTACGAAGTCCCGAACCTCCTGCGCAACGGCGTGCTCGCGAAAATTCTCGACCAGTTCCCCCGTGTCCAGTGGCTGCTGGTCCAGAACATCGACACCCTCGGCGCGAACGTCGACCCGATCCCGCTCGGACTGGCGATCGACCACGGCTCGACCCTCGGATTTGAAGTCATCCCCCGCCGGATCGACGACCGAGGCGGCGGTCTAGCCCGCGTCGGCGGCCGATTACGACTTCTCGAAGGGCTGGCCCAGCCTCGCGAGGACGTGGAATTCTCGCTTCGCTACTACAACACCCTCACCACCTGGGTCCACGTCGACCGTCTCCTCGATGCCTTCGGTCTGACCCGCGCCTCGCTCCGCCACGCCCCCGAGGCCGTCGCCAAGGCCGTACGAACGATGGCCGCTCGAGTGCCAACATACGTGACGATCAAAGACGTGAAACGCCGATGGGGACACGGCCAGGAAGACGTCTTCCCCGTCGCCCAGTTCGAGAAGCTCTGGGGAGACCTCTCCTCCCTCCCCGACCTCCCCTGCTCGTTCCTCGCTGTCTCCCGCCGGCGCGGTCAGCAACTCAAAGACCCGTCGCAACTTGATGGATGGGCGAATGACGGGAGTTGCGACTTCGTGAGATCGCTGTGTGATTTTTCTAGGGCGTAATGGGTTGTTATTTTAAAGTGATTATATCATGAAAATCTAGCGATTGTGCTGGTTGTCAGGAGCCGATCAAACCGGGCACTTGAACCGCGTGCTTGAGTTCTTTTAAGACCTTGTCCCACTCAAGCATGACCCGACTCACTTCGTCAAAAAGCTCCTGGAGAGTCTGCCAACCCCCCTCCTCTTCCTCGACACGGAGTGTTTTAACTTCGACGTTGTACTTGTTGTAGTAAGTGACGAGGTCGAAGTCAGCGGATGCAGAAGGAGAGCAGAAATCGATCTCGACGCGTGACTTGGGGAATCGTACGAAGAATGTATCAGACGCAGTCTCGCTAGCCAGCCATTTGACCTGGTCTTGTCTCGTTTTTCGAAGCAGTCCTTCAATAATCTCAATCGCATATTCATAAAAAACCATATCTCAATAATCTATCTGCGTGTTTGAACGGGCCATGCTGGTGATCGATTTTGGCTTGAAGTCAGTTTTGGAAGGCTTCCCACTGCTTGACGAGTCCCGGCTTCCTCTCCTTTAGAGACTTGAACTGCGCTTCCCAGATGCATAACTCTCCGAGTAAACCGATCCACTCCTGATCGACGCCGGTAAGCTGAGAAATCTGATCCGCCAGAACTCCCAATCGAGATCACGATTTCTTACGTTGACCTTTGACTGCATGTTGCTTCGCAGCATCGAAAAAACGGATGGCACAGACGAGCTAGTAGCTCTGGAGCTAATCGCGGCTGGCCTGGTACATCCGTTCGGCGGATTCTTGAGCCGCGATCACTGCCATTTTCGTCTTCCGAAGTTGCCAGTAGGCTAGCCCCAACCCCACCACGGTGATCAAAGCCGAGCCGATCGCTAGCTTGTCGCGTCAAACTTCAGAGAGCAGGAGCATCCCGTTCGCGATATCGGCGTACCGGCGCGTCGTTCCTCCGACCGACAGCTTATATCAACCCGCCGGGGCATCCAACATTCTGCTGGAATCGTCACGAGACTGGGGAGTCGGCCGCTTTTCGTCGCGGTAGTGAGTGCCTCTTGCCGAGTCGCTTTCGGAAGAAGGGTAAAAGACGCGAGATGTGACGGAAAGGTCTCTTCCGGGTTATGCCTTAATCATCGACCCGCCGTTTGTTCATCCGTCGCAAGGCGGTTGGAAAGACACATCCTGGGTTCAATCGTGACCTAAGTTCATCATTAGAAATGGTGAGCTTCGGTCTCGGTTGCCTAGGGATGGCCCTTTCCATGATTGAGCGAGCACAAACGAATAGACGTAAGAGGCGCCGACCAAGTGTCGAGGCTCTCGAAGCCCGATGGATGCCGGCGGGTGATTTCACGTCGGTATTCGGCCTCGGGATCACCGGACCCGGTATGGACTTGCGGGCGAATGCCGTCGCGGAGGACAGCGCGGGGAATATCGTCGTGGTCGGCTCGGTCCAGGGGACCGCGAACTTTGCAACCGGTTCGACGGTCTCGAACCTCTCCAGCGGCGGCAATCGCGACACGTTCGTCGCCAAATACAGCGGAGCCGGGACCTTGCTCTGGGCCGAGACGTTCCAGGGCCAATCGCCGATGAGTGTTGGACAAGGCTCGGCGGTGGCGATCGACGGGTGGGGTAATATTTTCGTCGCTGGGTCGTTCAGCGGTTCGGTCGGCTTCGGAACGGGCGGCGGTCGGACGATTCTGTCGGCACCGTCGAGGACTGATGCCTATGCCGTCAAGCTCGACACGTCGGGTACCGTGATCTGGGCGACCTCGACGCCGGGGACGACCGGGTCGTATGACGCGGCCTATGCCCTGGCGATTGACGGCTCGGGCGGGGTCGATATCGCCGGGACGTATCAGGGGGCCGCGACGTTTGGTGCCACGGTGCTGACCTCGGGAGGCGCGTCCGACGCTTTTGCCGCCCACCTCGATTCGGCAGGGCGGTTCACCTGGGCTTGCTCGACGGTCGGCTCGGGCACCTCGACCGCAGAAGTCCACGGGCTCACGGTCGACGCGGGCGGGCGGCTCGTCATGGCGGGTTTCTATGCCGGGTCGGTCGACTTCAACCCGGGGGCGGGGACAACCTCGCTCACGTCGTCGAGCGGTTCGCGTGACGCGGCGGTCTGGGTGCTCGACGCCTCGGGGAACCTCGCGTGGGCGAGGGGCTATGGCGGGTCGGATATCGACCAGGCTGACGCCGTGACGGTCGACCGGACGGGGAACGTCTACGTGACCGGCTCCTATAGTGGCTCGGTCTCGTTCAACTCGGGGCCTTACGTTGTCCGGCTCACGGCCTCGGGCCTGTATGACAGCTTTGTTCTCAAGCTCGCATCCAACGGTAGTCTCGCCTGGGCGGCGGGCTTCAACGGATCGACCGGTGCGGCGCGAGGGGAGGGGATCGCGATTGATCCCTCGGGGAACGTCGTCGTCGCGGGCTGGTTCGGTGGTACGGTCGATTACAACCCGGGGCCGAGCAACATGCTGCTCGCGAGCGCGGGGGCCGAAGATGTCTACGTCGCGGTCCTCGACTCCTTCGGTAACTATTTCTCGTCCTATCGAGCCGGAGGGGCCGGGTCGGACATGGCGTGCGGCCTCGCGGTCAATGGTTCGGGGACGGTCGTAACCGTCGGCTCCTACACTGGCCCGGCGGGCTTCGGCGCGACAACCCTTCCAGCGATTGGCAGCACGAGCGTCTTCGTCGCGACGATGGCCTCGGCCTCCACGCCGCCCCCTACGCCTCCGGCTCCCCGACTTGAGGCCGCCAGCGACACCGGCAGCAGTTCGTCGGACGGAATTACTTCGAGCACGTCGCCGGTGTTTGACCTCTCGTCGACCTCGCCCGGACTCACCGTGCAACTCCTCCGCGACGGCGTGGTCGTCGCCTGGCGGAGCGGCAGCGGCCCGCTCGCCGACCCCGGGGCCGTCTCTGAAGGGCCCCATCTCTACACGACCAATCAGGTCAACTTCAGCGGTATCGTCGGCCCATCCAGTCCGGCCTTATCTGTCACAATCTTGACCACGCCACCGACCACCTCGACGCCGCCGAGCCTGCTCGCGGCCGACGACTCGGGGATTCCCGGCGATGGGATCACGAACATCAACCCTCCTCGATTGGTAGGCACCACCGCCCACAACGCCACCGTGCAGATCCTCGACCCGCTCGGCTGGGTCGTCGCGGCCGGAACCTCGACCGGCTCCGGAAGCTATGTCATCAGCCTGCCCGCCCCACTCGCCGACGGCACCTATCACTTCGCCGCGCGTGCCATCGATATCGCCGGGAACGTCGGTGCAGCCGGGCCGATGGCGTCGCTCACCATCGATACCACGCCTCCCGCCGCCCCTTCAGCCCTGACATTGTTCTCGGCCGACGACTCGGGCGTTATCGGAGACAAGATCACGAATGTCACCACGCCCCACCTGACCGGGACGGCCGAACCGGGTGCGACGGTCCAGCTCGTCGGGGCGGGCGGGTCGATTGTCGGGACGGCATTCGCCTCGGCGAATGGCGGTTTTAGCGTCGCCGTGTTGTCGCCGCTGGCGGACGGCCCGATTATGCTGCAGGCCCGCGCGATCGATGCCGCCGGTAATGTCGGGCCGCTCGGCCCTTCGTTCCGGTTCGTAATTGACACCACCCCTCCCAAGACCCCCGCCGTCCTCGCCCTTCTCTCCTCCGACGACACCGGGACGCCCGGCGATCATATCACCATTATCAGGACGCCTCGCTTCGTGGGGACGACGGAGGCGGGGGCCGTCGTCCAACTCCTCGGCGTGGGGGGGATAGTCCTCGCGACGACAGTCGCCGACGCTTCGGGGGCCTACTTGGTCCAACCGAGCAGCCCACTTGCCTTCGGGGCCGACCCGCTCTCGGTGGTCTCCACCGACGCCGCCGGGAACCGCAGCGCGGCCTCACCGAGCCTCGTCCTGACGATCCTGCCGATCCCCCTGCCGCCCTCGACCCCCACACTGCTCGCGGCCGACGATTCGGGGGCCGTTGGTGATGGGTTGACTAATGCGAACACTCCTCATCTCGTCGGCATCGCGCCGGTGAATAGTACGGTCCAGCTTGTCGGAGGCGGAGGGCAGACAATTGGGACCGGAACGGTCGGGCCCGATGGCACGTACTCGATCGTCCCGACCGCCCTACTCGCCGACGGCACCCTGACTCTGACCGCCGTCGAGATCGACATCGGCGGCAACTTGAGCCAGCCGAGCGGAGCGTTTGCCCTCACCGTCGACACGATCGCGCCGGCCGTCACGTCGGCCTTAAGCCTGGTCGCGGCCGACGACTCGGGGATGCTTGGCGATGGAATCACGAACGTCAAGGCCCCTCGATTGACCGGCGCGGCCGAGCCAGGGTCTACAGTCCAGCTCGTCTTGTCGGGCACAGTGATCGCAACGGTCGTGGCGTCGCCGAATGGGGTCTTCACAGTCAAGTCGCCGGCCCTCCTCTTCGACGGGTCTTACACCTTCTTCTCGCGTGCCATCGACGCGGCTGGGAACGTCGGTCCGACCGGACCTGGCCTCGGGGTGTCGATCCTGACGACCACGCCCGCCCCTCCATCCGCCCCGACTTTGCTGGCCGTTGACGACTCGGGTACGGTCGGCGACCGCGTTACGAACGTCGCCCAACCCAGGCTGGTCGGCACGGTCACGCCAGGGGTAACGGTGCGGCTCCTGGGAAAGAACGGCGTCACGCTCGGCACCACCGGGGTGTTAGGGACCAACCTCTACACGGTCGCTCCCGCGTCGCCGCTGCCGGATGGGGCGATCCCGTTGTCGGTCGTCGCGGTCGACGCGGCGGGGAACGTTAGCGCTGCTAGCCCGGGGCTGACGTTGACGATCTTGACCAGGACCCCCGCCACGCCTACATCCCTCGCGATCCTGGCCGCCGACGACTCGGGTTTGCTCGGCGACGGGATCACTAATGTCACTCAGCCGAAGTTAACCGGGAAAGCTCAGCCCTATAGCGCAATGACCCTCCTCGACGCCTCTCAGCACGCGGTCGGCATGGCCACCGCTGGGGGCGACGGTTCCTTCTCGGTCAAGCCGTCCTCACCGCTGCCTGAAGGGACTTACCTGCTCCATGCAAGGTCCACCGACGCCGCCGGGAACTCCGGGAGCGACGGCCCCTCCTTCACGCTGACGATCGTGACGACCGCTCCCCCCGCGCCGAGCGTGGGACTGCTCTCCACCGACGACTCGGGGGTCAAGGGCGACGGGATCACGCAGGTGCGCAGCCCCCGACTGACCGGTTCGGCACGGCCGGGTGGCCTGGTTCAACTCCTTGACGCGACGGCGAACGTGGTCGGGAGTGCAACGGCCTCAATGGTCGACGGTTCATACATCCTGACCGCCCCGGCGGCCTCGGCCGGAATGTTTACCTATCGCGTGAGGGCAACCGACGTCGCCGGCAATGTCGGCCCGGCGTCGTCGGTGCTCTCGATTCGTATCCTCGCGGTGGCGGGCGATTTCGACGGCGACGGCAAGGCCGACGTGGCTACCTATAATCCTTCGACGGCCCTCTGGTCGATCCGGTCGTCGAGCACGGGCGCTGTCAGCACGTTCGGTTTCGGATGGACCGGTCTCGACGTGCCGGTCGCGGCGGACTATGAGGGGACAGGTAAGGACGACCTCGCCGTCTTCCGCCCGAACTCGGCGGACTGGTACCTGCTTAATCCCGCCGGTGGATCGGTCCGCCATTTCCAACTCGGTCAGGGGGGCGACATCCCCGTCCCCGGCGATTACGACGGTATCGGCCAGGCCGAGTTGGCGGTCTATCGGCCTTCAACGGGCCAGTGGCTGATCCTCAATCCGAAGACGAATGCCGTTCGCACCGTGACCTTTGGCAAGCCTGGGATCGACCAACCTGTCCCCGCCGATTACGACGGCGCGGGGAGGCTCCAGCTGGCGACCTTCAACCCCGGGCTCGCCAACTGGTCGATCCTCCACGTTGACGGCACGACGACCCTGAAGCAGTTCGGGCCATCCGGCGACCTGCCCGTTCCCGCCGACTTCGATGGCGACGGCAAGGCCGACCTCGCCGTCTATCACCCCGCGACGGCCCAATGGTTCGTGCTCCAGTCGTCGAACGGCGTGACTACCGCGACCCAGAGCGGGCAGGTGGGCGTCGACCAGCCTGTCCCGGCGAATTACGACGGGGTTGGCAAGGTCAACTTCGCCAACTATCGCAGCCCGATCTCCAGCTTTTACATCCGGTCGACCATCGACGGCAGCCGGACCGTCTTGCCGCTCGGAACCCCTAACACCTCGCAGGCCGTCTTCACCCCGCTCGCGTTCCGCCTCAAAGGCGTGAAGCTCTTGCCCGTCAATCAGAACGCGGTCTTGTCGACGTCGTGAAGATTAGATGAGTAACCCCACAGGAACCGGAATCACCCTGCGACGAGAAGAACTGGTTGACTTCCCCTCTCCGGGAGGGCTACAATCACGGTATAACAATTCGGCACGCATCTTATCCAGAGTGGCTGAGGGGACGGGCCCGACGACGCCACAGCAACCGGTCCATCGCCTTGATGGATGCTGGTGCTACTTCCTGCCCGACATGGCAACGACTCGACGCGATCGAGCCGCCCGTGTCTTGGGATAGATAAGATGGTCGGTGGCGGACGCATGTCCTTTGCGTCGGCCGCTACCTGCTTATTGCCTCCCTTCCCCGCTTCACTCCACTCAACTACGATTCGATTCGTGCCGGGAGCCGTCGTGACGCGACGGTCTTTTCGTCCCGTGGCCAGGCGTCGCATCTCCGTTTGCGCGGGGCCCGACGCGATCGACGACGTGGGGAGGCAGGCGGTGGCAGACGAACTCGTTCAGGGCATGAAATGTCGACTCTGCGGGAAGCTCTATCCCAAAGAGCCCTTGAACTTTTGCACCGATGACTTCGGCCCGCTCGAGGTCGTTTACAACTATGAGGCCGTCGCCAAGACCCTCACCCGAGAGGCGATGCAGTCGCGTCCCAAGACTCTCTGGCGCTATCGCGAGCTGATGCCGGTCGACGGCGAGCCGACCGTCGGGCTTCACGTCGGCGGGACTCCGCTCGTCAGGGCCGATCGACTGGCGAAGGCGCTCGGGGTGAGCGAGCTTTATATCAAGAATGACGCCGTCAACCACCCGACCCTCTCGTTCAAGGACCGCGTCGTCGCTGTCGCGCTCTCGAAGGCGGTCGAGTTCGGGTTCACGACCGTCGGATGCGCCTCGACCCGCAACCTCGCGGGCAGTGTCGCCGCCAATGCCGCCGCCGCCGGGCTGGAGGCATATGTCCTGATCCCGGATAACCTCGAACAGGGCAAGGTCCTCAGTGCCCAGATCTACGGCGCGAAGGTCGTCGCGGTCCAGGGGAACTACGACCACGTCAATCGCCTCTGCTCGCAGATCGCCTTCCGCTACGGCTGGGGCTTCGTCAACGTCAACCTCCGGCCGTTCTACGCCGAGGGGTCGAAGTCGATGGGCTTCGAGATCGCGCAAGACCTTGGGTGGCGGACGCCCGATCACGTCGTCGTGCCGATGGCGGGCGGCAGCCTTATCGGCAAGATCTACAAGGCGTTCAAGGAATTCGAACTGCTCGGCCTGCTCAACGGCCCTGTGCAGACCAAAATGTTTGGTGCCCAGGCGACCGGTTGCAACCCGATCACCAACACGGTGAAGACCCTCGCGAACAAGATTCGCCCGGTCCGCAACCCGCAGACGATCGCCAAGAGCCTCGCCATCGGAGACCCGGCGGACGGCTTCTTCGCCTCGAAGCTGATGCGCGACACCGGCGGCTGGGCCGAGGACGTCGACGACGACGCGATCATCGACGCGATGAAGCTTCTCGCCGAGACCGAGGGGATCTTCACCGAGACGGCTGGCGGCGTCACCCTCGCCGTGACCCAGAAGCTGATCGCGCAAGGCAAGATCGACCGCGACGGCTCGACTGTGATCTGCATCACCGGCAACGGCCTCAAGACGCAAGAAGCCCTCGCGGGCCGCATGCCCAAGCTCACGGCGATCAAGCCGACGCTCGCCGACTTCGAAGCCCTGATGGGCACCCCCGCCCCCGCCGAGTTCGCCGCTGCCTCGGCCTGATCGTTTCTGTCTTCAGACGTACGAAAAAATCGAGGAAGCCTGCAATGCCCGTCGTCCGCATCCCTACCCCGCTCCGTCCCCACACCGGCGGAAACGATAGCGTCGAAGCCTCGGGCTCGACCGTCGCGGAAGTCCTCGGCCACGTCGGCACGCAGTACCCCGGTCTGCGGGAACGCATCTTCGACGGCGAAGAGCTGCGTCGATTCGTCAATGTTTATGTGAACAACGAAGACATCCGCTATCTCGAAGATCTCGCGACGCCCGTCGCCGAGAAGGACGAAGTGAGCATCATCCCCGCCGTCGCGGGAGGCTGATCCTCGACCGCTCGACTCGTTCCCGGAACCGATGAAAAGAGTGAAAGCCTTCTCTCATGAGCATTCCCGTCGAAACGGCCGACCCAATCGATCGATATAGCCGCCAGGTCCGATTCCCCGCCTTGGGCGTGGCCGGTCAGCGCAAGTTGATGGGCTCGAAGGTGACGATCTGCGGCTGCGGCGCGCTCGGGACCGTGCTGGCAAACCACCTCGTCCGCGCCGGGGTCGGCCAGATCCGGCTCATCGATCGCGACTTCATCGAGACCCACAACCTCCAGCGCCAGATCCTCTTCGACGAGCAGGACGTGGCCGACAACCTCCCCAAGGCCGAAGCCGCCGCGCGGAAGCTCCGGCTCATCAACAGCCAGGTCACGATCGAGCCGGTCGTCACCGACATCGACCACACGAACATCCTCGACCTCGTCTCCGACGCTGACCTGATCCTCGACGGCACCGACAACTTCGAGACCCGCTACCTGATTAATGACGCGGCGGTGAAGCTAAACAAGCCCTGGGTGTTCGGCGGCGTGATCGGCAGCGAGGGGCAGACGATGACGATCCGCCCCGGCCTCACCCCCTGCATCCGCTGCCTGATCGAGGACAACCCGCCCCCCGGTCTCACCCCGACCTGTGAGACGGCCGGCGTGCTCGGCCCGGCGGTGTCGGTGATTGCGTCGTTCGAGGCGGTCGAGGCGATCAAGCTCCTCACGGGAGCGTTCGACGCTCTGAATACCGAACTCTTTGTCGTCGACATCTGGGACTGGACGTTCCGCCGGCTCAAAGTGCAAGGGCTGCTCGGCAAGGTCGATTGTCCCTGCTGCAAGCATCGCAACTTCGAATGGCTTGACGGTACGCTCGGCTCGCACACGACGACGCTCTGCGGTCGCAACGCCGTGCAGATCGCTACCCGACGCGCCGACAAGCTGGACTTCGCTGGGATGGCCCTTCGGCTCGCCCCGGTCGGCGAGGTTCGCCACAACGCCTTCATGCTCCGATTCGCCGCCGAAGGCCACGAATTTACGGTCTTCCCTGACGGCCGAGCCATCATCAAGGGCACCAACGATATCGCCAAGGCGCGGACCCTCTATGCTCAATTCGTGGGCAATTGAATTCGCGTCGGCCCTTCCTAGCCTGGTATATCCATGATCTATCTCGATAACGCCGCGACCAGCTTCCCCAAGCCCGAATCCGTCTACCAGGCGCTCGACAAGTTCGCCCGGACATCGCTCGCGAACCCCGGACGGTCAGGCCATAAGATGGCCTTGGCGTCGGAACGGGTGCTCGACGACGCCCGCCACGCGCTCAACCAGTTCTTCAAGGGCGAAAGCCCCGATCGCTGGATTTTCACGCTCAATTGCACCGATGCTCTCAACATCGCCATCAAAGGGACCGTCGACCCCGGCGATCATGTCATCACTTCCGACCTTGAGCATAACTCGATTAGCCGACCTCTCCGCGCGCTTGAAAAGGCCGGGACGATTTCGCTGACTCGGATTGCGTCCAACGGGGGCTACCTTGACCCCGAGGCCATCCGCACCGCGATCACGCCCAAGACGCGCCTTGTGGCGATCACCCATGCGGCGAACGTGCTCGGCACGGTCCAGCCGATCGCCGCGATTGGCGCGATTGTCCGCCAGGCGAACGCCCTCTTCCTCGTCGATGCCGCGCAGTCAGTCGGGGTGATGCCGATCGACCTCAAGACAACCCCGATCGACTACCTCGCCTTCCCCGGCCACAAGGCGCTCTACGGCCCGACCGGCACCGGCGTTCTCTATGTCGGCCCCCGCGCCAAGCCCCGCGCCTGGCGAGAAGGCGGCACCGGCGGCGACTCGAAGACCGAGACCCAGCCCGAGATCATGCCCTATTTCCTCGAAGGCGGGACGCCAAACGTCCTGGGCGTTGCGGGCCTGCTCGCGGGGATTCGCTGGGTCGTCGACCACGACCCCGACACCCTCCGACGCCACGAAGTCGACCTTCTCCAGCGAGTCGTCGACTGGGTCGAGACGGCTGAAGGTTGGCAGATCGCCGGAGATTGGGACCGCGATCGCCACGTCGGGGCGCTCTCGCTGATCGTCCCCGACGGCTTGACCTCGCAAGACCTCAGCTCGATCCTCGACACCAGCTTCGAGATCGCCGTCCGCCCCGGACTCCACTGCGCCCCGTATCTCCACCGACGCCTCGGCACCTTCCCTGACGGGACCCTGCGACTCAGCCCTGGGCCATTTACGACCGACGACCATATCAGCACGTTCATTAACGCCCTTACCGAAATCTCGGCCGGCGTGCTCTGAGATGCCGTTTACCCCGGCGCATGCGGCGGCTGTCATCCCGCTCGCCCGTCGATTTCCCCGGCTCTTTTCGCTCCCGGCGCTCGTCGTCGGGAGCCTCTCGCCCGACTTCGAGTATTTCGTCCGGCTCCGACCGGTCCGCTCGATCAGCCATGACCTGATCGGCATCCCCCTCCTTTGCCTGCCGACGGGCCTCGTGGTCTTGCTTGTGTTCGATCGGATCATGAAGCGGCCCCTTATCCAGTTGACCCCGCGATGGATGCGGCTTCGCCTCCTTTCCGACGCCGCGCCCCTGCCGCTCTGCACGCCCGGGGCCTGGATGCGAGTCGTCGTCTCGATCGCCGTCGGGGCCTTGACGCATCTCATATGGGACGGCTTCACACATGAAGACGGTTGGTTCGTCTTGAGGAGCTCACTCCTCACGGGGTCCTTCGGGACGGGTCTGAGGGTTTACAAAATCCTCCAACATCTGAGCACATTCATCGGGATGACGGCGCTGGTCTTTTGTGGCTGGAAAGCGCTTGAGTTGCGCCGCCCTGCCGACGAAATCGACTCCCCATCGCTACCGATCGTGCTTCGCCTTGCCGTCTGTTCCATGATCCTCATCGGCTCGGTTGTCGTCGGCTTGATAGTCGCCCGTTTTCAAGCCTTGGAAATTGCTCAACAAGGTCCATTTGGGTGGATCGTCCGATCGACGATCGCAGCGATTTCCGCGTCATTGGTAATGCTCCTCTTCTACAGTCTCATCCGCCAATGGCTTGCAGAGGTTGTTGCTAGACGTCTTCGATGAGGGGACTATTTGTATCGGACCACTTGAGCCAAAGCCTACGCTCGCTTACACTGTACGGGTATACAAGTGAGGATCGAGAGCCTGCGACCTGAGTTGATAATGGATGTTGTACCGCTTCGACAACCTGACCAAATTCTCACGAGGCGCCGACAAGCTCTCACGTTTCTCGTGATGGGATTCGCGCTCGCGACGCTGGCGGCATCGATCGGCGATCGGGCTAAGCCGACCGTCGTCCATCCTCGACTTCAGATCGACCCGAACACCGCGCCGGTGGGCGTCCTCGAAGCGTTACCTCGGATCGGGCCGACGATCGCGTCGAGGATCATCGAGGCACGCGAGCCGGCCCCGTTTCGGGATGAAGATGACCTCGACCGCCGCGTTAAAGGCATTGGACCAGCAACGATGTCAGGGATGCGTCCCTACCTCCGTTTCGAATCGACACCCGACAGGTGAGGATTCATGCCTGACTTTCAACTCGTCGCACCCTATGAGCCGGCCGGCGACCAGCCCACCGCGATCGCTGAGCTGGTCAAGGGAATCCGCGAGAATCGCGGGCATCAGACCCTGCTCGGCGTCACCGGATCGGGCAAGACGTTTACGATGGCGAATGTCATTGCTCAGGTGGGCAAGCCCGCGCTGGTGATGTCGCACAATAAGACGCTTGCGGCTCAGCTCTACGGCGAGTTCAAGGAGTTCTTCCCGCACAATGCTGTCCGCTATTTCGTCAGTTACTATGACTACTATCAACCCGAAGCCTATATCCCCCAGCGCGACATTTATATCGAAAAAGACGCGGCGATCAACGAGGAGATCGAACGACTCCGCCTCGCCTGCACCTCGGCCTTGGTGAGTCGGAAGGACGTGATCGTCGTCGCAAGCGTCTCGTGCATCTATGGCCTCGGTTCTCCCGACGACTATCGCAAGATGATGGTCCCGCTCAAGCTTGGACAGATTATCGACCGCGACGAGATGCTCCTCAAGTTCGTCGACATCCAGTATGAGCGAAACGACATCTCCTTCGAGCGCGGCAAGTTCCGGGTCCGGGGAGATGTCGTCGAACTCTGGCCCGCGTATGAGGAGTTTGGCTTCCGGATCGAACTCTTCGGCGACGAGATCGAGACCCTCTCCTATATCGAGCCGGTCTCGGGGACCGTCATCGAGAAGAAGGAAGACATGTATGTCTATCCGGCCAAACACTTCGTCCTTCCCGAAGACCGGATCAAGGAGTCGGTCGAGTCGATTCAGGCAGAGCTGGACGAGCGGCTCAACAGGTTCCGTGAGCAGGGTAAGCTACTCGAAGCCCAGAGACTCGCCGCGAGGACGCGGTATGATATCGAGATGCTGCTCGAGGTCGGCTATTGCTCGGGGATCGAGAACTATAGCCGCCACCTGGCGAATCGGAAGCCGGGCGAGACGCCGAACACGCTGCTCGACTTCTTTCCGAAAGATGCCCTGCTCTTCATGGATGAGTCGCACGCGACGGTCCCGCAGGTGCGCGGGATGTTCGCGGGGGATTTTAGCCGCAAGAGCACGCTTGTCGAGCACGGCTTCCGCCTGCCCAGCGCGCTCGATAACCGGCCGCTTCGGTTCGACGAGTGGGAGCAGAAGCTCGGTCAGCGCGTCTTCGTCTCGGCGACACCTGCCGACTACGAGATTACGATGTCGGGCGGCGAGGTCGTCGAGCAGATGATCCGTCCCACCGGCCTCATTGACCCCGTCATCCGGATCGAGCCGGCGCGTGGCCAGGTGGCCTCGTTGCTCGCCGAGACCAAGAAACGGGCGGCCGTCGGCGAGCGGGTGCTCGTGACGACTCTGACCAAGCGACTCGCCGAAGACCTCTCGCGTTACCTCACCGAGCAAGGTGTCCGCTGCAAGTGGCTGCACTCCGAACTCGACGCCTTCGAACGAGTGGTGATCCTTCGAGAGCTTCGCGAAGGGGCATTCGACGCGCTCGTCGGTGTCAACCTGCTCCGCGAAGGGCTCGATCTGCCCGAAGTTTCAATGGTGTGCATCCTCGACGCCGACAAGGAAGGGTTTCTCCGCAGCGAGACCTCGTTGATCCAGACGATCGGCCGGTCGGCCCGCCACGTCAACGCAGAAGTCGTGCTCTATGCCGACATTATGACCAACTCGATGCAACGCGCGATCGACGAGACGAATCGGCGGCGTGAAATCCAGCTTGCTTACAACAAGGAGCATGGGATCACCCCCGAGTCGATCGTCAAGGCGATCCGTCGGGGCATCGAAGAGGAAGTCCAGGCCAAGAACGAAGCCCGCAAGGCGGTCGGCCGCGACGAGATTACTGACGCGTCTGAGGAATACCTCAATGAGCTTGAAGCCGAAATGCTCAAAGCTGCCGAGGCCCTCGAATTTGAGCGTGCTGCAGCCCTCCGCGACCGGATCACTCAGCTCCGCTCAGGCCGCCCAGGTTCCACCCCTAGCGCTCAGGCAACGAGTGCTCGCGATAAAGCGAAGGCCGGCGGCAAAAAGACCCAGCGTCGTCCCAAGCCTAGCCATTGATCGATTGCAAGGAATGCTCATGTCACTGACCGCCGCCGAGACCCTCGCCGCCGAGACCCTCATCACTCTCGCCCTGGATGAGGACCTCGGCAAGCGCGGTGACATCACCGCGAATGCCATCATCCCGGCCGACGCAGAGGGGGCGGCCTGGGTCGTTGCGAGGGGAGCGGGCGTGATCGCCGGGCTTCCCGTGGTCGCGAAGCTGGCCGAGAAAATGGGGTTGCTCGACGGATGGCAAGAGGCGGTCGAAGACGGGACACGCGTCGCGTCTGGCGGCCGAGTGGCTTCGGTCTCGGGCCAGATGCGGACGTTGCTCGCCTTCGAGCGCACGGCGCTGAACGTCCTCCAGCACCTCAGTGGGATTGCCAGCCTCACCGCCCGCTATGTCACCGAGGTCGAGGGGACCAAGGCGGCAATCTTCGACACGCGGAAGACGCTTCCTGGGTGGCGGCTCCTCGAAAAGTATGCCGTGCGGTGCGGGGGCGGCCGGAACCACCGGATCGGGCTGTATGACGCCGTGCTTATCAAAGACAATCACCTTGCCTGGCTAGTACACCTGGGCGACCCCATCGGCCACGCTGTGAGGTCGGCCCGGGGTGCAGTCCCTTCAGGAACGATCGTCGAGGTCGAGGTCGATACGTTCGAGCAGCTCGACCGGGCCC
>JANXSY010000055.1 GCA_025356435.1 Isosphaeraceae bacterium | reverse complement strand
GACGAGGCCGGCGGCAAGCAGAAGGTGGAATTTTACCTCTTCGATCGACTTCTCGATGAATCGCGACTGGTCCTTGATGACGATCGTGTTGATGTCCGGCGGAAGCGCGGGCATGATCTCGGCTAGCCGCTCTTTGACTGCCTTCGAGACCTTGACGGTATTCGTGCCCGACTGCTTCTGGACGATCAGGCTCACGGCCCCTTTGCTGTCGAGACGCGCCGTCGATCGGGGCTCCTCAAAGGAGTCTTCGGCCTTGCCGAGGTCGCTGATGCGGATCGGGTATCCGTTGCGGTTGGTGACGATAAGCCGGTCGAACTGATCGGCGGTGTTGAGGCGTCCGAAGGTGCGGACGACGAGTTCGCGTGACCCCTGGTCGATCCGGCCGCCCGGCTCCTCGATGTTCTGGCGGGTGAGGGCCGTGCGAACGTCGTCGACTGAGAGGGCATATGCGGCAAGCTTATTGGTGTCGAGTGTAATGTTCATCGCACGGGTCCGGCCGCCGACGAGGTTGACGGCACCGACCCCCGAGACCGTCTCCAGCCGCTCCTTGATCTGCTTGCGGGCGATCTCGGTCACTTCGCGGAGGTCGCGACTGCCCGAGACGGCGATCGACATTACCGGCATTGAGTCGGTCTCGAACCGGTTGACGATCGGCGTCTCGGTCCCCTTTGGCAGGTTGGAGAGGATCGACGAGACTTTGTCCCGGACCTCCTGAGCCCCCACGTCACCGCTCTTCGACAGTTGAAACTGGACCGTCACGACCGAGACGCCCTCGGAGGTGGTCGATCGCAACTCGTCGATGCCAGAGACGGTGTTGATCGCGTCTTCGATCGGCTTGGTGACAGTCGTCTCCATCTCCTCGACGCCGGAGCCGGGGAGGACGGTGGTCACGGTACAGACCGGGAAGTCGACGCTGGGGAACTGGTCGACGCCGAGCCGTTCGTACGCGAACGCGCCGAGGACGACGGGAATCGCCACGAGGACCCAGGTGAAGACCGGTCGATTGATGCAGACGTCGGAAATACTCATGTCGTCCCGCGCTCGGATTGGGGAAATACGGTCAAAGAGACGATCGACGATCAGCCGGCTGGCTTGGCGGAGGTGTTCTTGGCCGCGCTCTCGGTCTGGGCCGCTGGTACGGTCCTGGGGCGGTCGACCGTGAGCACACCGTCGGCCAGTTGGACCTGCCCGCTCGTGACGACCTTCGATCCGGCGGGCACCGGGCCGATCACCTCGACCCAGCCCTTGCCTTCGATCCCGGTCTCGATCGCGATTGACTTCGCCTTATGGTCGTCGGCCACGACAAAGAGCTTGGTGATGCCCTTTGACTTGACGATGGATTCGAGCGGGACGGTCAGCGCCTTGTCGTCGCGCTTGGTCACGATCGACGCCTTGGCGAAGCCGCCGGGTCTGAGCTTGCCGTCGTCGTTCGGCACGATCGCCTCGACCTGAAATGTCCGGGTGGTAGAGTCGACCGATGGATTGATCCGTGTGACCTTGCCGATGAATGTCTCATTGGGGAAAGAGGCGACTGTGAGCCGTACGTCCTGGCCGACCTTGACCTCGTCACTGAACCGTTCGGGGACGCTCGACCAGAGCCGGAGCGGGTTGACGATAACGACTTGGAGGATGGAATCGCCTTCCTTAAGCATCTGCCCTTCAGAGACCGACCGCTTTGTCACAGCATAGCTCGCCGGGGCACTCGTAGCCTTGAGAGGTATAGAGGGGATCGGGGCGCGGATGACCATGTCAGCCCTCTGCTGACGGACGACGTCGAGCATCGCCTTGTTAACCATCGCATTCGCCAGGATCGCGCGGGCGTTGAGCTGGGCATTCTTGAGCGCGGCCTCGGCCGCCCTTTCGTCGATCTCAGCGTTCTGAAAGTCTTGTTGTGTGCCAGCCCCGCGCTGGCGGAGGTTCTTCTCTCGGAAGAAGTTCTGCTGTGCCTTTTCCAGAGCGAAACGGGCCTGGACGACGGCCGGTACGGTCGACTCATCGAACTTGCCGCGCGGGACGTCTTGTAGGCCGACCTGTTCGAGCTGCGCGATCAGGCTGCGATCGGCCTGCCCGACCATGAGGTCGATGTCGACTGGGTCGAGATCGACGAGCGGCTCGCCGGGCTTCACCCGGTCTCCCATGTCGTGATAGACCTTGAGCACTCGCCCGCTGCGTTTGGTGCCTAGGGTGACTTCTTCCCACCCCTTGAGCGAGCCGACCGCCTCGACCGTCCGCACGACCGCCCTCATCTCCACCGGTGCGACCGTGACGGCCACAGGCTTGGGTTCGTTCGACTTGGTCGCGTCCACGACCTCGGGTTTCGCTCCGCAGCCGACGAAGGCCGAGGCGGAGACGACGACCAGGACATCACGCCATCGGTTCGACATGTTCAGGGTCTCAGAGGGGATGGGGACGGGGCCGGCCGTGCGCCGAAGCCCCGGATCAGGTCGTTGACAATCGTGCGTGCGAGAATCGGACCGAAGTCCACGGGTCGACGTTCGATGCAGGCCGGTTTCTCATAGAGAAAATCCATCGTGTGGACGACGACCGTCCCGTGGATTGTTGTGCAGAAGGCGTCGGCGCGGGAGGCGTCGACGATCCCCGCCTCGACCACGCGTTCGACCCCTTCTCGCATCACTTCACCAATCTGTCGGCCGAAACCGGCGAGTTCGCTCGAAAGTTTTGTGCTAACCGGGCCGAAGAAGAGGGCGTAAAAGAATCGGCCCCGGTCGGGGTTGTCGCGCATGAACTGGAAGTGAGACTCAACCTGCGCCGCGAGGTTAGTGACCGGGTCATCCGTCACCCCGACACAGGCCCTCAATGTCGCCACGAAGGCCGTCATTGGATGGGTCAATAGAGCCTGGGCCAGGCCCTCCTTGCTGCCGAAGTGATAATACAACGTCGGCTTAGTCACCCCCGCCGCCTCGACGATCGTCCGGACCGGCGTCGCGTCGAACCCGCGCGCCGCAAACAAGCGGGCGGCGACCCGGGCGATGTGATCGGCCATGTCGCCGGAGATCGGCTTCAAGCTGGCGTCGTTTATCAAGACACGTCCTCAAGACCGATTCGACGTATACTGAACGGTAGGTATTATCGAAATCGGGTTGATTCAATCAAGTGGAATCCCACGAAATGGGTAGATACCTCGCGCGCTCTGTGAGTTTATCGTTGGATTCATTCGCGTCGCTCGCCTCTTCGACCTGGACAGATACTCGTCAATCAGGTTAGCAGGACGATCCTTCGCTTGGTCGGATGTTCCCAAGTCATAATGGGGCCGCTAAGCTAGAAGCGATGTCAGGGAGGATGCCGCGAAGACGGACCGATGGCGAGGTTGACGGATGACGATATCGGTTTCGCAAACAGAAACCAGATGTGAGCTGGCATTGCCACGACAACGCCTTGCGTTGGCCGTCGCGGATGTCTCGTGGTTCAACACGGAAAACCTCTTTCGGGAGGTCCCTTTCGAGGCAGCGGCTACGCTCTCGCTCAAGTGCATGGACTACCTCAATGCCTGGCGCAAGGGGCAGCCGCCGTGGGCATGGGGTCGCAAGACGGTCTCGAACGCTCCTGGACACTGGCAGCGTGAGTTGATCTTGCCATCGGGTTGGATGAAGCGATTCCCCAAGATCGGGATGAGGCCGATCGCACGGGCCATCCGTCGATGGAAGGCGAAACACGTCCCTGACTCTCGGCTCGCCCTGGTGATAACTTATCCCCATTATCTCTATCTCTGCGACATGGTCCGCCCCGACTTCCTGATCTATTATAATATCGACGACTACTTACTCTACTGGCCCGGCAATGCTGACGAAGTGAGGAGGCTAGAGCACAAGGCGGTCCGCGAGGCCGACGTCACCGTCTGCGTCTCCCTACTTCGTGCCAACGAGTTGCGTGAGGCCGTCCCTGAGGCGGCGGGCAAGATTCATCACCTGCCTCATGGGTCGCCGACGAACGCCCTGGCCCCGCATTCGGTCGAACGGCCCGGTCCGGCTCCCCAGGATATCGCCCATCTTCCCCGGCCATTCCTCGGCTACGTGGGAAACCTGGAGGATCGGGTCGACTGGGAACTGGTCTTGCGCGTGGCCGAATCACTCCCTCACGCCTCGATCATCCTCGTCGGCCAGCACGGGGACGCAGCCGACGCCAAATGGTCGCAGGCTCGGCGTCGTTGTCTCGATCTTCCGAACGTCCACGCCCTTGGATGGCGTCCGCAGGAGTCGATTCATGCTTACAATCAATCTTTCGACATCTGTATGATCCCCTATCAGGTCGACCACCCATTCAACCGGGCGTGCAGCCCGACGAAGATCATGGATTGCATGGCGACGGGTCGGCCGATCGTCACCACCGCGCTCCCCGAATGCCGGCTCTACGAGCACCTGATCCGGGTCGTCGGCTCGCCGGATGAGTTCGTCGAGGCGGTCGAGTCGATCGTCGCCGCCGGTTCCGACGACGGCCACGCGCGGGAACGCTTTGACTGGGCCCTCGACCATACGTGTCGCCGGGTCTCCGAACGCCTGCTCGCCCTGCTCCCAGACCGCTCTACCTGATCTCCTTCCTCCGGACACCGACCTCTCCCATGAACTATCATCGCGCCATCACGCCCTCGATTGTTATCGCCGACCAGCCGACCGAGGCCGACCTCGCCGCACTCAAGGAGGCAGGTTACTTCGGCGTCGTCAACCTTCGGAACGACGGCGAGCCCGAGCAGCCGATCGGCACTAAGGCCGAGGGGGAAGTCGTCCGGTCGCACGGCCTCGACTACATCCACATGGGCGTCGGCGGAACCCCTTTACTGGAAACAAAGGTCGACGAGGTCTGCAAATTCATCAACGACCACGCCGAGGGCAAGGTGCTCGTCCATTGTCGCAAGGGCGGCCGCGCGGCGGCGATCGTCCTGATCCATCAGGCCCTCACGCACGGATGGTCCCCGTCTGAGGCCGTGAATAAAGGCAAGGCCCTCGGTCTCGATGTCGACGGTAATCTCCGAGTGATGGTCGAAACGTATCTTGATGACCACCGCAAGGTTGAGTGACCCGAAGCCGCGTCACGGACGACCTGGCAGGCCCTTTCAGGCGGCGCAACCCTTATTGTTGAGGGTCAGATCGACGGTCGAGAGCGTCTCGGCTCATTGATCGGGCCGGGTTGCGCCGATAATGAAGGAGATCATGCCGGCTCGGGCGTGGGCAGGCCCCGCCGAGCGAATTGTAGACGGCGACGCCGAACCTCAGGACGCGGCAGAGAGGCAAGTGTTCCCACTCGATCTCGCGGAAGAGAACGTTGTCGCGGGCTTGGACGCAATTGAAGCGAGCAAGCCCTTTCCTCTCGCTGAGTCTGAGAGCCAGGTCGACTTGCTAGGTTACGAAGTTCGATCAGCCGAGAGGACAAACTTGGTTCACCGCTCCTCGCGGGCCAGCCAATGACCGACAACTCACTCGGTCCGTCCTGCCGGGTCTATGAATGTCACGTTCGACTGCCCGGCCAACGTCATCGTGCGGAGTCCGATTTCCGAGAGCATTAAACCAGTTCGGCCCATCTTTCGCTGTTTGATTATTTTGCCCTGTCCTTACAGTTTAACTTGCTGTCAATTGCGAGAACTCTTGGATGCCCGACATGAGCCCTAGAGAGAATCCAGGCAGGCGCAACGTGCGCCCACCCGGCCTCTGTGCCGACGTGGCCGAATTCAGTCGGGTGGCAATCCGGGATCGCTGGGGACTCGGCTTGATGGCCATCGCCTGGGTCCACCTCGGGACGTTTCTGGTCTGTCATGCGATGTATGTCGGGGGCGATCTCCGGCCGATGCCATACCTGGGCATCTGGGCGGTCGAGATGACGGTCATTGTCGTGCTTCTGCGGAGGATGGTGACGAGTAACGGTCGACATACCGCTCCGCCGCTCGTCGGGTTGCTGGCGAGGGTCTGGGTGACGTTTATGATACTGGCCTTCAGCGTCCTCTCGATCAACAATCTGAGCGGGATGCCCCCCGACTGGTTCAAGCCGGTCTGGTGTACGCTCAGTACATTTGGGTTCGCAATGACGGCCTGGCTCGTCAGCCGTTGGTTTCTCGTTCCGGCCGTCCAGATGTCGCTGACGGGCATGATGATGGTGCGATTCCCCGAACACGCCTATTTTATTTATGGAATCTCCTGGTGGATCGCACTCCATACGGTTGCGTTGGCTCTCGAAAAGGTACGGCGGAAGAGCATCGACCGATCTAAGGAAGAATCCGCAAAACTCTACGACCTCAAGCGGCGTAGCGAAGTCGCGGAGGTCGCTCCCCTGATGTCATCACGCTCGTGAACCGCCCTCTAATGGTAGCGGCCAGGCGACGCCTATCCGAGCGGCCCGCCCTTTGAGGGTCGCTTCGAGCCCTTCGCTGAGCAGAATCCCGGCGACCACCTGCTCGGAACGTGCGGCCTGCCAGGTGTCAGGCCGAATCTCGCCCTCAACCCTCGGCCTCGCATGGAGTTGGGCATTCACGCGTTCGTGGAACGTCGCCAGGGGCTCGAAGGCTTTGACCGAGTAGGCGATAATCACCCAACTCTCTTCTTCTGAGAAGGGCAGCGACCATGTCGGAAACGAGGCGATCGACCACGTGGGCTGGTTTTTCGCCATGCCACCGAGGTCAGTGCTGAAGATCGCCGGGGTCGTGCCTATTGTTGGCACTGCGACCGTCCATGACGGCCCCGGCCCTTGTCCAACCCCTATGGTTGGCCCGATCCCGATGTCCGCGACGGCCGATGCCAGCGGGCAAGCGCCGCCGACATTGGTAACACGAACGACACCGACCCCGACCTCGCGTGCCTTTTCCTGGGCGATCCGGCCCGCCCGTAGGAATACAAGCGGAGCCAGCCCCCGCCCGCCGTCGAGGTCGGCTGTGCCGTTCATCTCGACTCGGATCGACCCCTCCGATTTCGGATCGATCTCACCCCGATCAATCGCATCGAGCCACTCAGCGAGCGTCCCGATGCCGAACGCCGGGGCATTGGCTGCATCGAACCAGAGCAACGACATGACCATCCCCGAAGATCGGTCGGGCGAAACTCCTCGGGCTGAAAGCAACTCAGAGCCAAGTCGGCGGATGTCGTCAAACCGGTAGCGGTTGGATTGTGCCACTCTGATCCGTCGAAACGACGACCTCGGAGGTCAAGGGGTCTCACCACGAGAGGGATTTTATCGTGATCGGGAGAGGAAGTCGTGTGTCGATTTGGTGAATTTGGGAAAGGTAGGCCAAGAAATCTCGTCACTCCAAACAACCTTCTCTCAGAACAAGAGGCATCGATTGACAATCATCAGCCTCTAAGATAAATCTACTTTTTGATGTAGAAGACGACGACTTCACGCAGGAGTATCAAATGACGAACCTTGGAGTCATCGAAGCGAAATCGTCCCGAACTCGCCGCGCTGGTTTTACTCTCATCGAATTGCTGGTCACCCTATTTATTCTGGGATTGCTCGTGGCCTTGCTACTCCAGGCCATCCAGTCGGCGAGAGAGGCAGGTCGGCGCATTCAGTCTGTCAACCACCTCCGTCAACTTGGCTTGGCGGTGGCCAATTATCAGTCGGTCTCGGGCGTAAATCCCCCTGTCAATACGTTCAAGAGCTTTTCGATCCACGTCGAATTACTCTCGTTAATGGAGCGGCATATCTTTATGCATCACTTAATCTCAATCTCGACGTTTCAGGTTTAGAAAATGGTACCGTCTATCGCTCCCAAATGCATGACTTGCTGTGTCCCTCAGACACTTTAGTCACTCATCATTCCGGGTCCACGAACTATTCCGCCAATCTGGGCTGCGGGTGGATAAAATATGGCTACAATGGAGGCTTTTCACCGCAAAGCCTACCTCTCGCGGCCTACACCGATGGAATGAGTTACACCGCTTCCATTTCGGAAGTCTGCCTGGGCGATTGGCTCGGCTCAAATCCAAAACGAACGGTTTATTCAACTCCAGACCTGAATCGGCTCGACCAGTTCGATGAGTTTGCGGACGCTTGCGCTCGGCTTGCTTTCGGGTCGGGAACCAGAGGCTCATCAGTAAGAGGCTCGGAATGGATGGTCTTCTCGATGGAATCCACACTTTACAACCATGTGCTGCCGATTGCCGCGAACTCATGCCAAAATTTTGTAGTGCTTCCAACCGGTGCCTGGTCGGCGGGCAGTCTGCATCCTGGCGGGGCAAACGTCCTCTTCGCTGATGGCCGTGTCGTGTTTGTGAAGGATTCGCTTTCCCTCGCGGTTTGGCGATCTCTGGGAAGTCGAAATGGGGGGGAAGTCGTCTCCGATTGGTGATCGGGATCGCTGACCGATGTCCGATCAACCAATCGCGTGATTCAGGCGAGGATGACACGGCCGTCCTTGCTACAGGGCCGGTTCGTGTCGAAGCGTTCCCATTCCCGGCGGACGCGGGAAAGGCCGAAGGCGCAGAGGTCAAACTCGACACTCAGCCTTCGAAGGACGTCGGCCTGGTCGCCCGTAAGGGTGGACGCCAGGTAGTAGGACCGTTTGCCCTGCTCCTTGAAGTCGATCAGATGATCGGCGCTGCTCGACGCGCGAAGCTTGGGGAGGGCCTCGGGATAGACGCCGGACCAGAAGAGGGAGAAGTCGCCGACGTGCTGGTGGCACTCGCGGCGACGATCCTCGTCGGAGGATGATTCGGCCTCGGCAACCATCAAGGCGACGCGGGTCAGCCGCGTCCCCTCAGCGTCGCGGAGCCGCCAGATTTCCTGGTTGGGGACGAAGCGGGCGAGCAGGTCGGCAACGTAGCCAATGAGTTTCGGGTCGCCAATCCCCAGTTCGCTCAGGAAGGTTGACTCGGTCAGGCCTCGAAAGAGACGCTGCAACGGATGGTTCTCGGGCAATCCTAGCGTCATAACGGGTGCTCCTCACCCAGTCGGGACACAGATGACCAATCAGCTCAATTGGCGAAGACTGGGTTTATGCAAATCATAGACCGCAGGGGATATGAGGCCAAGCCATGCCGCGGAAACGGGCCGATGACATGTCCTTTAGGTGGCGGCATGGATTTCTGGAGGGAAATTGGTAATAATAAGATGAAAGACGGCCCAATGGCACCGACATGCCTGTCGCTGCCGACGGTTGCTCGCGGCGAGTGTCGGATTTTCGCGACAGGCGTCCGACGGACGACCGCAGGAGGATGATCGGTTGCGCATTACGTTCCATGGAGCCGCCCGGCAAGTCACGGGTAGTGCCCATCTGCTTGAGATCGGCGACCGACGAATCTTGCTCGATTGCGGCCTCTTCGACGGCGATCGCTCGGACCCCGAAGGCCCGAACCGGAATTTCACGTTCGACCCGCGAGACCTCGACGCCGTCATTGTCTCCCACGCTCACAACGATCACATCGGCCGATTGCCTTGCCTGATCCGCGCCGGTTATCGAGGCCCGTTCTACCTCACCCCGCCCACCGGCGACATCACGAGCATCATGCTCCGCGATAGCGCCCGGATTCAGCGCGACGACGTCCGCAATGGTTCGCTCCGCGACCCGTCGAAACCCCCTTCCGAGCCCCTCTTCGACTTGAATGACGTCGAGTGGCTCGTCGAACAATTCGAACGGCTGCCCTATAGCGAGCCTAAGGAAATCTTGCCGGGGATCACCCTCACCTTCCATAATGCCGGTCACATCCTCGGCTCGGCTCTGATTCAGATCGACTACAAAGAGAATGGTAAGGATCGCCGGTTCGTCTTCACGGGCGACATGGGCCGCCGCGCGATGGGCCTTCTGCCCGACCCTGTGCCGATCAAAGACATCGACATCCTCGTCACCGAGAGCACTTACGGCAATCGCGAGCTCGATCCCTCCGAGAAGCTGATGAAACAGCTTCACGCGATCGTCGCCCGCGCCACCCGGCTGCAGTCGAAGATTATCATCCCCGCGTTCAGCCTCGGCCGGACGCAACGGATGGTTTACTGCCTTCAGGAGCTGTTCACAAACTACAAGGTCCGGCCGATCCCGGTCTATGTCGACAGTCCCCTCTCGCTCCGCTTGACCGACATCCATCGCGACTATCCCGAGGCGTACACGCCCGAGGCTCGTCGGCTGATGGACAAAGACCCGATGTATTTCAAGTCGAAATATGTCGATTACTGTGAGACCTGGGACGACTCGCGCCGGCTCAACAGCGTGACGGGACCTGCGATTATCATCTCGTCGTCGGGGATGTGCGACGCCGGTCGAATTCGCCACCACCTCCGGCATGCGGTCGAAGATCCTGACAACGCGATCGTGATCGTCAGCTATCAGGCCGAGAAGACTCTCGGCCGCCAGATCGCCGACGGTGCCGAACGGCTGCAGATCATGGACCAGTGGTTCGACCTGAACGCCGCCGTCTATGTGCTCGACGGCTTTTCAGGCCATGCCGACCGCAATGACCTGGCCTGGTGGTTCGAGCAGAGCGGCGGCGGGATCGAGAAAGCGTTTCTCGTTCACGGCGACCCCGAGAGCCTCGAAGCGCTCGCCCCAATTCTCCAAAAACAGGTGATCGATCCTGTCATCATCCCGAATCGACTCGAATCGTTCGAGGTCTGATTCAGCGCAGGGCGGCCGAGAGGTCGGCGACGAACCGACCAATATCGTCGACGACCGCCTCGCGCGGCTTGCCCTCAGCGTCGGCGAGACGTCGGACGAGGGCGCTGCCGACGATCAGGCCGTCTGCGACGGGGGACAGCTCGCGGATCTGATCCGGCGAGCTGATCCCGAAGCCGATACAAACCGGCAAGTCGGTTTGCGTTCGCAGCCATGAGACATTATCGGCCAGATCGGGCGGCAGGCTCTGACGCTCGCCAGTGAGACCGGAGACCGACACGTAATAGATGAATCCCGTCGTTGATTTCGCGATCGCAAGAGCCCGATCTCGCGGGGTCGTCGGCGTGATGAGCTGGATCAGCTTCACGTTCAGCCCCGCAGCCAGCCCGGCGAGGTCTTCGGACTCTTCAACCGGGAGGTCGGGCACGATCACCCCATCGAATCCCGCTTCCACTGCACGCTTGAGGAACGACTCAACCCCCTGGCGATGGATGATCGAATAAGAGAGCATCGCCACCATCGGCGTGCGTGATAGCGGTCCCGAGCCCGCTTCATCGCGGATTGAGCGAATCGTCTTGAGGATCTCAGCCTGCTTCAAGCCCTTCCTCAATGCCCGCGTATAACTCGCCGCGATCACCGGGCCGTCGGCGATTGGGTCGGAATAAGGGATTCCGACCTCGATCATGTCGGCCCCGCGTACCACCATCTCCTCGATCAGCGCTTTGGTCGTCGCTAGGTCAGGGTCGCCAGCCGTAATGAACGGCATCAGGGCGGGTCGATGCTCTAGCTTGAGCGACGAAAATAGAGCGTCGATGCGGTTCATTCGGGTCTCGAAAAGGCGGCGGGTGATCGACGGTCTGTGTATCCACGTCATCGGCGACGGACTGCATTACATCGGCTCGCCGCGGAGCCTCGCGACTTCGAAAGCGTCTTTATCGCCTCGGCCCGAGAGGCAGATCACGAGGACTTTGCCCGCTCCCAGCGCGGGAGCTTCCTTGATCGCCTGGGCAACGGCGTGGCTCGATTCGAGCGCCGGTAGGATGCCTTCGAGGCGGGCGAGGCGACCGTAGGCTTCGAGCGCCTCGACGTCGGTGATGCTCTCGTAACGGACGCGGCCAGCGTCTTTCCAGTAGCTGTGCTCTGGGCCGACACCGGGATAGTCGAGACCGGCCGAGATCGAGTGGACGTCGTCGGTCTGCCCATCATCGTCTTGAAGGACGTAGCTAAAGCTCCCATGCAGCACGCCTGGACGGCCCTGGGTCAGGCTCGAAGCGTGCTCGCCTGAGGTCGGTCCGCGCCCGCCGGCCTCGGCCCCGATCAATTCGACCGACTCGTCGTCAATGAAAGGATAAAACATCCCTGCAGCGTTCGAGCCGCCGCCGACGCACGCGACCAAGGCGTCGGGCAGCCTGCCGAGCTTTTCAAGGCTCTGCCGCTTGGTTTCGCGACCGATGACGGCCTGGTAGTCGCGGACGATCATCGGGAACGGGTGCGGGCCGACGACGCTGCCGATTGTGTAGTGGGTTTCACCGGAAGAGCCCATCCAGTCGCGCATCGCCTCGTTGGTGGCATCGCGGAGGGTGCGAGAACCAGTCGTGACCGGAACGACGCTCGCCCCCAATGTCTTCATGTTAAAGACGTTGAGCTTCTGGCGGCGGATGTCTTCCTCACCCATGTAGATCGTGCATTCGAGGCCGAGCAGAGCACAGGCGGTGGCCGTCGCGACCCCGTGTTGCCCCGCACCGGTCTCAGCGATGACCCGTTTCTTGCCCATGCGCTCGGCGATGAGGACCTGGCCGAGAGCGTTGTTGATCTTGTGGGCACCGGTGTGATTAAGGTCTTCACGCTTAAGATAAATGTCGGCCCCGCCCGCGAGTTCGGTCAGGCGTTTGGCGAAGAAGAGGGGGGAGGGCCTGCCGACATAGTCGCGGAGATAGTCATCGAGCCGAGCCTGAAAGGTGGGATCAGCCTTCGTCTCGGCATAGGCCGCTGAGAGCCGATTCAGCGCGTCCATCAGCGTCTCGGGTACGAACCGGCCCCCGAAGGCTCCGTAACGTCCCAGTGCATCCGGCAAACTCGTATCGGCGCGAACCTTGGAGGCATTTAAGGCCATAACTCGAACGATCCTCGACGGCTGGGCGTGGTCGCCCTTGGGACGGGGCGGACTGATGTATTGTCCCGACTATTGGAGCGTCCGGTCAAGACATCAGATCGGCCTTGGACTCGACGGGTTCGGTCTCAGTGTAAAAATCGAAGAACTGCTGGCCTGCGAAGAAGTCGGCCATCGCGCGTCGGATCGCCCGCTGCTGTTCGAGCAGCTTGGCGTATTGCTCGATGAGCCGCTTCCGCCTGTCGGCCGGCATGTCGAGCAAGTCGGCATACGACCTCCGACCGTCCTCCTTGTCCCGCACACTCCAAAGCCGCTTTACCCGAAGCCCCGTGTCGGCATCCTCATAAGCGAGCATCCTCGCATACTGGCGAGCCTTCATCTTCTTCGCAAACCAGATCAACTCCGCGTTCGACTCAAACCCCGCGTGGTCTTCGATCCAGGCGACGATATGGGGCGTCGTCAGCCTGGGCCCACGCGTCTCGCAAAGCTCTTTCAGACTTGCCACGATCTCGGCCGGTCCCATCATGATTCCCGCCTCCACCCGGATCGTCATCCATTCGAACCCTATGGTGCAACAAAAGAATAGCACTGGACTGGACCCATGTCTATGGAATAGCGACCAATTGTCCATTGATGGCTTTTCGAACAATGTAGAGCGACACGCCGTGCCGCAGTTACGTCCTTCGTGTGATTGGACGCCCCGGCTGAGTTCCGCCGCGCCGATCGAAGAGGGCTTCGAGTCGCTCTTACACGGGGCCAACCATGCCAAATGGATCACACCCGATGGCGACAACGGTCACCGGATCATCATCGATTACGACGCACGGAGCGAGGCCGAGGGGGAATAGAACCGCAGCCTCACGGTGATCGGAAATGCCAAACTTCCTGGCATCCCGGCAAACGGGCCGCTGGGGCTTTAGCCTCACAGGGTCTATCGAGACGGCAGGTATCTCGGCCGGCTGATCCTGTTCCAGTTTCGCAATATCTGGATCAAGATGCTCGATTGTCGAGGGTGGCATAGGCTTGCCAAGGGGATCTAGTGCGGGTTAGTGTAAAGTCGCTGTCTGAGACACACCCGCGATCGAGCACCCCGGTAAGGAGACCGCGCCATGAGCATCGGCGACGCGCTCCAGGATGGCGACGACCTTCGAGGATTTCTCCGCCGAATTCAAGACGGCGATGAGGATGCAGCCCGCGAGCTGCTCAACAGATATGAGGCGGAGGTCCGGCTAGTTGTTCGTCGGCAATTGCCGAGGCTCTTGCGGTCGCGTTTCGACTCGCTCGACTTTCTCCAGAGCGTCTGGGGGAGTTTCTTCCATCGCGTGAAGACGGTGCCGACCGAGTTCGATGATGGCAGGCATCTCGTCGCGTTCCTCGCTCGGGCGGCCAAGAACAAGGTCATCGACGAGTACCGTCGCGCTGGGAGCCAGAAGGGCGACATGCGTCGCGAAGAGCCGCTCTGGACCGAGGGCGATCGACCCAAGGATGTCGCCGCACAGTTAGAGACGGCGAGTCAGGTGGCCGTGGCGAATGAGGCGTTCGTCAAACTCAAGGACTTGGTTCCAGCGGACCGCAGGGCATTGCTCGAATTGAAGGCGGCTGGACTTTCGAGCCGCGACATCGGCGAGCGGCTGGGGATCAGCGAGCGCACTGTCCAGAGAGTCCTGGAAGAGTTACGACGGCGCGTCGACGCGGAAGGCTGACCTCATGGCGGAGATCGGGCAAGTCCCCTCGACGAAGACGTGGGATGGGGCGGCGTCGCCGGGCGTTGCAGGCCGGGTCGGTCGGTTCGAGGCGGCCTGGAAGGCGTCCCGCAAGGGGCATCGTCCCGACCCCCGAGCGTTCCTCCCGGAAGAGCAACTCGACAGGCCCCCCGTGCTGCTCGCGGTCTTACGCTCAGAGATCGGTCTCCGCTGGGATGGCGGCGAGCGGGTCACAGCTGAGCATTATCGCGACCGGTATCCCGAGCTCGATCCCGAGAGCCTCAAGGAACTGATCTACGAAGAGTTCTGCCTACGCGAGGAGGCGGGCGACGCGCCTGTCCCGCTGGAATACGAGGAGCGGTTCCCCGAGCTTGCCGACCGCCTGCGCAGAGTGTTCGACATCCACGACCTGATCGGGTCGGGAGGCTCGGCCGCCTTCCGCGTGAGTTCGACGCCCGAGGTTGCGTTTCCCGAGTCGGGGCAGACGACGGCGGGGTTCCGACTTCTCGAAGAGTTGGGACGTGGGGCGTTCGCACGAGTCTTTCTCGCTGAGGAGCGGCAACTGGCCGACCGCCCGGTCGCGCTCAAGGTCTCGCGGACCGGCTCGCGCGAGCCGCAGACGCTTGCGAGGCTTCAGCATACCCATATTGTCCCGGTCCATTCGTCGCGGACCGACCCGGCGACGGGTCTTCATCTGCTCTGCATGCCTTTCTTCGGACGGGTGACACTAGAGCAATTGCTCGCACAAGACTCCGTCAAAAAGGCTCGCACGGGCGCTGACGTGCTTGCCGCGCTCAATATGCTCGAACCTTCCTCACCACGCGATTCGATGATAGCCCGATCGGTCTTTGCAAGCCTGCCGTTCGCCCGGGCAATCGCCTGGTGGGGAGCACGGATGGCCGAGGCGCTGGCACACGCTCATGAGCGGGGCGTGCTCCATCGCGACATCAAGCCGTCGAATGTTCTCGTTACCGCCGACGGGTTGCCAATGTTGCTTGACTTCAACCTGGCACGCGACCCCAAGGCTGAGGCTGTCGGGCCGTCCTTAGGCGGGACGCTCGCTTATATGGCCCCCGAACATCTTGAGGCTCTGGCCGAAGGGAACGACGATCGGGTCGACCATCGGGCAGACATCTTCTCGCTCGGCGTCTTGCTTTACGAAGTACTGACCGGCCGCCGACCGTTTGCGATCCCGACCGGTGCAAGTTCGGTCGTCGAGGCGTTGTATCGAGCGGCTGAAGACCGTCGGCACGCCCTCCCAGCGATCCGCGACACCCATCCGGAGGTGCCGGCCGCGATGGAGGCAGTTGTCCTCAAGTGCTTGAGGCATGACGTTTCTCACCGTTATCAAGACGCCGCCTCGCTGGCGGCCGACTTGCAGGCCGTGGCCGACGACGGCCCTTTGCTCCACGCTCGCGAGCCGTTGGTCAGTCGAACGATTCGCTGGTCGAGGCGAAGGCGCTGGCCGATCGCCCTCGTGGGACTGCTTGGGGTCGCGTCGATCTTTCTGACGAACGCCATCGTCCGCGCACGCGACGATCAGGTTCGGGCAGTCACTCTCATGTCGCGGTGGATCGAAGAGGGTAACGGCGAGGCCAGGGCTGGCCGGTGGCGAGAGGCAGCGGGCAAATTTATCGACGTAACCCAGCTCGCGACGAATACCGTCGATTTTGCGTCGCAAACGCCCCTAGTCGCGAAGAGGGACCACGCACTTGCCAGGCTGAAGGATGTGAATCTCGCCATCGAGATTGAACGACGGATCGACTCCTTCCTCGCGGAGGCCGAGCAAATTCGCGTCCGTTTGGGAGTGGCACGCGATGACCCGTCCGTTGCATCGAGGATCGATAGTCTCCTCCCCCTTATTTTGAGTGCACTTGCGTCTGATCTCGATCGCCTGCTCCCGAAGACGAGATTGCGAGTCGCCAGAGAGGTTGACGAGTTGCTTTTCATTCGCGCTTTGATCGCGGTCAAACGGGGGGGAGATCGCGTCAAGATCCGACAGATTCTTCAATTCGCCGGATCGAGGGACGGGGAAAGGAAACCCTGGCAGGCCCTCGCTTCCTGGTTCGATGATCCATCGAGGCTCGTCGGCCCGCCGGAGTCGGAGGAAGCCTCGACAGCCGGTTCGTGCCTTCTTCTGGGTCTCCTGGCCGAGTCGCAGGGGCGTCGTGAGATATCCCTTTCATGGCTCAAGCGGGCGAGTCGTCTCGATCCCGATTTCCCGGGTCTCGCGATGCCGCTCGTCCGTGTCTCGGCATTATCGGGCCCCTAATTTAGCTGGTCATTTCGGCCAGGTGCCTCGACCGATTCGATCGGTTCTAGGGCTTATATGCAGGTCGATCCTGGATTCGACCAGTTGAACTGAGAAATCGATAAGAAAAGTTAGGTTATTCAATCTTTCGAGATACTCTAATCGTATAGGATTAATGTCGTACCCCCGCGACTTGTCTCTTTAGACGCACGCGGAGCCTCCTAAGATGAAATCCTCTCGCGTCGGATGGATCGGGTTTGGTGCTATGGTTGTGGCTGCCGGCTTCGGGCCGTGGTCGACAGTCGTACGCGGCCAGGTCGCGGACGACAGCATTCCGTCCTACCCGGCCAACGCCCCATTGGTCGCGACGGCGGACACTGTTCCTAGCGTTAAGCCCTTGTCTGTAGGACCGCTCCACGAAGCGTTCCTCTCGAAGGCGAAGGATCGCGAGCCGATTCATGCCTCGAAATCACCCCCGGACCCGATCGTTGAACGCCCGGCTGTCGACCCTCCTAGTGAGAAGGCCCAATGGATCGAGGGCTACTGGGATTGGGACGCCGGCAAGGACGACTTTGTCTGGGTCACGGGCACATGGCGTGTCCCGCCTCCAGGCCGTTTCTGGGTGAATGGATATTGGAGGCGTGACGACAAAGGCTGGTATCGGGTCAATGGCTTCTGGAGCGACCGGAAGACGGACCGAGTCGACTATCGCAAGGTCGGCCCGCCACAGGACCGTCCCGAGGAAGAGGTTGGCGCTTCACCCGGCACCGATTTCTTCTACGTCCCGGGAGTCTACTCGCCCGACGGAGACGGAGTGGCTTGGCGCAAGGGCTTCTGGACCAAGGCTCAAGTCGGTTGGTCGTGGGTGCCCGCTCAGTGGAATCGTCAGCCCGAAGGCTGGGCCTTCCAGGAAGGTTACTGGGACCGCACTCTCGAAGATCGCGGCACCCTCTTCACCCCCGCGCAGGTGACGGCGAGCAATCAGGCCAACGGCCCTCTCGTCTACCAACCGCTCTCACAGGTTTCGCCGCAGGACTACGGACTGCTCTATGGTGCCTTCGGGCGACCGAACAGCTACTACGACGGCTACCCGGGCGTCTCGTATGACAACTCGGGCCAATATTATGGTTATGCCTCGTACGGCAATCTCGGCTCCTATCAGGGATACCTTGACTATCCCTACACAGGCAACTACGGCTATCCCTACCTGACGACCGCCTGTGGTTATGGAGGCTTGGGAGGCTACGGTGGTGGGTACGGAGGCTATGGTGGAGGCTATGGTGGAGGCTACGGTGGTGGATACGGAGGCTATGGGGGAGGCTACGGTGGTGGGTACGGAGGCTATGGGGGTGGGTATGGAGGCTATGGAGGGTACAACGGCTTCGGCTTTGGAGCCGGATTGCTGAGTGGGCTTTTCCTGGGAAGTGGGTATGGATACGGCGATCCATACTATGGTGGGTATGGGGGAGATGGCGGTTTCGGAGGCTTGGGTTTCGGTGGGTACGGCTATGGCGGCTATGGGTATGGCGGCTACGGTCGAGGTTACGGTTATGGAGGCCATCACCACGGCTATCCCTACTACCCGGGCCATAACGGCGGGTATGGGAATAACTATGGGACGGTGAACAACACCACGATCAACAACCGGACGTTCAATAACACCACGGTCACCAACAATTCCTTCGGGCCGCCCCGGGCTCTCGGCCTTAACCAAGGCGTGAACGCAAGTCGATCGCAGTTGGCGAATCACGTCGGCGCACGCAACGGTTCCCTCGCCCCTCCGTCATCGCATGCTTTCGCCAGTCCGGTGAATCACGCGAATGGCCTGGGTGCGACACATCGAGCGGGTCCTGTGGGGTCGTCTTGGTCGCCCGGTTTTAACGGTGTCCACCAGAATCCGGTTCAACATACCGTCGCCCGTCCGACCTTTAACAATGGAACGAATGGTTCGGCCTTCGGTCACACCGGGGCCAGCCAACCCCTCAGCCGGGGTAATGGACTGAATACGTCAGGCAATCACCTGGGCGGCCTCGGGTCGAACGGGGCGATCCACAATGGCAATCTCGGC
>JANXSY010000046.1 GCA_025356435.1 Isosphaeraceae bacterium | reverse complement strand
TTCGCCATCCACCCCGGCGCGGCCAGCGGGTAGGATGTCTCGCTCCGCTCCGCGAACGCTTTCGCATGGGGATTCCAACCTTTGAGACCACCCTATCGGCTGCTCGCCCTGGACATCGACGGCACCCTCCTTGATCGGGCTGGCACTCTGCGACCTCGCACCCTGGAGGCCGTCGCCCGCGCGGCCGAGGCGGGGATTCAGCCCGTACTCTGCACCGGGCGGCGATACCGCCGCGCCTTGCCGATCGCCCAGGCGCTCGGCGTGAAGGCTCCGCTCGTCTGCAACTCGGGGGCGCTCGTGAAGGCCGCCGAGGGCCATCAGACGCTCTGGCGGGCCGACCTCGACCACAGACTCGTGACCGACCTCCTCACGCTCTTCTCGGCCCTCGACGAAGTCGCCGTCTCGTTTACCGACCGATCGCCGGACGGAGCCGATTTCGTCGTCGCTCATCACCCGACCGGCCGCCCGCTCGTCGACGACTATCTCGGCCAGAACCGGACGCACGCCGAAGTCGACCCGGTCTGGTTGACCGACCCCTCCCGCTCAGGCCCTCACTATCACATCTGCGCGATCGGAGAGCGCGACGCCATGCTCGCCCTTCGTAACGCGGTCGAGGCCCGCTTTGGCGGCCGAGTCACCACCTTCGTCCAGCGCAGTTCCCGCTATCAAGGGACGATGTGTGAAGTCCTTCGCCACGACGCCACCAAATGGACGGCCCTCCTCCATCTCGCCGCCCTCTGGGGGATCGAGCCGGACGAAATCGTCGCGGTGGGCGACGACATGAACGACGTCCCGATGCTCGTTGGTGCCGGCCTCGGGGTCGCGATGGGCCACGCCCCCGACGAGGTCCGGGCCGTCGCCGACGTCGTGACCCTCGACGAGGAGAACGATGGCCTCGCGCAATTCATTGAAGATCAACTGCTCGCTTGAAGAGGTGACAACGGATGACCGAACCCACCTGGACGCCCGAGCCACAGGCCGACGCGACCCTCGAAGAAAATTGGCTGTTCCGACTCCGTCGCGAGCGGTTCCGTTCGACCACCTCGGGCCGTTCGCACGACTATTACGTCGTTCATCTCGCCGACGCCGTCAACGTAATCGCGATCACCCCTGACCGTCGAATCGTCCTCGTCCGCCAGTTCCGCGCGGGGTCGAGACGCGATAGCCTGGAGACACCCGGCGGCCTGCTCAACATCGACGAAAACCCACTCGTCGCCGGGGCACGCGAGCTTCGCGAAGAGACCGGATACGTCGGTGATCCGCCTCAGTCGCTGGGCACCGTCTGGTCAAACCCGTCGATCCTCTCGTCGAAGATCACGACAATCGTCGTCGAGAACGCCCTGCCCGTCGCCGCGACCGCCTTCGACGATCACGAAGAACTTCAACTTGTCACAATTTCCGAGTCGGACGTCTACTCAATGATCGCGGACGGGCGGATTGATCATTCGCTCGTCGTCCAGGGCTTGCTCACCTGGATGGCCTGGCGTGACGGGCGGCTTCGACTCGAACACGACAGGGATGCTGGGTCCGACCGGAGCGGCCGATGATCGTCCCGGAAGACGAACCACGGCCCGCGTCCGAGCCGGTCGTCGGTGCCGATCGGGTGGCCTCGGTCGACGTACTGCGGGGGGTAGCGCTGCTCGGCATTCTGGCGATGAACATCGTCGGCTTTGCCTGGCCCTTCCCCGTCTACGACTCGCCAACGCTCGCGCCGGGATATTCTTGGGAAGACCTCGCCCTCTGGATGTTCACGTACATCGTCTTCGATACAAAGATGATGACGATCTTCTCCATGCTCTTTGGCGCGGGCCTGGTGCTCATGTCCGACCGCGCTGACGCTCGGGGGACGTTGCTCCGACGCATTTATTATCGACGAGTCTTTTTCCTTCTCGTGATCGGCCTCTGTCACGCCTACCTGATCTGGGCCGGCGATATCCTCGTGCTCTACGCGCTTTGCGGGTTCGCGCTCTATCCGTTTCGTCGTCTCTCGGGACGTACGCTTGTCGTGATCGGCGTATTGCTGCTCTGTCTGGCCTTCCCGACCTGGTTCGCGATGCGGGCCGCGATCCGCTTCCTCGACACGACCATCGCGCAGGTCAAAGCCGAAGCCCATGCGGGAGTACCTCGGCCCGACTGGCGGCTCGATGTGCTAGAAATCCGCAAGAAGATCGGCGCGGACGAGAAGACGAGAGCCAAGAGGTTTCGCGACGAAATCACGCTGTATCGGGGCAGTTATCGCCAGATCGTCGCGTACCGGATACCGGCGGTCTTCGAGATGCACCTCTTCGCTTTCCTCTTCGGCGAGTGGTGGCTCATCGGCGGCAGGATGATCCTCGGGATGGGTTTGATGAAGCTCGGCGTCTTTTCAGCGTGCCGGACACCGGGGTTTTATCGTCGACTGGCGTTCGTCGGTTACGCCGTCGGCCTGCCCATGGTCTTCGCTGACATCGCCATCGACTGGCATCATGACTTCTTCAAACGAGAAGGACTCGCCTACGCTACCGAAGGCTGGTGGCTCATTCGCGAGACGAGCGGGCCGTTCCTCACGCTCGGTCATGTTGGCGTCGTCATGATCCTCTATCAGTCGAATACCTTCGCACAATTGATGCGAAAGCTTGCCGCTGTCGGCCGGATGGCCCTGAGCAATTACCTGCTGCAATCGATCGTCTGCACAACGCTATTCTACGGCTACGGATTCGGCCTCTTCGCCAGGATTCACCGGCTCGGCCTGGTACCGATCGTTCTGGCCATCTGGGCGTTTCAGCTTAATTTCAGCCCGTTCTGGCTCGCGCGGTTTCGTTTCGGCCCCGCCGAATGGATCTGGCGATCCCTGACCTACGGGGCGCCGCAGCCGTTCCGCCGCGAGCCCCGGTTGGCCGTCGCAGCGGACGACTCACCACCAGCCTCGACGGTTATAGCGCCTGGGGTAGACGGTCGCGGGGCGATTGTCGGCGTCGAAGTTGTGGGAATAGGCACCGAGGCCACGGGTATTGCCGAGGAACGGCGTCGTGCCGATCCCACCCCGTGGTGCGAACCTGGTGACAACCCCGGAGTTCGAGTAATAGCGCGGGGCGGCATAGACGCGGGGCTGGGCATAGACGACCTGGGCCTCGGCGGGTCTGGCCCCAATGCCGACGACCGCCAGCCCAGCGGCAACGAGGATCGATCGGAGAGAGAGTGACATGATCGGATGAACTTTCTACGCGGTGAAATCGACTTGCATCAGGCGAAACTTACCCGGTTCTACAGGGTACTATAGGCAGGTACATACCCTGAGAACAGTCTGCCGCGATCGGTCACAGCGAGGATGACAAATTTGAGGTAACGCGAAAGACGCTGCCTCGACCCTTCTCCCGGAACCTGGCAGGAGTCGAATTGTGAACGACACCGCCGCCGAGTTTACCGCAACGCGCGGGCTTCGAGGAGCATCGCGAGGGCTTCGGTTCGAGTCGATTCGGCGGCCGAGTCACCGCGCAGCATGGCGGCCAGTTCGCCGACCCGTTCGGTCTCGCTCAGCGCGGTGATCGAGGTCCGGGTCCGTCCCCGCTCGGTGGCCTTGCGGATCACCCACTGATGGGTCGCGAAGCTCGCCATCTGAGGGAGATGCGTCACGCAGATCACTTGATGATGGGTGGCCAGATCGGCAAGGGTCTTTCCGAGCGCCGCGCCGAGTCGGCCGCCGACGCCCGTGTCAATCTCGTCGAAAACCAGGGTCGGCACCCCGTCAACTCCTGCGAGCACCGCCTTCACGGCGAGCGTGACCCGGGATAACTCGCCTCCTGAGACGATTTTGCGGAGCGGCCGAGGGGTCTCGCCCTGGTTCGGCGTGAAGAGGAATTCAACGCGGTCGGCCCCGTGCTCGGGAGGGCAAGACGTCGCGGGAGGAGCTTCGGGCAACGGGTCGGATTCGACCTCGACCGAGAGTCGTGCCTCGCCGAGGCTGAGCGATTTTAGTCGCACCTGCACCGACTTCGCGAACGACTTCGCCGCGTGTCGGCGCTTCTCTGTCAAGACTCGCGCCGCCTCCCGCAAAGCCGTCCAGGTCTCGGCGATCGGCGCTTCGAGCGAGGCGATGTCGGACTCGTCTCGTGCGATTGAGGCGATCTGAAGCGTGATCGCATCCCGTCGCGTGGCCAGCTCATCGGGCCGGCAACGGAACCGCGATGCCAGGCGTCGATAGGTGGCCAGCCTTGCCTCGACCTTGTCGAGTCGAGTCGGATCGTCGTCCCACCCCTGGCCGAGCCGTCGGAGCGTATAGGCTACCTCGCGCGTCTCGTCGGCGATCCGCGTGAGGTCGGCCGCCGCGTCGGCGAATTCGGAGACCGATCCCGAGAGGCCGTCGAGCCGTCGGGCCACGGTTTCGAGCAACCCTTGAGCCGATCGATCCGCCTCGTAGAGCAATTTGAAGCCCTCCGCAGCCGCCGCGCGGAGTGAGCCGAGGTTCGCGAGCCGGTGAGCCTCGAGCGCCAGTTCGTCGTGCTCACCGAGGTAGGGGTCGGCCGCCGCCAACTCTTCCTCTTCGAAGAGCAGGAGCGACTTCTCTCGCTCGCGACGCGATGCGGCCTCGATGAGGGCCGTGCGACGTCGACGGAGGGCGTCGAAGTCGTCTCTCGCCGATCGATATGTGGCGATAGTCTCGGCCAGGCCGGCGAAGGCATCGAGCCAGTCGCGTTGGCGGTCGGGTTCGAGCAACGCACGGCCTTCGTGCTGGCCGTGGATGTCAATGAGCCGCGATCCCAGCGTCCGCAACATCGAGACCGCGACGGGCATCCCGTTGGCGTGGGCCTGGCTCCTCCCCGTTGACGAGACACGACGGGTCAGGATCAACGATTCCTCATCAAGACCGAGGCCGAGGATCGACTCGACCTCAGCACGCAGGGACGGGTCGACGAGTTCGAAGACAGCCGACGCGCGAGCCTCGCCGCAACCCTGCCGGACGAGGTCGGCTGAGGCCTTTTCGCCGAGGACCAGGCCGAGCGCAGTGAGCAGCAAGCTCTTCCCTGCGCCGGTCTCGCCTGTCCAGGCGCAATAGCCCGGTTCGAGCTCAATTCGCACGTCTTCGATCAGGGCGAGGTTCTGCACGGAGAGTTCGCGAAGCACGGATCGCTGCCTCCACAGAGAGGCCGAAGAGTTGGGATTCATCCTTCGCGGTCGACCCGGTTTCAACGACCGGGCCGCGCCCTCTCAAATCACTTTAGCTTGAGATTCTTGGCATGGAACGCGATTGCCTCTTGAACATGCGTATCCCAATAGCCCCAGTCGTGCGAGCCCGGGTATTCCTGATACTCGTGCGGGATGTGGAGCGCATCGAGATGCGAGTGAAACTTGCGGTTCTGATCGAGGAGAAAGTCGCCGACTCCGCAGTCGATCCGCATCGCCGGCAGCCGACCGTGGTCAACCCTCTCGACGATCGCGAACGGGTCTTCCGGCCCCCCCTTGGGCGACTTGCCGAAGATCCTCGAAAACTCGGGGCTGAGCCCCTTGGCCTCGTTCGTATCGATACGCAAGAACCCGAGCGCTCCCGAGTGCGAGGTCACGCTGGCAAACATCTCGTGATGCTTGAGCCCGATCTTCACCGCGCCGTAGCCTCCCATCGAGAGCCCCCCGATCGCGCGGCCCGCCCGCTCGGCTCTGACGGGGAACGTATGTTCGACAAGCCCGACCACGTCTTTGATCAGGTCATCTTCATGCGCATAGCCCTCAACGCCGTTGGTGTACCACCCTCGGCCGCCGTCGGGCATCACGACCACCAGTGGCAGGCCCGCCACATAGCGTTCAATGCTCGTCCGGCGCATCCAGATCGTGTGGTCGTCCGAAAGCCCGTGCAACAGATAGAACACAGACCACGGCTTGGGGATCTTCGGATCGTCAGGGAAGACGACGTTGAACGACGAGGCCTTCGCGAGCGATTGACTGAAGTAGTTGATCGTGGCGAACGCCATGTCAGGGCCTCAATGTCGCGGGGAATGATGAGGAATATCGCACGGTTCTACTCGACCCCGAGTGGCCTGGCCAGGGTCGTCTGCCTCCTGTTGCCTCACCTCCTCGGTTCAAGAACCGGGGCCACCCAATTCAACCGCTCCTTTGAGCCGATCGAGGTCGATGCGCTGGAGAATCGCCTTCGTGATCGATCGCTTGGCGTCGGGAAATCGCAACGCGGCGATCAGCGATTGCGCTTCCGGTCCGTTCAGCAATCCGGCGAGCCGGTCCGCCTCAAGGGCCGTCTCGCAGGGGAGGAAGTAGCAGGTGTCGTCGAGCAATACCGGCCGTCCCCCCTCCGTCCCGATCGCCTGAAATGGCACCCCTTTGTGCAGGCCAGGGATGGCAACCTTGTGCGACGCGAACGTGTAGTCTCCGACCCCAAACATGGCGAACGGGACGTGACCGGCGTAGACCTTTGACTTACGAGCCTTGAAGATGTCGGCATGTCGGTTGAGATAGGCCCAAAGACGCGGAGATCGGCCTGAGAGCGCTGTCGTATCCTCGCCGAGCCGTCGCTGGGTGACAATCACGGATCGGCCGCGCGAGGTGACGGATCTCCCCGCGAGGTCGACACCCTTCCGGAGCGGAAAGATGTGCTCGGGCTCGATGTCGACCACTTCACCGTGACCGTTCCGCAGCGTCCCATCGATCTCGGTCAGTTCCATCACAGATGCCGCGTCGTGCTTGACGCCTTGACGCCAGACCAGCCGAGACTGACCGAAAGCGTGAGATGTCCTTTCGAAAGCCGCAAGGTCGGCCACGAGCAGGCCGTCGACGACGCCGATGGTGGTCTCGGGCGTGTCGGAGACGAGGTCGGGATAGACGTCCACGCGGTCGCAAGAGCGAACAGACCCCAGCCGGACGACGAAGAGGCAGGCGCCGACGGCCGCTCCGAACCATCGGTGGGCGTCGAGCCGATGGATCGTCGCCGAGGCGACCGGTCGCGCGGTCGTCACGGCCCATCGGAGGACGCTGCGGGCGGTCGAGAGCTTGCAGAGCATCGCGATCGTGGCGTCGGGCTCGTTGAGTTCGGTGAGGAGCTTGTGCCAGACAGCCTCAGCCAGATCAAAGTTCGACCGACCGGTCCGGGCATCGAGGCCGGTCATTCCCTCGACCACAATCCGTATGGGACCGTTCTGACTTTCGAGTCGGCCGAGGTCGGCGGTCGTCACCCAGGGGGGGTTGCCCACGACGAGGAGCGGGCCGTCCGTCCGCCAGGCGATCGTGCCGAGATCCGTCGCGAAGAGGTCGGCCTGTTCGAGGACGACGCGGACCATCGCCGCCGAGGTCGCCCGTCGCGCGGCTTCGAGGTGATCGGACTGGATCTCGAATCCGAAGATTTCGCGGGGCGGCCCGGGCCGGTCGAGCAGCCCGGCAAGGAAATGCCCGCGTCCGCAGGTCGGTTCGAGGACGCGGGGATGAGAGATGCCAAGCGAGTCGAGCCGGTCGAGCACCGCCGAGACGAGTCCGGGCGGCGTCTGGAAATCCCCCAGGTCGCGACGCAAGTGAGAGACCTCCGACGCCTTCGACACGTATCCCGACTACTTGATTCTCGCGCCGACGACGCAGTCTTGATCGTCGACCGTGAGCAGGATCACCTTCTCGCCGGAAGTCGCCGCGAGCAACATTCCGCTCGATGTCTCGCCTCGGAGCATTGCCGGGGCAAGATTCGCCACGATGATGATCTTCTTCCCGACCAGGCTTTCGGGCGTGTAGTGAGCCTTGATCCCGGCGACGATCTGCCGGGGGGCCTCTTCTCCGAGGTCGACCGACAAGAGCAGCAACTTGTCCGCATTCGGGTGCAGCCGGGCCTCAAGGACCTTGGCCACGCGCAGTTCCACCTTGGCGAAGTCATCATAAACGATCGGGTCGGCCATCTCGGCTCCTCATGGACAAAACGTCACCCCGAGCGGACAGCTCGCATCGTAGCGGGCCTCGCTCGGAACTGTCAAGTGGATCACTGGCTTTTTGTTCAGATGCAGACGGGCGAGCCGAAGAGCTCAGGACTCGGCACGGCCCGCGCGGTAATGAATGACACCGGGATGGTCATCGTCGTCATGCACGAACAGCGCGCCCAGCTTCATGACGACTCGACCGTGGTTTGGCCCGGGAACCTCGGTCACGACGATCACCCCCCGCGCGAGTTCGTCGAGGTGAGGCACGCCTTCGAGGTCGCCATCGACGAATTCGGCGAACGACATCCTCTGGCCGTGGTCAGCGCAGGTGAAATGTCGGGTCGCGGTCGCCATCTCCGCACGGCTCCGGTGGACGTGGGTTGCAACACAACTAGCTTACCGGCCCTTGCCCGAGGTCGCCAGGCGGGCGATGCCGCCGGAGAGGCCCCGGATCACCGACCACGCCATCACGAACGGGGTGCTGGGGTGTTTGAGAATCGTCGGCGTGTTCTTCTCGAAGACGAAGTGACCTGCGAACATGATCGCATAGCCCGTCAGGAAGAGTGCCAGTGACCACCACGGCCGGAACGGCACGAGCAGCACTGCCGCCGCGACGAGTGGCCAGCCCAGATAGAGGTGGAGGGCGTGGTTGATCGGGTTCGTGTGGTCTTTGCGGTACGTTTCGACCATCCTCTGGAACCGGGCTGAGGCCATCTCGGAACTCCTTTTCCGTAAAGGCGGGGTCGGACCAATCACTTCGCCGCGCGGGCCTGCTCGGGGGTCATCCCCTTGTGGACGCGCGAGTCTTGGTAGTCATCCATCCCCTTGTGGGCGACCTGGCCGTATCGAACGGCGAAGTCGAATCCCTTGGGGGAGTTGTCCTCATCATGGCATTTGATGCACATGCCACCCTTGTCAGCAAGCTCGGGCGGGCGGTGCATCGCCTCACGGAACTTGAGATTGTCGGGCTCGGCGACATGCTTCGACGCCGGTCCGTGACAATTCTCGCACTGGTTGCCCTTGAGATAAGGGGTCTTCTCTGACGACACCCAGCCCGTGTTGTACGTGAAGCCGGTCGTGTGGCAACTGATGCACTCGGCGTCGAACTCGCGCACCCGCTTGGCGTCTTTGGGGTTGTGGATCAGTACCTCAAACGCCCTGGCGTGGCCCGTCCCGGCCCATCGAGCGAAGGTATTCGGGTGGCACGACTTGCATCCCTCAGCCCCGACATACGCCGCCCCCGCCGGTGCCTCGACGTTCGAATGCCGGACGTAGTTCTCGACGATTCCGAGCGTCTTGAGCTGACCCTGCATTTCCTCGTCGATCAAGGCCCGCATCGGCTCGGCGTTGCGGAGCCGCGCGGCCGTGAGTGAGTGGAGGTGGAACCGGGTCTCAGGCGTCTTCTCTTTGATCGGTTCGAAGAGGCCGACAACACCGACATACTTCCCCTTCTGGCCGACGGTGACGATCTGGCTCGGAGAGTTGTCGTGCATCGGGTCGGCATATTCCGACTTGGACACGACAATCTCGAAGCCCGGGTACGCCTCGCCGAGCTTCTTCGCCAGCTCGGGCGGTCCCTGGACCATCAAGACCTGGATGTCGGTCGTCGCTTCGAGCTTCGAGAGCAGCGCGGGAAGGACCTCTTCGGGCGGCTTGAGGACGAGGGTGTCGCGCTGGGGGTCTTTGAGCTTGTCGTATGCGGCGGGGTCGATAACGGCGGTGATCCCGACCTTGTAGGGACCCGCCTGCGTAACGACACTCTCGCGAATCGTGCCTTCGAAGGCGGAGGCCAGCGCGGGGGCGAAGGCAGCGTTGGCCGAGACGACTTTGAGCTGATCTTTGTGGTTCAGATAGACGCTCAGCGTGTGGTCGATCCCGAGCTTGAGGTCTTCAGCGCTCAGGGCAAGCGCGTCATACTTCATGGATTCGAGCGCCTTGAGGGCGGTCTCAAACTTCACCTTCGCCTGTTCCAGGCCCCCGCGCTCTCCGGCAGGATACTTGGTCAGGCTGCCAAGATCGATTTTCGCGAACGAGATCTTCTGATTCTGCATCTTCTCGAAGAGGTCGTACCGGCGTCCCAGCCCGCCGAGCTGGCCGGCGGTGCAGCCGCAGGGGTCGAGATAGCCGTCCATCTCGCCGGTGATCGCAACGGCACCCTGCAAGCCCTTCCAGTCGGCGAAGAGCTTCGCGTTTGCGGGGGGCGTGGCGGAGTCAGATGACGTCGCGACGACATCCTTCGAGCCCGTCCCGCTTGGCCTGGAGGGGTTCGTGCGACTGCAGCCGACGTAGACGAGGATCGCCACCGCCAGGCCCACGGCGAGGATCGGCCGCGACTCGATTCGGGTCATCGTCATCCTTTCCGGAGGGGGGAAGGGACCAGGCACGGCCATCCCGACCGTGCCCCGGGCGTCGGCCCGGTCCCTCGTCTCATCTCTGTTCGCGTTCGACACTTTCGGAAGCGTACGTCGTCAATCGACGCCGTCAGGGCCGCACCGACCGAGGCCGGATCGCGAACCCTTCGCGGTAAGTCATACCCTTTTCGGCGACTTTCCCCAACCCGACCTCTTGCCCGGTCAGGATGCGCGGATAAATACGGCGACGGGAATCTTCACCTCGCTGGCCTGGGGATGGTCAGTCTTGAGGATGATCTCGTCGGCCACGGTGCCCGGCGGAGTGCCTGGCGGCACCTTCACCGTGAGCTGATATTTCCGCGCGTTGGTCTCGGCCTGGCCAGCGACTGCCGTGATCTGGACATCAAAATCTTTCGGCTTTTTCTCGACGGTAAATTTCGTCGTTTTTCGGTCGCGGACCCAGACGGTAAGCGTCTGCGAGTCGCCCTGCTTTGAAGCGACGTCGAGCAGGCGGACCCGTTCGGGCGTGACCGTGATCGGGCCGGTGACCTTGCCGCCGACCTGCAACGAATACCTGGGCTTCTGGGGGTGGTCGGTCGTGACGATCACCTCCTCTTCGAAGGCCCCGAGCGGCGCGCCTGGCTTGACCGTGACGACGACCTTCGCCGCCTTCTTGATGTCGACCTTCTGAACCTGCCCGATATGCTCCTGGAGGATTTTGATCTCTTTCTCGGGCAGCAAGATGATGGCGACATCGACGAGGGCGGGGTTCGAGCTCGTCGCCCCGGTAAGCTTCACCTCAGGTCGGTCGATCGAGAAGATCACCATCTCGCGGGAGTGCGGCTGGTCGTTGGCGATTTCAAGGAATTGAACCATGGGCTCGCGAGGCATCGTGAGCAGCGGAGGGACAACGGTGCCGGAAACCTGGAAGTCGAGCTTCTGCTTCGTCGGGTCGTTCTTCACGAGCACGGTCGCCCGCTGGCTATATTTGCCGTCGTTCCCTTTAGTGTTCCAGTTGAGCGTGACCTTCGTTGTCTTGCCCGGCGAGAGATGGCCGTCGCCGAAGTTGGCGATCGTGCAGGAGCAAGTCGACTCCCCCTTTTCGAGGATGATGTCGCCGATACCCTTGTTGGTGACGGTCCACTCGAACTTGCCGTCAGACTGCTGGGACATCACCCCGAACTGGTGGAGCAGCTCTCCGTCAACCGTGACCTCGCCGGGAGGGCCGCTCGGCTTCTCCTGCGCAGTGGGGACGAGTTCGATGGGACTGCTCGACGCGAAGTACGTCGATGCGACGGTCGCGATTCCCGCGAACACAACGACGACGACAGAAAAAATGATCCAACGCATCATGGCGATAAGACTCCGGTAAGAGACCGGCCGGGCGGTCGACGCGAGTTCACGTCGGTCGTCGCGGAGAATAGTGAGGCGATAACATTCGGAAGACACGGAAGATAGTCTGATTCTAAATCGCCGACGCCGGTCCGGTCAAGCGTGCGCGGGCATACGATAGGGGGGAATGCCAAGTTAGAAACCCTTGGGATATCTCGGGTGACACCGGTTCACGAATCGGTGGGTGACGATCTCGCACGCGCTAACTATTATTTGCAGTTGAAGGTGCGATGGCCCCGCCCTATGCTAGTAGATGAAAATCTCTTGCACCCGGACGGCGCGGTGGTGGTCGGATTTCGTCGAGTTCGAGCCCCTCGGCGACGGTGTGATTCAACGTTGGAGACCTGCTGGAGCAGGAATGCTACGATGGCGAAAAGGCTCTATGTCGGTAACCTCGCCTACGGGGCGACTTCCGAAGATCTCCAGACACTCTTCGGGCAATATGGCAAGGTCCGATCAGCCCAGATGCTGATCGATCGCGAGACCGGACGAAGCCGAGGATTCGGCTTTATCGAGATGGACGACGACGCCGAAGCTGAAGCGGCGATCGAAGGCCTCGACGGCAACGATCACCAGGGTCGTCGCCTGACCGTCAACGAGGCCAAGCCGCGTACCCCAGGTGGCGCGGGTGGTGGTTTTGGTGGCGGGGGCGGTTATGGCGGCGGTGGAGGCGGTGGAGGCCGCGGTAACGGCGGCGGCGGCAATTATGGAGGAGGCCGGGGTTACTGAGCGCGGGTTCGCCTCAGGTCCCGGTCGGATCAGTTCAAGGGGTGAGTCGTTCCCGCAGTCGGGATACCACTCACCGAGAGACCTGCCTCGTCGATTCCGTATCCGAAAGGTGTTCCGATGACCGGACCTGGCGACCCGAATAGCGAACTGAAGGCGAAGATTGAGGCCGTCCTCGACGAGTTCGTCCGCCCCGGCCTTCGCGCTGACGGCGGCGACGTCGAGATCGTTGGCATCGACGCCGATCGGATCGTGCAGGTCCGCATGAAGGGGGCGTGCGTCGGCTGTCCGTCGTCGACGATCACGATGACGATGGGGATCGAGTCGACGGTGAAGGCTCGAGTGCCCGAAGTCCGGTTCCTCGAAGCCGTCCTTTGAACGCGACCGAGCCAACCTGGGTCTGGCCGAGGGCGGCTTACGTCCACGTTCCGTTCTGTGCCCACAAGTGCGGCTATTGCGACTTCGCGTCGCTGGCTGGGGCCGACCATCTGGCCGAGCGTTATCTCGCCGCGATCGGACGCGAGATGGAAGCTGCGACCGGCGGAGTCCCGCAGGAAGTCGACAACATTTTCGTCGGCGGCGGCACCCCGACCCGTCTCGACGCCGACCAGCTCGGACGCCTGCTCGCGATGATCCGCCGATGGTTCCCGATCACCCCCGGCGGCGAGTGGACCGTCGAGGCCAATCCCGGCACGCTTGACTCAGCCAAAGCCGACGCCCTGGCCGAGGGGGGTGTCAACCGCGTGAGCCTGGGTGCTCAGTCGTTCCAGCCCGACCTGCTCCGTGCGCTCGAACGCAACCACGCCCCCGAGGAAGTTGGCCGGGCCTTGGAACTCGTCCGCCCCAGGTTCAACCGCTGGTCGCTCGACCTGATCTTCGGCGTGCCAGGTTCAACGCCCGAAAACTGGGTTGATGACCTCGAGACCGCGCTGTCACTCGGCCCCGATCATCTCTCGTGCTACGGCCTGGTCTACGAAAAAGGCACAGCGCTCTGGAAGCAGTGGAACGCCGGAGATGTCGAGTCGGTCGACGAAGAGTCCGAGCGGTCGATGTATGAATTCACGATCGACCGGCTCGAACGTGAGGGCCTGGCGATGTACGAGATCTCGAACTTCGCCCGCCCTGGTCACGACTCTCGCCACAATCTCGTCTACTGGACGAACGACGCCTATTTCGGCGTCGGTCTTGGAGCGGCCCGATACGTCCGGGGCGTCCGCTCGTCGAATACTCGTGAGATATTCGCGTACTTACGTCGCCTGGAAGCTGGGCTGGACGCGACAGGACCGACCGAGACGCTCGACCCCGAGTCCCGGGCACGCGAGACGTCGATCCTGATGCTCCGTCGCACCCAAACCGGGATCGAGCGGGCCGACTTCGCCCGCCGCACCAGTTTCAACCTCGACGACCTCCTCGGCGAGCCGATCCGCCGACATGTCTCACGCGGCTTGCTCGAAGACGACGGAAGTCGAATCCGGTTCACCCGGGAAGGGTTGTTCCTGGCCGATACGGTCCTGTGCGACCTGCTCTAGGCGGTTTCTCGTAGGGCCGGTCGAACCCGCCCTACGAAAGCCACGACGATCAAATGGTATCGCTCTCAACTGCCGAAGAAATCAATACTTGCGGAGTTCGCCGGCCCGTGACGCCAGCTTGATCGCCGAAGTCTGGAAGAGCCCGCGCGAGTTGGCGCTCGCCGACTTATAGGCTTCGATAAAACCCTCGGCCTGGCTCCAGGTCACGACTTCGATAATCTGCTTGGTCATCATCGCCAGCATCTCATCGATCGTCGGCGCAGCGGAGGAAACCGGCGGGGCGAGAGCGACGGCCCGCGAGTCTTCGGTCTCCCACGGCGGCGTCGAGTCGTGCGACGGCCCTTGGTTGACCGCCGGCATCGGGTCGCGAGTGTCGTCCCAGGGGGCGTTATCCGCCTGACGGCCGCTTCGCTCGCGCGACTCGTCCTGCTCGCCGCCACTCTTGTCCTTTGGCAGCCGCTCGTTCGGATCGCGCGGCAGGCCAGCCGAGGTATAGGTCTTGCCGTCTGCCCCAACCCGGCTCACGGCCGCCTCGATCTGGCCGCTTTCAACCAGCATCTTGCGGATCTTGCCGATCAGCTCACGGCCGATCGCCAGCTCTTCAGCCAGCCGACGGTCCGACCAGTCTGGGTGAATTCTCAGCTTCACCTCGACGGCCCGTCGACGCTCGGAGCGCGTCAACGGCAGGCCGTGGAACAGGTTTACGCTCGCGACGAAGTCGAGCGCATCGGAGATGGATCCCTCGCGGATCTCCGCCGGCAACGACCTCTTGCCGATCATCACGGCCGCCGCGTGCCGGTGGAAGCCGTCAGCCAAAAGCCACTGGCCGTCGACCTCGAACACCGTGACCGGCGGCATCCGGAGCCACGCGTCGGCATAGCGCTCGACCGTAAAGTCGTCGAGCCGATCGCGCAAGTTGAGACTCGGGTCGAGGACCAGTTCGTCAATCGGTAACTCGCGAATGTCCATCACCCGAACCTCCTACCTCTCCGTTCGAGACGTTCCGCCATTTCGCCAATCTGCAACGCTCATTACCATCGGCTTCTGGCACCTCGAAACCGAGTTAATCTTGGGGAAATCGGAAAAATGGGCGACTCAAGGGGTTTAGGGAACAATCGCACTCTAGTGACAGGGGCTGGGGGACAGCTTGGTGCTTATGTGCTGGAGGAGTTGGAGCGGCAGGGACATCCGACGGTCGCATGGGGCCGCGCTGGGCTGCAAAATCGCGGCAGCATCCAGTTCGTTCCGGTCGATCTGGAGACGGCCGATCTTGAGGAATGTCTCGACCAGGCCGACCCGGAGACCGTGATCCATCTCGCCGCGATCAGCAGCGCCGAGGGGGTGCGGCTCGACCCCGAGCGGGGCCGACTTGTGAACGTCGAGGCGACGCGAAGGCTGGCGGGTTGGTGCGCCCGAGCGGGCCGGGGCCTGGTCTTCACCTCGACCGACCTCGTCTTCGACGGCACCCGCCCGTGGTCGACCGAAACCGACGAGGCCCATCCCGTACTCGCATACGGCCGGACCAAACGCGAGGCCGAGCCGTTCGTTCTGGCCGTTCCTCGCGGGCTGGTGGCGAGGCTGAGCCTGCTCTACGGCTTCAGCCGATCGGGCAAAGACGCATACTTCGATCGGACGATCGCCTCACTTCGGCGGGGCGAGCCTCTGAGCCTCTTCGAAGACGAATACCGGACCCCTCTCGACCTCGGGTCCGCCGCCTTCGCCCTCGTGCGGCTCGCGGAACTCGGGTCGGTCGGAGTTGTCCATGTCGCTGGCCGCGAACGGATGAGCCGATTCGACCTGATCCGCCGAGCCGCGACGGCCCTCGGACTCGACCCCTCTCTGGTCCGGGCAAACCGCCGCTCCGACGCTCAATTCCCCGAGCCGCGACCAGCCGACGTCTCGCTCGACACCACTCGCCTAGCCACCCTGCTGCCCGACATCCCCCGCCTCGCAGTCGAGACCGTCATGAAGCTCTCGACACAGCCTTGAACTCAAACGTCACGTTTATGATCGGCGTCGATCTGCAGACGATTCTCTTCATCTTGGATGTTCGTGATGCCAGGCCGTCGCCTGCTGGAAGGCCGCGCCCAGCGAGAGCACGACTGTCTCGGCATAGGCCCGACCGTCGATCTGGAGCGACGTGGGCAATCCCTCCTTGTCGAGGCCCATTGGCAGCGTCAGCGCTGGGGTGCCGCAGACGTTGCCTTCGAGGAGCAGCGAGCGAGCAGAAAACGGCTTGCCGAGCCCTTCGGCGATCTTGCCGGCAGTCCCAGCGCGGCCGACGGTGAGCACGGCGTCGAAGGGGGCGAGCCAGGCGTCGTAGTCGCGGCAGATCCGGGCGCGGATACGCTGGGCACGGAGGTATTCGGTGGCGAGGATCGTCTGCGAGGCGAAGCCACCGATCCGGTCTTCGGGGGCGGTCAGGTCAAAGACCTCGCCCGAATCGACCATCTCCTCGAATGCCGCCGCCATCTCCGCGCCGAGGACGGTCGTCGCGACCACCCCGGTCGGCCAGCTCGGGAGGTCAACCTCTTCGATCGTGGCGATCTCGCGAAACGTGGCGAGCGCCCGCTCGAAATGTGTGCGGACCTCGGGCTGGGCCGCCTTCACGCCGCCCTTGAGCACGGCAAGCTTATATTTACGCCCTGGCGAGTCGGCCACCGTCCATCGGAACGGCCGGTCGAAGGCGGACGGGTCGTCGGGGTCGGGACCAGCGATCGCCTGAAGGATCAGGCCGCAGTCGTGCGCCGAGCGTGCCATTGGGCCGATCTTGTCGAGCGTCCAACTCAAGGCCATCGCCCCGGCGCGTGAGACGCGGCCATATGTCGGCCTCAGCCCGGTGATGCCGCACTGGCTGCTCGGCGAGTTGATGCTGCCGATCGTCTCCGACCCGATCGCGAACGGCACAAGCCCCGCCGCGACCGCCGAGCCCGACCCCGACGAACTCCCCCCGCTCCACCGCTCCACATCCCACGGGTTGAGCCCTGGCCCGGTGAGGCTGGCATTCGCCTGGTGATACCCCATTCCTCCCGCGAGTTCGACCATGCTCAGCTTGCCCGCGAGCACCGCACCCGCCTCGCGGAGCTTACGGACGACCGTGGCGTCACGGTCGATGATCCGCTTTCGATAAGGGGCCGCGCCCCAACTCGTGGGGATGCCCTTCGTCGCGAGCAAGTCCTTCACGCCATAGGGGATGCCGTGGAGCGGTCCACGGTCATGTCCCGCCTTGAGATCAGCATCAGCCTCCGCAGCCTGAGCCAGTGCGAGGTCGCGGGTGAGGGTGACAAGGCAGTTGTATTTCGGCCCGGTCTTTTCGAGCCGGTCAAGGAAGAACTTCGTGATCTCAAGGCTCGAAAACTCTCCCGACCTGAGCCCGGCCCCGAGCACGTTGAGCGAGGCGAATGCGAGTTCAGCGTCGGTCATCAGTCGGCCTCTCTCAGTCGTTGATCCATTCGATCGCGTTCAGGTCGCCCACAAGGCATGCGAGCAAGGGATACTCGCCGTTCAAGACGAGCAGCCAGCGATGTTCTGAGGCGCGTCGGCCATAGGCCAGGGTCATGCGGATCTTGGCGTGGTTGAGGAACTGGCCGGGCTCGGTCGGCGGCATGTAACGCCCTCCCTGGATGAGGAGGGACTGTTCAAGGTCGTGCAGGTCGATTCGACACGTCGAGCGCCTGGGATCGGACGGCACGGTTCGGCCGTGGACGGTGTCGGTCGGGATATGGAAATGGATCAGCCCGGCGGTCGCGTGATAGAGCTGAAACTTCAGCGACTTGCTCTCGAACGAATAGCTGATCAGTTGCGATTTTTCGCTGCTCGCGACCAGGTCGCTCAAGAGCAGATGGCGGGACGAGATTGGCGACATACGTGACTCAGCCTAGCGGGGATCGATAGGGGTGAAAGACGGGGAATGGGCCGTCGCCGTTCTGTAGGGTGATTTTCCGCAGGGCCTCGCCCCGACGGACGACACCGGCAACCTCTGACCGGATCGCCTCACGGGCCGAGGCGTCGAGCTTGGCGTGCTTGCCGAATCGGGCGAGCAAAATCTCCATCCGCGCCTCGACCTCGTCGTGCGACTTCGGGGCCTCGGCCCCCTTCACGTCGTCCGCGACGACCCTCGGCGCAGCGATGGCCCCGAGAGTGAGGGCACGGACGAAGTCGCGGCGATGGCTCGGCTCGCTCGGATTCATGAACCGTCCCTCTCTCCAAAGCCCGACTTGGCGACCGGCCCCCGATAGACGACCGCATAGACCACGGCACCAACCATGATGATTCCCAGTCCGACGAGGGATTGAAACGGCGTTTGGATCAGCATATCAACCATCAGCACAAAGGATGCCACAATATAAAGCGCGGGGGTAATCGGGTAGCCCCACGTCTTGTAGGGCCGAGGGAGGTCGGGCCGGGTCTTTCGGAGGACGAACACGCTCGATATGGCGAGGGTGTAGAAGACGGTGCCCCCGAAGATGACGTAGGTGAACAAGACGTTATAGAGCGGTTTCTCATTGAAGGTTCGCCACGGGGCGAGCAGCCATTCGGGCAGGCCCGAGGCGGGCGGCTTGATGATGAGAAACACCGAGCCTAGCACTGTGAGCGCAATTGCCCAGACGGTCTGGACGATAATCGCGTTGGCGGGTGTCTGGAACCTCGAATGGATCGCGCAAAGGCTCTTGGGGAAGAGTCCGTCGCGTGCCATGGCGAAGTAGGCACGCGGGCCGGACATCGCGTTTCCGTTGAGAGCGATGAAGATCGAACTCATGACGATCAGCGAGATCGCGGTGAGACCCGACTTGCCGAACAGTTGATAGCAAAACTCGGCGGCAATCGGCCGCGTGCCTGGCTTGGTACTCGCTGCCTGGATCACGTCGTTGAGCGGCAAGACAAGGTGATAGACGAGGGTCATCCCTAGATAGACGACGATCAGGATCAGCATCCCCCAGAGCAGCGAGAGCGGGACGTTTCGGCCTGGGTTGGCGATATCTTCCGCCATTGCCCCCGCGTTGACCCAGCCGTCGTAAGCCCAGAGGGCGCTCACAAGCGCGATCATGAACCCTTGATAGAGGTTGGCCTGTCCGGTCGGCGGCCAGACGGGGCTGAGGCGAGCGACATCGGTCCTCCCCATCGCGAACGGAAGGATCATCATCAGGCCAAGGGCCACGAGCTTGACGACCGTCCCCGCGATCTGAACGCCGCCGCCAACTCGCGTCCCGAGGATATTGATGACGGCCACCGTCGTCATCGCGACAATCGCGATGGCAGGCAGCCAGACCTGGGGATGAATCCCGGCCGGTGCAGGGATCAGTTGGGCAAAATAATAGGCGAATCCAGCGGCCAGGGTCGCAACCGACCCCGCGCGGATCACGAGAAACTCGCACCAGCCAAAGAGGAACGCCGGGAGCCGTCCGAACGCTTCGCGGAGGTAGACGTACGACCCTCCCGCATGAGGCAGCATTGCGCTCAGTTCCGCGAGCGTGAGCGCCCCGGCGAGGCTGAAGAGGCCTCCCACGATCCAGACGAGGGCGATCCCACCCAGATAAGGGACGTTGTCCGCGATGGTGGCCGGGACCATGAAGATTCCCGAGCCGATCACCGAACCCACGACGCACGAAAGCGCTGCGGCCAGACCAAGCACACGCGGCAGTTCAACGCGATCCGTCGTATCGGTTGTCATCGATAGATTGTGCTTTCCCAGGTGTCCAAATCGGGTCCGGAGCGTCAGCGAATGGGCGTCGCGGGCTTGGCCTCTTCGACCTCAACCACCTTGGGCACGGGGGTCTCACCCTCGGCGAGTTTGACCACCGCCTTGAGGGCCTCGGTCGCCGCGTCGATCCGGGCGGCGAGCGCGATCACCTGCGATTCGAGGGCGACGGCGTCCCCCTCCATCAACGCCTGGCGGACGCCCGGCATCGGCCAGCAGGCATAGCCCGTGGTCAGCCCAGGCGCGTAGATCGCGTGCCGGAACCAGGGCCGGCCGGGAAGCCCGGCGGGGAGCAGGAACGTCCTCTCGACCCGCATCAAAGCGTCGTTCACGCGGGAGAGCTTTTCGTCGGAGACCCCCTCCCGGCCCGAGAGCACGGCCGTCGCCTTATCCACCTCCGCCGCCTGTATCTGAAAGGCGCGGATCGGCGAGACAAGCAGGGGGAAATCCTCGAACGGGGCAAGCGGGTTCTTCGCCTTGGGGTCGAGCGTGCGGGCCTTCCTTGCCATCATCCGGCGAAGGTCATCGACGTAAATCCGCAGCGCTTCGCCATAAGGGGTAAACCGGAACGGCACGACTTCGGCCCCGGCCGCCCTCATGGCAATCAGCGTATAGAGCTTCGCCGCCGTTGCATGCGTGACGAACTCGGGGTCGCCGAACTTCTCCATCCAGTAGAAGTTGTCATAGATCGAGTGGTAGACCCCATACTTGCCCGCGAAACCGACGTCGATCGACGGCACGCCGAGATGGTCCACAAACGCGGTATAGTCCGACCCTGACCCGAGCGGATTGAGCTGCGGCGAGAACGGGCGGGGCGTCGAGCCGTCGTGAAGCGAGCGCGGCGGGCCGGTCCAGATCCGGTCGTCGAGATCAAGCGGCGCAGCGTCAGACCACGACGAGCGATGCTTGGCGAGCCAGCCATCTCGCAGCGTCCCGCCCCGCCGCACGTCAGGCACGCCGCCCGCTGCTTCGAGCAAGAAGTCGCGCATCGAGGGGATGCCGTCGAGGTCGAGTTCCTGGCCCGAGACGGCCGAGTCGACGTTGAGCATCATCACGGCCTTCTGGTCGATCTCTTTCGAGTGCTCGTCAGCCCATTCGGTCGAGCCGACGAGGCCGTATTCCTCAGCGTCCCAGCTCGCATAAACCAACGACCTGCGTGGCTTCCAGCCTTCCTTCACCGCGTCGCCGAGCGCCCGGCACATTTCGAGAGTGGCCGACGTGCCGCTATTGGGATCGACCGCGCCATAGACCCAGGCATCGCGATGGTTGCCGATCATGACCCAGCGGTCAGGCTCGACAGTCCCCTTGATCGTCGCGACGACGTTCCAGATCGTGCGGACTTTATAGTCCATCGCGATCGCGAAGTGGACCTCGGTCGGCCCCGGCCCGATGTGATACGCCAGCGGCAGTCCCCCTTGCCAGCCATGAGGAACGTTTGGCCCACCCATCGCGGCGAGGATCGGCCGCGCGGCCTCGTAGCTGATCGGCAACGAGGGGATCGTCGCGAAGTAGTCGTCCCGCACCAGCCCGGTCGCCTTCTCCCACTGCTGCACCCGGTTCGTCCTGACCTGCTGGCCGTTCGGACCGGGGTCGAGGGCATTGGTCGCCAGGGTGAAGCCGTCAACCTCGTCGAACGGGATGCGCTTGGCCCCCTTGATCGATGGGAAACCCGGCGTCGAGGGATCTCCCGGCCCGAGCGAGAGGAACTGGACGCTCCCGCGCTGGATCGCAGAGGCGGGGCGGAACGGGCCGTTGGGATAGACGTCGCCCCGGGCATACCCGTCGTCGGCGGGGTCGGAATAGATCAAGATCCCCTTAGCTCCGCGCTTCTGGGCGTTGCGCACCTTCAGGCCCCGGAAGACCTCGCCATAGCGTACGAGCACGATCTTGCCCCGAACCTCGATCCCCATCGACTCGACAGCGGCGAAGTCTTCGGGCCGGCCGTAGTTGACGTAGACAACCTGTCCGGTGATGTCCCCCGACACGCCATATCCGTGGAACGCCGGGAAGGCGTCGGGGCTGGCGGAGTCTTTGTCAGGGCCATAGGGGTCTTCGATGACCTTGAGCGGGACCGGGTTGGGTCGGACGATTTCGAGCTTCACCGATCCGAGGACGGGATAGTTGAGCAAGACGTCATATTCAGCCAGTTCGGCCCGCCAGCCCCAGGCGCGGAGCTTGTCGCGGACGTCGATGGCCGTCTTGTAGTCGGCGGGTGTGCCGGCGACGTGTGGCTCCTCGGTCAGCGCCAGGAGCCACGCGCGGGCCCTCTCGGGGGTCGGAACTGCGAGGGCTCGGGCTTCGGCCTTCGCCTGCGCCAGCCGCGAGGCCGGTGCAAAGCCGATCGGAGACGCGGGCGCGGCCTCCTGGGCCTGTGTGGCGGTCGCAACCAAGAGGGTCACCACCAGCAGTCCGCTCACGCCTGGGATCGTGCATCGCATGAAAAAGCGTCTCCGCGCGGATTGATGCTTGACAGCGTCGCCACCCCGGGTGGAAACTCGGCTTGGCGGACCGTCGGCGGGCCATCGCAGGATACGCCGGGATCGGGCCTAAATCCAGACCCTAGCCGCCAGCCCTTCACGTCAACAACCCTGAGAGTCGCAACGATCGATCGACACCTGAGCCGCCGTCGCACGTGACGGGAGGAGCGTTCATGGGTCTGTCATTCACCGTCGGCGGGACCAAGGGAACATTCGACGACGGCCTTGCCCGCGAGGTCGCCAACCTCCTGGACAACGCATTCGGGGCCGAAGGCGACTGGGAGGGCCTGCCTCCCCGCCAATTCGGCGAGTTGACCAGCACCGACTGGGCCGAACTCCAGACGATCGCCGCCACCGAGATGGGGGCCGACGCGATCCCCAACCTGCTCGCACTCGGCGAGAGCGGCCGGGGCGTCTATCTCCCGACCCACGTCCGCGCCGTGAGCCTGCCTCTCTCCTGTGGCTCACTCCGCTGCGCCAGCCTCCCCGGCCTCCGTCGCGAACTGGCCGAACTCGCCGACCGCTGGGACCTCGCCACCGACGACCGCTCTCTCCTCGACCTCCTCCGCACTTTCAACGACCCCGACGACGGCCCCGTCGCCGACCTCCCCGAAGTCCTCACCTTCGCCCGCCTCGCCCTCGCCGCCAACGAGGCCGTGCGAAGGGATTGCCCGCTCTGGCTGGTGGGCTGACGATCACGGCGGCGTGAGAGCGGCGATATCGGCGAGATCCTTGAGACGGCCTGTCGCCGCTTTGTTGGCCAGAAGGGCGTCCCTTCCCACGAACAACATCGAGAGACCCTCCCACTCAACCACAATCCTCCGCTCCCAGGCGTCGTCGAAGGAGACGCCGGTCAGCGACGTGAGGATGTCGATCCGGTTGGGCGGATAGCCGAGTTGAATGATGGAACCGGGTTCCAAGAAATCGTGACGCGAGAGGCCAGGCGACCCGAAGCCAAACTTCGTCAACACGGCCTCCAGCTTCGCGGCGTTCGCTTCGGAGACTTCGACGAAGAAGTCGATGTCGCCTGTCATCCGAGGGTGGCCGTGGTAGGCGACGGCATAGCCGCCGACGATCACGTAGCGGACCTCATTCGAATTTAATAATTCGATAAACTCTCTGGAGTCTTTGGGAATTGGGATCATCGGAGGTTATCGGCCATCGGCTGTTTAATTCGAGCAGGATTTCGAGGCGCTGCAGCGGGGTGAGACCTTGGTAGTAAATCTTATCTCGGAGGTCGCTCTCCTCGAACGACTTTGAGATAGTAAAGACCTTTTGCATTGTTGGAATCCGGTTCGTGTTGAGCCAAATTCGGTGACGGGCTAAGAAAACGCGACGACGTCCGTTCTCTCCTCTGGATGGGACAAGTTTCCCCGAGAGCAACCTGATGGGCAAGCCCTACTCTCTCGACGGCGCCTGGATCCGGGCGGCCGTCGATCGCTTCGAAGGACCGCTGATACTGTACGCCTCGCGACTGGTCGGCGACGCCGACACGGCGCGCGACGTTGTGCAGGAGACGTTCCTGCGCCTCTGCTCGCAGGACAGCGTCGCGGTCGAGCCACACCTTGCGGAGTGGCTCTTCACCGTCTGCCGCAACCGGGCGCTCGACGTCCTGAGGAAGGAGAGCCGGATGAACCAATTGAGCGATGAGCAAGTCCAGGTGCGGCCCACCACCGACCCCGGACCCGACGAGATCGTCGAACGCAAGGAGTCAGCCGCACAGGCGCTTCGGCTCCTCGACGCCCTCCCGCCCAACCAGCGCGACGTGATCCGACTGAAGTTCCAGAACGGCTTCTCCTATCAAGAGATCAGCCGGATCAGCGGACACTCGGTCAGCAACGTCGGCTATTTGATCCACGTCGGTCTGAAGACACTCCGAAACCAGCTCGCCGAAGGCCAGCCGGCCCAGGCCAACGCATAAATGCCGCCCCAACGAGGAGGCCGCCTCCATGCCCTTTGATCTCGATGACCCCCGCCTGACCGCCTTCGCCCTCGGCGAGCTTGACCCCGCCGAACGCGCCGCGATCGAGGCGATTCTCCGCGACGATCCCGACTGCCGCGCCTTCATTCACGGCATCGAGGATACCGCCCGACTCCTCTCCAACGAGCTTCGCCACGAATCGACCGCGACCAACGGCCTTGCTCCCTCTCACATGGAGACGATCGAGGCACAGCTCGCCGTCCCGACTCTCTCGATGCCAGACATCCCGGCCAAGCCGTCGCGTCGCGGCCTACGGGTCATCGAAATCGCGATCGCCGCGAGCATGATCGGCGTGGTGATCGGCCTTCTGCTCCCCGGCGTCCAAGGCAGTCGTCGCAAGGGTCGCCTCCACACCGAACTGGCCCAGGCCGACTCGATCGCGATCGGCTCCAAAGCTTGGGGTGAGAACTCAGCCGCGGCTCGATCGGGCAAGGTCGCGGACGGGGAGAAGGGGAAGAAGATCCGCTACCTCCGCGACGGGGAAGTCCTCTCCGCAACCGACGACACTGTTGAATATCGCGTCGCCGCGCCGGGTCAGGTGATCGCCCCGAATGACTACGCCTTTCCCGGCCCCTCAGCGCCGGTCGCCTCCGCGCCGACCGCGACGACTTTGACCGCCGGCCTTGACGGTAAGCCTCTTCAGGACAGGCTCTCTCGCTCGTCCATCGCCCTGGGCGAAAGTCCGGGAGCGTATGGCTTCGCCAAGTCGGCCACCCCCGAATCCGAGCTGAGACAGGCCACGGGCAATGCTAGGACTTCAGGCGAAAAGCTCGCAGCCGTGAACAGGACCTCACCCGCCAAGGTCGATCCGGCGGGCCAGGCACCTTCGAAGCCGGGTGACTCTCGCTTCGGCCTGATCGCTAGACGCGGGACGGTCGAGACCAACACCCCATTTCGCACTCAGGGCGGTCTGGGGCCGGGCGGCGGGACGATGAATAAGTCTGCAATGATGCCAGTAACGAACGGGGGGGTGGCTGTCGGCGGAGGCCAGTTGGGCGGCGGCGGCATGGGCGGCGGAATCGGCGGCGGGATGGGTGAACCCGTCACCACCTCGAACGGAGCGCTCGCTCTCAAAAAAGACGGCAGCCAGCGAGACCTCCAGGTCCCCCGAAGCGGCGACACGAAGGGGGAGTTGGCCAAGAGCCTGGCAAGTGCCGACCATGGATATTCGAAATCTGACTTTAACGGCTCGTTGGGTGTCCCCGTCATCCAAGGGTCCGCCTCACTGACCACTCCGTTCAATGCCGGTGCGAACGGCCCGGCCGTCGCGGGCGACCAACTCGCCTCAAGGAAAGCTCCCCCTGCGCTCCCGCAGGTCGAACTCAAAGGCGAGATGGGGCCGAAGATCATGGTCGTCGAGGAGAACATGGCGAGCGGACTCAAGAACGGCCAGGTCGGCCCGTCAAATAGGGGCGACAGCCAGAAGTCGGACCTGGGTGGCAACGTCAGCCAACTTTCCGAGAAAGCCCCCTCGGATATGAAGCGAAACGGGTTCATCGCCGGTGCCAACCAGGTCGGCCAGCCTGCCGCCGCCGCCAAGCCTGCCGAGCCACAGAACCGGCTGGCGCTGAACGATGCCAAGAACAATGTCAATGACTTCGATCGGCGCGAGGTTGACGCCCTCGCACTCGACGTCGCCAACAAGCAGGCCGAGCTTCAGCGACTCCAGGTACAGGCTGAGGGCTTTCGACAGAGGGCGGCGCAGGAGAAGTTCAAGGTCGATCGCGAGGCGTATGCTCGACTCTACGACAACTCCTTCACCAACGTCGTCCCCGGCGTGCAACTCTCGACCTTCGCGGTCGACGTCGATACCGCCTCTTATGCCAACGTCCGCCGGTTCCTCGTCCAGGGGCAGCTCCCCCCGGTCGACGCCGTCCGGATCGAGGAGATGGTCAACGCCTTCTCTTACGACGACCCCGCCCCCACCGGCGGAGACCCGTTCTCGGTGAACGTCGAGGTCGCGGCCTGCCCGTGGGACGGCTCGCACCGGCTGGCCCGGATCGGTCTCAAGGGCAAGACGATCGCCAACGACAAGCGGCCGATGTCGAACCTCGTGTTCCTCATCGACACCTCGGGATCGATGGCCGACATCAACAAGTTGCCCTTCCTCAAGGCCGGTATGAAGCTGCTCGTCGAACAGCTCACCGAGAACGACCGCGTCGGGATCGTCACCTATTCCAACGAGGTTCGCGTCGCCCTGCCCTCAACCCCCTGCCACCGCAAGGATCAGATTCTCGCCGTGCTCGACGGCCTCAAAGCCGAGGGCGGCACCAACGGCGGGGCCGGCGTGCAGATGGCCTATAAGATGGCACAGGACAACTTCATCAAGGGCGGCACCAACCGCGTCATCCTCGCCACCGATGGCGACTTCAACCTTGGACTCACCAAGGAAGAACTCCTCGCCACCTGTGCCGATCGGGCCAAGGGCGGCGTCTTCCTCAGCGTCCTCGGCTTCGGCCAGGGGAACATCCAGGAAGACTTCATGGAGCAGCTTGCCGATAAGGGAAACGGCAATTATTCCTACATCGACAACATCGACGAGGCCCGCAAGGTGCTCGTCACCCGGATGAGCGGCACCCTGGTCGTCATCGCCAAGGATGTGAAGGTGCAGGTCGAGTTCAATCCCGATAAGGTCTCGGCCTATCGGCTGATCGGCTACGAGAACCGCGTCATGGCGAACGAAGACTTCCGCAACGACAAGAAAGATGCCGGAGAGATCGGCGCGGGCCATTCGGTGACTGCCCTCTACGAGATCGTGCCCAACGCCGCGGTGACGAAGGTCGCTGTCGCCGACCGCCCGCTCAAGTACAAGCAGGCCACTCGCGGCCCGTCGAACGATGTCTCGACCGACAAGGCCAAAGACGTCGCTCAAGGCGTCAACGCCGAGTTGCTCACCGTCTATCTCCGCTACAAGCAGCCCGACGGCGAGACGGCAACCGAGATCAGCAAGGGCGTCACCGACGACGGCCGCGAGTTCGGCCGAGCATCGACTAACTTGAAGTTCTCGGCAGCCGTCGCCGGGTTCGGCATGCTGCTCCGCGAGTCCCCCTACAAGGGCACCATCACCTACCCCGCCGTCCTCGAAATCGCCACCTCCGCGATCGGCGACGACCGCTCAAACGACCGCAAAGAGTTTCTCGAACTCGTCAAACAGGCCGAGCGGCTCTCACCGCAGTAAGCCACCCCCGTAATGAATTCCTCCCGGCGGCGGACCTATTCTTGGATAGGTCCGCCGTTTCGCTTTGGTGCAGACGGATTTCTCTCACAGACCCCCGGCCCCCTTCCGCCCCGAACGCAAACCGTCTACGATTCGCCTGAGACGCCGACGCTATCGCATCCGGAGGGGCTGATGCTCTGCTCAATCCTCGCCTTGCTCGTCCTTGCCGCACCTCCACAGAACGCCCCGGTCCCGGCGAAGGAGGCCGCCGCGAAGATGACCGTGCCGCCCGGCTTCAAGGTCACGCTCTTCGCGGGTGAGCCTGACCTCGTCCAGCCGATCGCGTTTACGTTCGATGATCGCGGCCGACTCTGGGTCGTCGAGAACCACTCCTATCCCGGCTGGAAGGGCGAAGGCCATGACCGCGTCTTGATCTTCGAAGACAAGGACAACGACGGCCAGTTCGACGCGAAGACGGTCTTCTGGGACGGGGGTTCGAACCTCAGCGGGATCAACTTCGGCTACGGCGGCGTCTGGCTCTGTTCGGTTCCCAACCTGATCTTCGTCCCGGATAAGGACGGCGATGATCGACCCGACGGGCCGGCTGAGGTCGTGCTCGACGGCTGGGACGCGAAGGCTCAGCACAACGTCTTCAACTCGCTGACCTGGGGGCCTGACGGCTGGCTCTATGGCTGCAACGGCATCCTCTCGAACTCAAAAGTTGGCCGGCCGGGTGCTTCCGAGGCCGATCGGGTCGCCATCAATTGCGGCGTCTGGCGCTATCACCCGACTCGCAAGACGTTCGAGGCTGTCTTCCACGGCAGCACCAACCCCTGGGGGCTCGACTTCGATCAGTATGGCCAGATGTTCATGACCAATTGCGTGATCCAGCACGCCTGGCAGGTCATCCCCGGCGGCCACTCCCAGCGCATGTTCGGTCAGCCGATGAGCCCGAACCTCTACGGCCTACTCGAAAGCCCCGCCGACCATATCCACTGGAACACGTCCGAAGTCTGGTCCGACATTCGCGCGCTCGGCGTGACCCCCACCACCGACCGCGCAGGGGGCGGACACGCCCACTCCGGCGCGATGATCTACCTTGGCGACAACTGGCCCGCCGAGTATCGCAACAACCTCTTCACCTGCAACATCCACGGCAACCGCCTCAACCGCGACCGCCTCGAACCCAAAGGCTCAGGCTACGTCATCAAGCATGAAGACGACTTCCTCTTCGCTAATGACGCCTGGTTTCGCGGGCTGGTCGTCCAGTATGGACCCGACGGCGGCGTCTATGTGGCCGACTGGTCGGATACAGGGGAATGTCACAACTATCTTGATGTCGACCGCAAAAATGGGCGGATCTTCAAGATCACGTATGGCGATCCCAAGTCGAACCCGGTCGACCTCGCAAAGGGAACGGATAGCGAACTCGCGCGATTGCACCACAGTGAGAATCAGTGGATCGTCCGCCACGCCTCGCGCCTCCTTGCCGAGCGGGCGGCGAACAAGCCTCTCGATCCGGATGCCGTGGCCACGCTCGAAAGGATGGCATGGTTTGCACACGCCGTGGGCTCGCAGCACAATGAGAGAGAGACGATCCGCCTCAATGCCCTCTGGACGCTCCACGCTTGCAAAGTCATGCCGGCTTCGAAGCGATTGGATCTGATGATCGGAGATCCTTCGCCGTGGGTCCGCTCATGGCTGGTCCGGTTCGCGACTGAAGGCGAAAACGATTCCGGGAATCTGGCTTCATTGGCGAAAGATGACCCCTCGCCCATCGTCCGTCTTGCGCTGGCATCGGCGCTGCAAAGACTGCCCATCGCCAACCGATTTGGTCTCGCCAAGGCCCTGGCCACTCATGCCGAAGACGCGACCGATCAAAACTTGCCGCTGATGATCTGGTACGGAATTGAGCCAATGCTCGAATTTGACCCGAAGAACGCCCTCAATCTTGCGCTGACCGCAAAGATCCCGCTCATCAGGCAGAACATCGCCCGCCGATATGCCTCGTTCGCGAAGTGAGGCACACCCTTCAGGCCCCGTGAACCACGAGACTCCCGCCGATGATCCTTCTCTTCCCGCTCGTCTTCAGCATGGTCGCCGATCTACCTCCCGAGCGCATCGAGGGTCTGAATCCCCTCATCGAAGCGATCGCGACCTGCAACGACCCTGCCATCCAATCCGACCTCCTTCGCGGCACCCTCCAGGCCATCGAAGGCCGTCGACGGATGGCGATGCCAACGACCTGGACCGACGCTTATGCCAAGCTCGCCAGGAGTCCGAACGTCGAGGTCCGCGACACTTCGACCAAGCTCTCGCTGATCTTCGGCGACCCCGCCGCGTTCACGTCGTTGCGGTCGCTCGCCGCGAATGCCTCGGCACCGAAGGCGAGCCGGATCGACGCGATCGAGACTCTCGCCCACGCCCGAGACGACGGACTGGCTCCGGTCTTACAACGTCTGCTTTCGGATCGAGCCGTCCGACCCGCCGCACTCCGGGGCCTCGCCGCGACCGACCATCCCGAGACTTCAGCACTCATCCTCAAGGCGTATTCCTCGCTCACGATCGAAGAGAAGGCCGACGCGATCGGCACCCTCGCCGCGCGGCCAGGGTCGGCCCTCGCGCTCTTGTCCTCCATCGAACGCGGATCGATCCCCAAGGGTGAAATCCCCGCCGCCGCGCTCCAGGCCCTCGCCAGCCACGGCGACGTTCGGGTGAAGGCGGCCCTGGCGAAAGTTTTGGGAGTGGTGAGGCCGACTTCGGACGAGAAGAAGTCGACCATTGCCCGGCTCAAGACCGAACTCGCTCCCGGCGTCCTTTCCGATGCCGACCGGACGCATGGCCGCCTGCTCTTCTCCAAGACCTGCGCGAGTTGCCATACCCTGTTCGACGCCGGGGGCAAGGTTGGACCTGAGCTGACGGGCTCGCAGCGGGCGAATCTCGATTACGTCCTCTCGAACGTCGTCGACCCCGGTGCGGTGGTCGCGAAAGATTTCCAGGTCTCGGTCTTCGTCACGACCGACGGCCGGGTGGTCTCGGGGATCGTCAAGCGCGAAGACGACCGAAGCGTCGCCGTGCAGACCGCGAACGAACTGGTCGTGATCCCCAAGCCCGAGATCGAATCCCGTCGCGCCACCCCCGACTCGATGATGCCCGAGGGCCTGCTCAACGGACTTCGGAAAGACGACGTACGCGACCTCATCGGCTATCTCGCCGGGCCGTCGCAGGTGCCCTTGCCGGTTGAGGCTCGACCGTAGCGGCCGCTGTTCATTGGGTCGAAATCCAGTACCATCGAACGCATCATAGGCTGTTTCCGAAAACCGACATCAGGTCCCCTCCCCACTTGTTGGGGAGGACTAGGGTGGGGGGTTTCGGATCAGATTGGGCCTGGGGGACGTCGGGCCGTCAAGGTAACTCGCCCCCCCACCCTAGCCCTCCCCCAACAAGTGGGGAGGGGACCAGAAAATCCTTTGAGACTGAGGAGGCCCGTCAGTGGAAACGTCTCGGATCGCTCGCATCCTCGACGAAATGGGCACCCTCCTCGAAGTGCAGGGAGAAAACCCGTTTCGTTGCCGTGCCTATCACAATGCCGCGCAGGCCCTCAAAGGGCTCCCCGATAACCTCGCCGACATGATCGCCGACGGCTCGCTGGCCGAAGTCGCAGGCATCGGCGAGACGATGCACTCCAAGATCGCGCAGCTTGCGACCTCGGGCGAGTTACCCTCCTATAACGAACTGCGGCGCGTGACGCCGCCGGGTTTGGTCGCCCTTCTGCGCGTGCCTGGTCTCGGGCCGAAGAAGATCAAGACGCTCCACGACGACCTCAAGATCGAGAGCCTCGCAGACCTTCGCGCGGCGGCTGAGGCGGGGAAGATCGCCGGGATCAAGGGGTTCGGTAGCAAGACTGAGGCGAAGATCCTCGAAGGCGTCTCGTTCATCGAATCGGTCGGCGATCGTATCCTTCAGAGCACCGCGAGGCGGCTGATCGAGCCGATCCTTGCGGCTGTGCGAGCGAACCCCGACGTGATCCGCGCCGAGGCGTGCGGCAGCTTCCGTCGTCGCGGCGAGACAATCGGCGACCTTGATATCCTGTTCAGCGCCAAAGATCCGATCCCAGTCATCGACCAGTTCGTCAAGCTGCCTGACGTCGCCAAGGTGCTCGCCCACGGGCCGACCAAAGCCAGCGTCCGACTCGCCGACGGCGTCCAGTGCGACCTCCGGGGCGTCGAGGACGACCAGTTCGCCTTCGCGCTCCATTACTTCACCGGGTCGAAGGCGCACAATATCGCCATGCGTCGCCGCGCCATCGATCGCGGCTTCAAGCTCAATGAATACGCGCTCGAAGCGGCGACTGGGCCGATCCCTTGCAAGACAGAGGCCGACCTCTTCGCCGCGCTCGGGCTGGCGATGATCCCCCCGGAGATGCGCGAAGACGCGGGCGAGGTCCAGCAGGCCGAGCGTGGCGAAGTTCCCAAACTCGTCTCGCTCGATGACCTCAAAGGTACGTTCCATTGCCACTCCGACTGGAGCGATGGCGGGGCCACCCTCGCTGAGATGGCCGAAGCCGCACGCGCGATGGGGCTCACCTATCTCGGCATCGCCGACCATTCGCGATCGGCAGGCTACGCGGGTGGGCTGACGATCGACCGCGTCCGCAAGCAGTGGGACGAGATCGACGCCCTCAACGAGACGTTTGGCACGTCGTTCCGCCTCTTCAAGGGGACCGAGTGCGACATCCTCACGGACGGCTCGCTCGACTTCCCCGACGATATTCTCGCGGGCTTCGATTACGTTGTCGCGAGTGTCCACTCAAATTTCGGCCTCCCTCGCGAGGCAATGACAGCGCGAATTGTGCGCGCCGTTAGCCACCCGTTCGTCACGATGCTCGGGCATCCGACGGGGCGGCTCCTCCTGGCCCGCGACGGTTATGACGTCGATCTCGACGCCGTGATCGAAGCGGCGGCAAAGGCAGGCACGATGATCGAAATCAACGCAAACCCGCACCGGCTCGACCTCGATTGGGTTCACGCCCGACGCGCCTCATCGCTGGGCATCTCGATCGTCATCAACCCTGACGCCCACTCGCCGAAGGGCCTTACCGACCTCGACTACGGCATCGGCGTCGCCCGAAAAGCGGGCCTGACGCCCGACCAGGTTTTCAACACCATGTCACTTTCCGGAGTCATCAAGGCCCTCAAGAGGCTCCGAGATCGTGAGAATCCGTGAGTCGAACGCCCCTGACTCCTTTGCGTCGGGGGATAGCGATTCTATAATTTTGATGAAGACGAGAGGGGTAGTCCGGAAATTTGAGGCGCAGGTTCGGGGCGAGGCGGGCTAAGTCTCGCACCTTGAGCTCGAGGTCAAGTTGAGTCCTAGTTTCCCATGAGGCCCCGAAGGACCACGGTCATGGCGGCAACGAACCCGGTCGAAGCGCAACGGAAATACTTCACGCTGGAGGAGGCAAACAAGATGCTCCCCCTTGTGAAGGCGATTGCGGGCGATATCGTCCGCCAATATGAGACGGTCCGCGCGCTGAGGGAACGGCTCACTGCGGTCGCGGCCGAGCGTCGGCGACCCAATAACGATGTCTACACCGAGGAACTCGTCCACAGCCAGGCTCAAATGGAGACTGAGGAGGGGCGGCTCGCGAATTATATCGACGAGCTGACCAAACTCGGCGTCGAGCCCAAGGGTCTCGTCGACGGCCTCTGCGACTTCCCCTGTCTCAGAGACGGCCGCCCCATCTATCTCTGCTGGCGGCTCGGCGAGACCACGGTCTCGCACTGGCACGAACTCGACGCGGGTGTCGCCGGCCGGCAGCCGATCGGCCTCTCGTCCGCCCGCCGGATCTAAGTTGTCGAGACGATTCGTCCGGTCCCCTCTGATTCGTTCGATCGCACTCATACTTATTCGACTTCCCGGCCCGAACCGCCCTCTCAGCGGCCCGGGCCGTTCTCATTGGTCCGAAGCCCCGGGCGCGTTACACTGGGGCTGATCCCCCCTGGCAAACGGTCCGAGCGAGGCAAATGACGGCGATGTGGGTGGTGACGATCGACGGACCGGCCGGCGCGGGCAAGAGCACCGTGGCCCGACGACTGGCCGAGCGGCTCGGATGGCAACTCCTCGACACCGGCGCGATGTATCGCGCCGTTGCCTACGCTGGAATCCGCGCTGAGATTGACCTCGAAGACGAGTCGGCCTGGGGTGATCTCGTCCTTCGCCTGATCGTCGAACTGCCGCCCGGCCGGGTGGTGCTCGACGGCGAAGATGTCACGGCCGTCATCCGGTCGGTCGAGGTCACGCGCTCGACCCGGCACGCCGCCGATAGCCCGAGCGTCCGCAAACGCCTGGTCGATTGCCAGCGGGCCTTCGCCAAAGACGTGCGGAACGTCGTCACCGAGGGCCGCGACCAGGGGACGATCGTCTTCCCCGACGCCTTCCGTAAGTTCTTCCTCACCGCGACCGACGAAGAACGCGCCCGCCGTCGCCACGATGAATTCACAGCGCGCGGCGAGACGATCGCCTACGATTCGGTCCTCAGCGACCTCAAAGACCGCGACGCCCGCGACGAGGCCCGCGCCATCGCCCCGATGCGCCCCGCCCCCGACGCCAAGGTGATCGACAGCACCGGCATCGACCTCGACGTCCTCGTCGCCTCGATCGAGGCAGACGTGCGCCACGCCCTTCTAGAGACGACCGGAAGAGTAGCTCACTGACATGCCCAGAACCGCCTCGCCGCCCGCTGCCACCCCGTCGCGAGACCGATCGCTCGGTGCCCTGATCTGGTATCGCGTTGTCCAATGCGTGATGACGGTCTGGCTCGCCTCCTTCTTCAGCCTCCGCGTGACAGGCCGGAAAAACCTGCCGACATCCGGCGCAGCGCTCTTGGTCTCGAACCACCTGAGCCACCTCGACGTCTTCGTGATCGGCATCCTGCTCCAGCGTCCGCTCAATTATGTGGCACGCTCAACCCTGTTCGTCCCCGGCGTCGGCGCGTTCATTCGCTCGGTCGGCGGCTTCCCGATCCAGCGCGAGGGCCTGGGGGCGTCCGGGATGAAAGAAACCCTCCGCCGCCTCCGCGCGGGAGGGATCGTGGCCCTCTTTCCCGAAGGAACCCGCAGCCGAGACGGCGAACTCGCCGAGGTGAAGGCGGGGGTTGCCCTGCTCGCCTCGCGTGCCAAAGTGCCGATCGTGCCCGTCGCGCTTGCCGGCACGTTCGAAGCCTGGCCCCGCGACCGCCCCTTCCCCTCCCCCTCTCCGCTGCGAATCCACTTCGGCCCGCCGATCTACCCCGACGCCGTCGCCGACCTCGACGGAGCGACCGTGACCGTCATGATCCGCAACCGCATCCTCGACTGCCAGCGCACCGCCCGATCCGGTGTCGCGGGCGATCTGGGGGATGAGGCGGCTCGGCAGAGAATTGCCGTTGGCGATTCGGGCAGGTTGGGGTAAAGTCCGCGAGTCTCGGGACGTATTCCGCCAATCATCCCGCGCGATCACCTCGAATCGACCCCTCGTACCGACCCATGATGCCCGGTAAGTGAAGGCCAGCCTCGGTCCCTCGTCGCACCGCGACCGGGCCAGGGAGGATCGCCATGTCGACCGCTTACGCCCGACCGATTCGGACTCATTTCGCCTTGCTCACCGCCCTCGTTGGATGGGCTGGGCTCCAATCCGGCTGCTGCCAGCATGATTGCTATCAACCTCAGATGGGCTGTCCGCCGGTCGCCGCCCAGGCGGGAGTCCTCCGCTACGGCGCAGTCTGCGAGGCCCCCGGCCCTGGCGGCACGATCATCAGCCAGGCCCCATCCCGATCCTCCTCGATCGCCGACGCCCCGCGACCCCGCGTTGTTGTCAGCGAGCCCGGCGGTCGTCTGGCTGGCGGTGGCTGGCGGAGGACCGATCCCGAGAGCCTCGCGACCACCAGGGTCGAAGGCTCGCTCGACGACTCGACCACCACGCGTTAAAGCCTCTATGCTGTTGACGATGCGTCGTGGGATACGGCACGCGGACCTGACGGGACGCGGGGCTCTGTCATCTATCTCGAAAAGATTCCCGGAATCACGGGACGAGCCTCGGTCCAATTCAGATGATGTCTTTCAGAACGTGTTGCTTTGACGCACACCCTTCTGAGGAACATCACCATGGCCACCGAAGCGCAGATCGCCGCCAATCGACTCAACGCCCTCAAATCGACCGGCCCCAAAACCGACGACGGCAAGGCCAACAGCCGGCTCAACGCCATCCACCACGGGCTCGCCTCGGTGCTCGTCGAGGGGGCCAGCGGGCGTGAACTCGTCGAGGCGCGTAAGGGACTCTGGCGTCCCGAGTTCAAGCCGGACGGCGAGACCCAGGAGGGCCTCTTCGAGCAGGTCGTGGTCGAATCGCTCCGCGTCGAGCGGTGCCAGGGGGCCTATTTCTCGCTCTGCAACCAGCACGGTGAGCGCGCCAAGGTCCAGTGGGACGCCGATCGCCGCCGAGAGGCCGAGACCCTCGCCTCTGACCTCGCCCGCAATCCCCGTCTCCTCTCTTCGCAGCTCGAAGCGACGGTGCAGGGCTGCGACGTGAAGCTCGAACTCTGGGCCGGTCTTCTCTCCAGCCTGACCCGGCACCGCGACTGGACCGACAAGCAACGATCGCTCGCCCTTGACCTCCTCGGCGTCCACTCCGAGCTTCGTGACGCCGAGACGACCCTCGATCCTTCGCTCGTCGACGTTTTCGAGACCCGAACAGCCGTCGTCAACACCGAGATCATTCGCCTCGCCAACCTGCGAGACGGGGCGCTCGCCGGGCTCGACGCCCACGACCGCGCCTTCGCTGAGACGACGCTCGGGGCCGAGTTGACCGCGCCGTTGCAGCTCCTCGACCGATACGAACGTGCCGCGCTCCGTCGTCAGACCTCGGCCTGGCGGAAGCTGAACGCCGCCAAGGTCGAGGCCGCGTCCCCCGCGCCGGCCGTCGAGATCGAAACTCCGGCCCCCAAAGCGAAGCCGGAGCCCAAGCCACTCTCCCTGCCCGAGCTGTTGCCCGTCCGGCCGTTGACGTTGGAACGTCGGTCGGAATACGTCGTGCAGGAATGCCCCGAACACCCCATCGGCCTCAATCGCCAGAAGCGGCGAGCGATCGCGGCACTCCAGCGCCGCGCGGGTTGAGGATGTCGAAATAACGAACTCTGATCTCCTCCCCACGAGTTGGAGAGGAGACCGGAGGGACGATCGACCAAACGAATTTTTCCTGTGCCCTTGGGACACCCGACCCCATAAAAGAAGCACTCAGTGGATCCTTGCGCCCAGTAAACGCCGGGCATTTCTCAAATTGCGCAGATTACCCAGAATTAAGACTTTCTGAGCAAGCCAATTTCCCCGACGGAACGAAGCCAATCCCAGCGTTTCCTTTAGGTCGCATCGAACCCCAGATCCCTGCCGAGCCTGCCGTCATGAAGTGCTGAGGCGACGAGCACGGCCGAGGCCCCGGCCAAACGCAGCGTCTCGACGTCGGCCCGGCCCGCGATGCCCCCGCCCGCCACCCATGTCAGGCCCGGGAACTCCCCGAAAAGCTGATCGAGCAGCGGTAGCGTCCCCACGCCACGTCCGGTCCCAACTCGCGCCAGGTCAAGGAGAATGATCGTATCGACTCCGCATTCGACCGCCTCGGAGGCGATCCCCAACGGGTCAGCCATCTCCCAATCGGCCTCGGCGGCAAGGATCGGCAGGCCGTCACGAAGGTCAAGGCTGAAGACGACTCGCGAGGGGCCGAAGGTCTCGACGAGCTTGCGGAGGGTCGCGGGACCTCTGACAGTTTCCAGGCCGATGACGACCCGCGCGACGCCGGTCGCGAGCACGTCGCCCGCGTTTGTGCCGTCCCTCACGCCAGCGTCGACCCAGATCGTCAGTCCCAGATCGGCCAGCCGCCGGTAGAGATCAAATGCAGGATGGTCATTGGCGATGGCGTCGAGGTCGGCGAGGTAAAGGTGGTCGAGGCCGAACGTATCGCGGACGGCTTGCGCGAGGATGATCGGGTCGGAACCGGGTCGCAGCATTGAGCGGAGCGGGCGATAATCGTCGCGGCGGCCCGCCCTTGCGTGGACGGCGAGCCCGCCTTGGACATCGAGAACGGGGATGATTTGCGGCATGTCGATCGTACCGGATAGTCTGGGAGCGCGGACGGTGCTGATTTATGAATACGTCACCGGCGGCGGCCTCGCGGGCCTTGACCTACCCGAGTCGTGGGCCGTCGAGGGTCGCGCCATGCGACGCGCCCTCGCGGAGGACTTCGCGGTCGTCCCCGGGGTGCGGGTCGTGATGGCCCTCGACGCGCGACTGCCTGACGAGCCCGGCCCATGGACGGTCGTCCGGATCGGTCCCGGCCAGTCGATCACTGACCTCTCGGCCGTCGCTGATCATACCGCGCTGATCGCCCCTGAGACCGGGGGAGTCCTCGCTGACCTCGCCCGATCGATCCCCAACTCACTCGGATGCGACCCGGACTCGATCGAGCTCTCCGCCGACAAGCTCCGACTCGCGGACCATCTGATCGCTCGCGGAATCCCCACGCCGATCGGCCTGAAGGTCCGCCCCTCAGACGGCTTGCCGCGTGACTTTCCCTATCCGGCCGTGCTGAAACCGATCGACGGAGCGGGTTCACTTGACACGTTTTTCGTCTCATCGCATCGGGATTCTCTCACCGATCTCGACGACAGGACTGTCGCGCTATTGCAGCCCTATATCCCCGGTGAGCCGAAGAGCGCGACGTTCATCGCCGGCCCCGGCCAGTTGGCAATGTTGGTCGGCGTCAGTCGGCAGACGATCTCGCGAGAGGGCAGGCGATTCAGTTATCACGGCGGGTCAATCCTCGACGAGTCGCTGCCCGACGACCATCCGGCCCGCCTCGCCGTCGCAGCCGTCTCGGGGCTACGTGGGCTGATCGGGGTCGATTTCATCGACGACCCTACGACCGGCCCGATCGTCATCGAGATCAATCCGAGGCCGACGACTTCGTGCGTTGGCCTGGTCATTGCACTCGGTCCAGGGTGTCTGGCCGCAGCCTGGCTGGGCGTGGTCTCGGATTCATATCGATCCACGTGCCTACGAACGCCGATCCAGGTCGACTTCTCGGCCGACGGCACAGTCTCCCTTCGCCCCCCTCACCTCTCTCGAACGGACAGCAACACATGAATGGAGACTCATCAAGTGCTGGGACCTGGATTGCGTTTGACGTGGGCGGTGCCAACATCAAGGCCGCCCACCAGGCAGGGACGGCCCGCGCGATGCCGTTTGAACTCTGGAAGCGGCCCGACGATCTGACCCGCGAACTCCGGCTATTCGCCCGCGCCTTCCCCGCGTTCGACCGCGTCGCCCTCACGATGACGGCCGAGCTTTGTGACTGCTATGAGACAAAGGCGGGGGGCGTGCTGGCCGTTCTGGACGCCACAATGGACGCTACTGACGGGCGTCCAATTAGCGTATGGGGTGTCGATAGACGTTTTCATGACGTTCGTGCGATCCGTGCTGAGCCATCGCTCGCCGCCGCCGCGAACTGGCTGGCCTTGGGAGAAGTCGCGGCGAGGTTGGTCCCTGAGGGGCCGGGGATCTTGATCGACATTGGTTCGACAACCGCCGACCTGGTCCCGCTGGCCGACGGCCTGGCCCATCCGCGCGGCCGGTCGGATTTCGAGCGGCTCCAGACCGGGGAGTTGGTCTATGCGGGGATACGCCGGACACCGCTATGTTCGCTGGCCACCGAACTGCCATTTCGAGGAGTGGCGACGGGCCTCGCCGCCGAACTCTTCGCCTCGACTCTTGACATCTATCTGATCCTCGGCGAGATGGCCGTCGACCCCTCCGACCTTTCGACGGCTGACGGTCGGCCCGCCACGCTTGAGGCCGCGCGCGACCGACTGGCCCGGATGGTCGGTTCCGACCGCGACGGCTTCTCCGCCGAAGACGCCCTCGCCTTCGCCCGGGCCGCCGACGAGGCGCTCCTGGCCCGCCTCCAACGCGCCGCGACCCTCGCATGCGAGGCAACGGTCGGCCGTCCCCGATCGGCCGTTATTTCCGGGTCGGGTGAGACCCTGGCGCGTCGCCTGGCCGTGAGGATGATGGGAGAAGGGGTCAACATCGTAAGCCTTCGGGCGGCCTGGGGTCAAACGGCGTCGTCGGCAGCCTGTGCCCATGCGCTCGTGATCCTCGCCCGCGAACGGGCGGAATCCGACATCTCTGCGGTGCCGTCGTCGTGAGGCCGATCGTCGTCGTCAAGGTTGGGGGTAGCCTGCTCGACTGGCCCCCCCTGCCCGATCGCCTGCCCCCGTTCCTGGCCGCGCTAGGCGAGGTCCGGCCGCTGCTGATTGTCGGCGGGGGGCAGATGGTCGATGCCCTTCGTGACCTCGACCGGGTCCATCAGATCGGCCAGGCGCGATCGCACGCCCTCGCACTCCGCATCCTCGACGTGACGGCGCGGCTGCTCGTCGACCTGGTCGCCGGGACGACGTTCGTGACGCAGCTTGTTGACCTCGATCGAACCTGGGACAACGGTACTATCCCGGTCCTGGCCCCGCGTCATTGCCTCAATGACGACGACCGACTCGACCCGGCCGACGCCCTGCCGCACTCCTGGGCAGTGACGAGCGACTCGATCGCCGCCCGAGTGGCGACGCTGGTCGGGGCGGAGGAACTCGTCCTGCTCAAGAGTGCCAATCAGGCGGGCGATTCTGTCAGATTGCAGGGATCAAGCCTGGTTGATCCACACTTTTCGATCGCGTCCCGCTATCTCTCCCGAATCCGCACCATCGACTTCCGCCGTTCTCAGACGCACAGAATCAAGCTATGATTGTCACAACGCATGTTCCGGCGTCACGGAAGTTCGCGAATCCGGATGGCCTCGAAGTCGACCGGCGATCCTTCGGATTCGAGGCAGAGGTAGCCCTTGCTCGGCTGACATCCGGTGCCGCCGGAGACTTCCTCGCCGTTGACCCAGAGCCGCACCTCGCCGTTGATGCATCGCACATAATAATGATTCCACTCGTTGACACCCTTGCTCAGGTGCTTCGACGGAAAGCTACGCGAGCCGCCCGGGGCAGAGGGGGCGAACGGGGTCATCTTCGAAGTGCCGACAGGGAAGACGTCTCCGTGGGTCGTGAACCAGTCGCCTTTCTTGCCGGTCTCTTTCTCATAAGCCTCTGCGTATCCGTGATCGAGCACCTGCACTTCGATTCCCCCTCGGGGGAGAGTGCCGGGCTTGAGCCCTTCGAGCGAGGCGTCGGCCGCCCAGACGAAGATGCCCGAGTTGCCGCCCGACTTGAGATGCCGCCACCGCGCGACCAACTCGAAGTTGGCGTAGGGCTTTCGGCTACGAGTCACGCCGACCGGCAGGCCGGTGCAGTGAACAGCGTCGCCCTTCCAGGTCCAGGTCTTGGGATCGCAGTTAACATTGACGAAGTCGGCCTCGCCGAGCGTCTTCCAGCCCGCGCCGGTGCCATCAATGAACGCCTTTGGGGCGTGGTCGGCGGCCTTGAGCGGCGCGAATATGGCGAGAGTCAAAGCCAGGGTGAGCGGGGTCAGGCGGGTCGGCATCGGTGTTCTCCAAGGGGGCGGGTGTTTCGGCCCAATCGTAGCCCTTGAAGCGGGACGACTCCAGGGCCTCGCGCCAAAGATCGCAGCATATTCGCTGGATCGACTGACCCGATCCCTGACTCTCGGCGTATTAGAAGATGTGGGATGGCCCGAAGGCCAGTCTCGGCCAGTCAGCGTGAGGTGGGTCCAAGCCAGGGGAGAGCAACGATGAACCTATTCAGCGGCTTCAATCGGAAGGCAGCAGCATTGGCCTTGGTGCTCGCAGTCTCCTCGTTCACTCCAGCCTTCGGTCGCGGCGGCGGGGGCGGCGGGGGCGGGGGCCACGGTGGCGGCGGCGGTGGAGGTCATGGCGGCGGTGGCGGTGGCGGCCACATGGGCGGCGGCGGCTACCACGGAGGCAGCGGCGGATATCACGGCGGCGGCGGATATGGCGGCGGCGGATACCGCGGGGGCTACGGCGGCGGATATCGCGGCGGATATGGTGGATACGGTGGCTATGGTCTCGGCCTCGGTGGATTCGGCCTCGGTTATGGGCTCGGCTACGGCAGCGGCTATGGATACGGCAACGGTTACGGCAACGGTTATGGTTACGGCAACGGATATGGATATAACAGCGGCTATTCGGCACCGGCCTATACCAACACGACCGCTTCGGCCCCGTACCTGACCAACCAGACTTACGAGCCGGGCGACGGCTATCGCTACCCGCTCTACTACAACCCCGCCACCGCGACGTACATTTACTATCCGGTGGCCCGCTGAGACGAGTCGGCCTCGACGAAATCAAACGGCGATCGCCCTCCCGACACGGAGGTCGATCGCCGTGAATCGTGACGGCCCGGGTGACCTTGCGGGCAGAGGCCGCATGGCATAGTATCTTCGCGCCACGCCTACAGGCCCGACCGATCGTACCTGGGCGCGAGTTCACACCATCAAGGAGGAGACGATGTCAAGTCGGGATGACTTGCGAGCAACCTTGGCAGGCTTGCTCGAAGAGGAGATGGGCGAGGCACATCCGGAGTTAGAGGACGGCCGCGATCTCCGCGAGGGCCTCGGCCTTGATTCCGTGGATATCGTCGGCCTGGTGATGCGGGTCGAGCGTGAGTTCCATATCCGGCTCTCGCTCGAAGAACTCACCCCCGTGAAGACGGTCGGCGAAATGCTCGACCTGATCGCGGCGAAGGTCGTCGAGTTGGCAAACAACCCGCAGATCGTGTCCCCGCCGCTTACGTCTGACAATCAGGCCGCAGCCTGACTCACTTCGCTATCGACGGGTGAAGGCGTCGCCCAGACCGACCACCGCGACCCCCGCGGTGATCAGGGCGATGCCGGCCCATCGCGTCGTGCCGATCTGTTCGCCCAGATACTGCCGAGCCAGCAGCGTCGTCAGCGGATACGAGGCCGCGGTGAGCGGCAGGACGAGGCTTAGGTCAGATTTGCCCAGCGCGGCCATGTAGAGGACCAGGTGGAGCAGCATCAGCCCCGCCCCGGCCCAGATCCAGGGGCTACCGAGCACTCCCATCACCTGCTCGGTCCAACGGCCCTCGCCGCCGGACGCCCCCTTCATCCCCTTCGACAGCAAGACCTCGCCGATCGCCAGAGCGGCCACGGCGGCGGTCATCAGCCCGAGCATCCGGCTTTGGTCCTTCCACTCCATCACGCACCTCAATTTCGAGCTCAGGCCAGCCTGAACTCGACGTTCAAGGCGTCAAAGGCGGAGATCAGGCCGTCGATCGCCTCATCGGTATGGTTGGCGTTGCACTGAATGCGGAGCACGCCGCCACGATACGGGACGGCCGGGAACAGCACCGACTGGACGTAATAACCGCGATCGAAGAGGTATTTCCCGGCCTTGAGGGTCTTGGCTTCGTCGCCGACGCGCACCGAGATGATCGGCGTGTGCCCTCCAAGAACCGTCAGGCCGAGGTCCGTCAGGCCGCTCGTCAGTCGGCTGACATGGCGGTCCAGGCGGTCTCGCAGCGTGTCGTACTCGGGCGACCCGAGGATATCGACCACGGTGCAGATCGCGTCAAGATAGGCCGGGACAACTGGGCCGCCGAAGATATAGCTGTTCGACCGGATCTGGAGCAAGCGACGGAACGGCTCGGGACAGCCCACGAACCCCCCAGCACACGAGAACGCCTTCGAGAGCGAGCCGATCACAAAGCAGTTGTCGTAACTGCCCAGGTGTTCGAGGACGGTCCCCCGGCCGTGTTCGCCAAGGACGCCCGTGCCGTGCGCATCGTCGATATAGAGGACGGCATCGAGCGACCGGGCGACTTCGTCGAGCTCGACCATCGGCGGGATCTCGCCGCTCATGCTGTAGATACCGTCGATACACACCAGGGCGCAGCGGTACGGTCGGAGCGATTCAAGCGTCTTACGGAGCGCCTTCGGGCTGTTGTGCGAGAAAGTGGCCACCTTCGCGCCGTTAGCCTTGGCGATCTTGGCCGCGTCCTGCATTGAGTTGTGAGCCTGCTCGTCGAGGACAATAGCGTCCTTGCGGCCGACGAGCGCTGGAATGGCCCCCTGGTTGGCCAGGGTCACCGACGGATAGATCAAGACAGTCTCGACCCCAAGCCACGCGGCCAACTTCTCCTCGGCGTCGGCGTTCGACCGGACGCTGGCAAAGGCCCGCGAGGCTCCGTTGTGGCTACCCCAACGGTCCAGGCCGTCGCGGATCGATGCAAGCACTCGCTGATCCTGGTCCAGTCCCAGAAAGCTATCCGAGCCGAAATTCATGACCTCCTGGCCATTGACCTCGATCATCCGCCCTGGCCCGACCCGATCGACCACGAGGTCTTTGAGGTGGATATCGGGGTAGGTTTCTTCGAATTGCTCGATGATCTTGACCAAGGTGTTCTGCCGCAAAGCCTGCATGAGCTTATCGATCGGCGCGGACGCAATCATGGCCACTCCATGAGTCATTAGGTTTGGCGAGCGGAGCATGGGGCCTTCGCGATAGGCGGAGAGAGGGGAGAGAGTCCGGATCGACAGTGACGACCCAAATGGGCGGCGGGCATCACTGTCGGGATTATCGACGAAATCGCCAGAATTCGTCCATTCTCATTTTGACGAAAAAACGGATGATCTTCTCGGCCTCTCCCTTCCGAGTAGATAGCGTGACGGAGTCGGACGCAGCCGACTCCGGCTACGACCCGTTCGACTCGCCCGTCTCGTCCGTCCATTGGTCGTCAAACCGGGGTGAATGCGGGCCAAGCAGCCCGATCTCGCGGCTGCTGGCGGTGCCACTCTCGCACGATGAAGTGAGGTTTCCATTGGCCGACCCCTCTTCCCCACGCGTCGCCCTCCAACAGGCCGAGCCTCAACCGACCGAGGCCCTGCTCGTCGCCGAGGTCCGCGCCTTCGGCCTATCCGCGATGCGGCGGCATGAGATCGCCGAGTTCCGCCGCAGGCCGGCCCCAATCCGAGCGGGAGGCAAAGCGATCCCGTCGAACCTGCTCAAGGCGTCGGACGAGCAGACGGTGGTGGCGGTCGCGGCCATACTCGCGGCCGGGGCAAAGTTCGATCCCGACCGCTTCGAAGAGTGGGGGGTCGTTGCCGCCCCCCGATTTGTGGGCCGGGGTCATCTCGCCATGGCCCTCGACCGATTCGCGGCTGAGGGGGTCTGGGGCGTCTCGCCGAACATCATCCCTCACAACGCCCTTCATTGCCCGGCCGGGACGCTTAGCATCGCGCTCGGGCTCCACGGCCCAAACCTGGGGGTCGGCGGCGGCACCGACTCGGTCATCCAGGGCGTCTTGACGGCCCTGAGCTGGCTCGAAGAGGGTCGGGTGCCGGGCGTCTGGCTCGTCATCACGGGGCACACCCCCGAATTCATCCCCGGCCTCGGCGACATCCCGCCGACTGACTCAGAGTGCCAGGCCCTTGCCCTCGCGATCATGCCGGACCGATCCGAAGGAGCCAGGGGGGTGACCCTCCGACTCATCCGGGGCGACGCCGAGCCATCCGAGGCACCGCTCAACCTGGTCGCAACCGCCGCGCGGCTCGAGCCCGGCCGGCCCGTGAAGAGACCGGTTGAAGGCCTCTCGATCTATCGTCCCCATCTAAAATTCCGCCCGGCGGACCGGCACGACGCCTGGACCATCGCCACAGACTCCACTTCCGGGCTTCGCGTCGAGCTGGCCGTCGATCTGGCCAGCGGCACGCAGGAGGACGACCGATGAGCCGCGAAGAACCTGTCTGGATCACGGGAGTCGGCCTCGCCACCCCGCTCGGCTTCGACCGACCGACCCTCGAAGCCAACTTCCTGGCAGGCCGGTCGGGCGTCACGGCCGTGACCCAATTCCCGACCGACGACTATTCGAGCCGGGTCGCGGGCCAGGTCATCGACATCCCCTGCCCGCCAGGCCGAGATCCGGTCGAGTTCGCGAGCTGGCCCCGGATCGAGCGGCTCACGGCCTTTTGCGTTGAGTCTGCGCTCCGAGACTCGGGCTGGTGGGGACGCCACAACGACGTCCGAATCGGCATGGTCGTCGGGATCGGGGCCGAATGGATGGTCCGCTGGGAAGAGTCGAAACAGGCTGGCGGCCTGCGGATTTATCGCCCTGAGGAAGATCGAGATTCGACCCTCCAGCGGGTCAGGCAGCACTATGGGCTGACAGGCCCCAACCTCGCCCTTTCGGCCGCCTGTGCATCGAGCAATTACGCCCTGGAGATCGGCCGTCGATGGCTCCGGATGGGCCTGGTCGACGTCTGCCTCGCGGGGGGCTGCGACCTTGGGGTCACTCCGGTCGGCCTGGCGACTCTGGGGAATCTGCGTGCCCTCTCCCGCCGCAACAACGCCCCCGCGGCAGCCTCAAGGCCATTCGACAAAGGTCGCGACGGCTTCGTGCTCGGCGAGGGCGGAGTCTTGTTCACCCTCGAACGCGCTTCCGACGCCCGTCGTCGGTCGGCGGTCGCCTATGCCGAGGTGGCCGGCTGCGGGTCGAGCAGCGACGCCCACCACCTTGTTATCCCCAGCCCCGACCCCACGCACGCCTCGACGGCGATCCGACTCGCACTTCGAGACGCCGAGATCGACCCCTCGGACGTCGATCATATCAACGCCCACGCCACGAGCACGCCGATCGGAGATGCAGCCGAGGCGGGAGTGCTTCGCAACGTCTTCGGGGCCGATTCGATGGTCCCCGTCACTTCGACCAAGAGCATGACGGGGCACCTGCTTACCGCCGCCGGCGCGATCGAGGCACTTGCCTGCATCACGGCGATGCGTCACGACGCGATCCCGCCGACGATCAACCTTGAAGAGCCCGACATCGACCTCCGGATCGTGGCGAACGAAGCCCAGCCGCACCGGGTCCGCGTCGCGGTCTCGAACTCGTTCGGGTTCGGCGGGAGCAACACCTGCCTCGTCTTGCGGGCCGTCTGATCGGTTCGTAATGTGAATGGTGCCCCCTCGGCGGAGTGACGATGGTCGACCTGGCCCTCAAAATGATTCTCGACGACAAGACCCGATTCGCCATCACGGTGCTCGGTGTCGGGTTCGCCGTCGCGCTCGTTCTGACCCAGGTAGGACTCTTCTTCGGGCTGCTCGACAACGCCAGCGTCACAATCGACAGGCTCGATGCCGACCTCTGGGTGACGGCTCGCAACACCCCAAATGTCGACTTCGCCAACCCCTTTCCCGAGAGCTACGTCCAGCGCGTTCGGTCGGTCCCAGGCGTCACCCGTGCCGACAATCTGATCGTCTGGTACGCGATCGTGTCCCTTCCCTCGGGGGCTAAAGAGCAGGTTGTCTATTACGGCCTGGAGAACTTCCCCCTCTGGAATTTCCCGTGGGATGTGGCCTCGGGCGATCCGAGCGACCTCCGACGGGGCCGTTACGTCATGCTTGACGAGTCGGCTGAGCGGCGCTTCGGTGCGTTCGAGGCCGGTGACTATCGCGAGTTCCTCGGCCGACGTCTCAAAATCATCGGCAAGACGCGCGGGGCAAGGTCGTTCACCACGAGCCCGATCGCCTTCGTCGACTACGGACTGGCTCAGGCCCTCGCCCCCGACGAGTTGGAAGGGCGGACAACCTTCGTCATCGTCAAGCTCGACCCCAACGCCGATCCCATCGCCGTTGCGGCCGAGATCCGACGCAGATTGCCGTATAACGACGTCTACACCAAGGCCGACTGGGCCTCGGCCTCGCAGCACTACTGGATCGAGAGTACGGGACTCGGCCTGACGATCTTCCTCACTGTCTTCCTCGGTGCCCTGGTCGGCGTGGTGATCGTCGCACAGACGCTCTATGCGTCAGTTGCCGAGCACCTCTCTGAGTTCGGCACGGTCAAGGCTCTCGGCGGCCGGAACCTCGACGTCTACGGGATCATCGCCGAGCAAGCGACGTTCGCCGCCGCGCTCGGATACGGTGTCGGGTTCCTCTTCGCCCAGGCCCTCGGGCCGGTCCTTGAACAGCTCGATATGAGAATGATTATCACCCCAACGGTCTACGTGATGGTCTTCGTTGGGACGCTAGCCCTCTGCCTCGCGGCCTCGGCTTTATCGTTCCGCAAGGTGGCCTCGCTCGACCCGGCCATTGTCTTCCGTGGTTAATCGAGGGGGACCGCCCGAGATGCTTGCGATCGAGGCCCGAGACGTGACGAAGACCTACGGCGAGGGACGGCTGGCGGTCCCGGTGCTCCGGGGCGTTTCGTTGTCCGTCGCTCGGGGCGAGGTCGTCGCCCTTGAAGGTCCTTCGGGATCGGGAAAGACGACCCTGCTCTGCATCCTCGGCTGCCTGCTCACCCCGAGCAGCGGTCGGATCGCGATCGACGGTCAAGACGTCGACCCGCACCGTGCCGACCGGCTCTGGAAGGTGCGTCGCCGCTCGATCGGATTCGTCTTCCAGCAGTTCAACCTCTTCCCATCGCTCACGGCCACTGAGAACGTCCAGTACACCCTCAACCTGCGCGGCTGGCGCGGACGCAAGGCCACTCGTGAGGCCGACCGCGTGCTCGACCAAGTGGGCCTTGGACACCGCAAAGATTTCCGGCCCCGTGACCTCTCCGGCGGCCAAAAGCAGCGCGTTGCGGTGGCACGGGCTCTGGCTGGATCGGCCCCGCTCATCCTTGCCGACGAGCCGACCGGCAACCTCGATTCCGAGGCAGGGGCACAAGTGCTCGACCTCTTCCGTTCGCTCGCCAAGGTGGAAAACCGAGGGCTGATGATCGTGACCCATGACCCGTCGGTGCGGTCAATCGCCGACCGCGTGATCTCGATCCGCGACGGCCAGCTCACGACCGGGGAGGCGAACTGATGTCGTTTTCGATGTTCCTGGGCCGGGTCGTCATCCCCGTTGTCGGCCTTGTGATCGCCTCGGCCCTCGTGATCCAGACGGTTCGTACCGGCCGGCTTGAGTTGCCGTCTTTTGCCGCGACACCCGCCCCACCCGCCCCGAAAGCACCGCCCGCCACTGGACCGAGGAAGGTCGTCGCTGAGGGGCGGGTCGTCGCCTATCCGGGGGCGCAGGTCGTCGTCGGTAGCGAGCTGCCCGGCACAGTCCTTCGACTGCTGGTCCGCGAGAAGTCGGTTGTCCGCAAGGGAGACCTCCTCCTCGAACTCAACTCCGACGACGCCAAAGCGCAGGTCGATGAGGCCGCCGCCAGGCTCGCGCAGGCTGAGGCCGAGGTCGGCCGGATCGAGACCGAGCAGCGTCGGCTGGAGGCCCTGTTATCCCGATCTCCCGCCTACAAAGAAGACATCGAGCGGGGCCGATTCAGCCTCCTCGAATACCGCGCCCGACGAGATGCCATGAAGGCCGCTCGCGACCGACTGATCGTGATGCTGAAGCGTCACCAGATCGTCGCCCCGATCGACGGTGTCGTCACCCTCCGCTCGATCCAGGCCGGCGAGACGGTCGCCGCGGCGGTCCCCCTGATCACGATCGTCGACCTATCCCGCTTGCGGATCGAGGCGGAAGTTGATGAGTACGACGTCGCCCACTGCGGCCTGAACAACCTCGCGACGATCACCTCCGAGGCTTATCCCGAGCGGTCCTGGCGCGGGTTGGTCGAGGAGATCGCCGACACCCTGGTCTCCCGCCAGATCCGCCCCGAAGACCCGGGACGGCCGACTGATACGCGGATCTTGCCCGTCCGGATCGCGATCCGTGAACCAACCCCGCTCCGACTCGGCCAGCGCGTCGAGGTCGAGATCGTCGCCATCCCGACCGTGATCAAGCCGATCCTAGCCCCTTCGACGCCCCGTCCCGCCGCGCCGAGCAGGCCCAGCACCGAGCTTCCAAACGTCGGCACCCGGCCCGTCGATCGCAAGTCGATCCGATGAGCTTGCCGTGCTCACCGCTTGACGCCCGCCTCCCGATCGTGAACCATTCATCGTAGATTTCGTGTGATCCACCCGCCGCCAGACACCTGCGAGGTGTCCCCTGCGATATGCAGCCTCTTTGATATTGGCCCTCACGGCGGTCTCGATCGCGCACGCCGCCGCGCCTGACTTCGACACCAGAGTCGCGCCGATCCTCGCTCGACACTGCCTCGACTGCCACGCGGGCACCGACCCCAAGGGGGGGCTCGACCTCTCGCGTCGCCAGACCGCGATGCGTGGAGGGGACGGCGGAGAGGCGATTGTCCCCGGCAAGCTCGACGAGAGTCTGCTCTGGGAGAACGTCGCCGATGGCTCGATGCCCCCCAAATCGAAGCTCAGCGACGCCGAGAAGGCTACCCTCCGCGACTGGATCGGCGGGGGAGCGACGTGGGGCACCGACCCGATTGACGCCTTTCAAGTGACCACCGAACGTCGGGCGGGCCGCGACTGGTGGGCCTTCCGGCCTCTGAGTCGTCCGAGCATAGGCCCGGGCGGGAACGCCATCGACACGTTCGTGCTCAGAGAGCTAGCGAAAGCCGGCCTCAAACCCGCGACGACGACCGATCGACGGGTGCTGATCCGCCGACTCTCCTTCGACGTGCTCGGCCTACCGCCGACGCCCGAGGATATCGAGACGTTCGTTCTTGACGACCGGCCCGACGCCTACGAGCGGCTGGTCGACCGCTCCCTCGCCTCGCCCCAGTACGGCGTGCGGTGGGCGAGGCCGTGGCTTGACCTTGCACGCTACGGTGAGAGCAACGGCTTCGAGTTCGACGAGTTTCGGCCCACGGCCTGGCCCTATCGGGATTGGGTCGTCAACGCCTTGAACCGGGACATGCCCTACGACGAGTTCGCCCGAAAGCAGATCGCGGGCGACGTGCTCCACCCCGATGACGCCGCCTCCATCGAGGCGACCGGATTCCTCGTGGCAGGGGCTTATGACACCGTCGGGCAGGGCCAGCTCAGCATCGCCATGCGAAAGGCTGTGCGGCAGGACGAGCTTGAGGACATCGTCAGCACGGTCGGCCAGACCTTCCTCGGCCTGACCGTCCACTGCGCCCGCTGCCACGACCACAAGTTTGATCCGATCCGCCAGGTCGAGTATTACCGGATGTCCGCCGCGTTCGCCGGGGTCCGTCGCGGCGAGCGCGACCTCACCCCGCTCGATCCGGACGTGGATGTCGCGAAACGCCGGCTGACCGAGTTGGACGCGAAGGTCTCTGTGGTCGAGGCCCCAGCCTGGAACAAGTTTCGAGCCTCTCTGAAGCTCTCCGGTAACCCGCCGATTCCGCTCGCTTCCTGGGATTTCGACCGACCGTCCGCCAATCGCGAGCAGGCCCTCCTCGCGACGCTCAAAGGCTCAGCGCGGCTCCTGCCCGAAGGCCTGAACGTTGATGGCAAGTCAGGCTATTCGGCCACGGTCCCGCTCATGCACGATCTCAAGGCGAAGACGCTCGAAGCCTGGGTGAAGCTTGACGACCTGAATCAACGCGGCGGGGGAGTTATCAGCGTCCAGTCCCTCGACGGCTCGTCCTTCGATGGGATCATCTTCGCCGAGAACGACCCCGGCCTCTGGATGGCGGGTAGCGAGGGGTTCGCGCGGAGCCGAAAATTCGGCGGTCCGCCGGAGACCGAGGCCGTCGGCAGGCCTATTCACATGGCGATCGTCTACTCCGAAGATGGCACCATCTCCGCCTATCGCGACGGCAAGCCTTACGGCAAGCCCTACCGATCGTCGGGGCCTGTCGTCTTTCGCGCGGGGCAAGCCCAGGTCCTCTTCGGCCTGCGGCATGCGACGCCAGACGGGAACCGGTTGCTCGCGGGCCTGATCGTCCGGGGCCGCCTCTATGACCGGGCGCTGACCGCCGCCGAAGTCGCCATCTCGGCCTCAGCGGGCGGCAATGGCCCCACGCCTCAGGCCGTCGAAGCCGCCCTCTCGCCCGCAGCACGCACTGAGCGGGCGGGCCTGATGGCTGAGATCAAAGCAGAGACCGCGAAGATCAAAGGGCGAGATCGGAGGGCCTACGTCGTCCAGCCCGCCGCTCCCGAACCCGTCCATCTGCTCACGCGAGGCAATCCCGCGCAGCCGGCCCAGTTGCTCGCGACGGGGGGAATCGCGGCGATCTCAGGTCCGTCTGCCGAGTTCGGCCTCGCCGCTGACGCCCCCGAAGCTGAGCGGCGGATTCGGCTCGCGACGTGGATGACCTCGTCCCAGAACCCCTTGTTCGCCCGAGTGATCGTCAACCGCCTCTGGCAGTGGCACTTCGGCCGAGGGCTGGTCGACCAGTCAAGCGACTTCGGCTTCAACGGCGGACGGCCATCGCATCCCGAGCTTCTCGACTGGCTCGCGGGAGAGCTCGTCTCGAACGGCTGGAGCCTCAAGCACATCCATCGGCTGATCCTCACGTCAAAGACCTATCGCCAGTCGTCCCGCCTTGACCCCTCGCTCGTCAAAGTCGATGCCGACAACCGGTTGCTCGGGCGCAAGTCTCCCCAGCGGCTTGATGCCGAGATGATCCGCGACGCCATGTTTTCGGTCGCCGGCAACCTTGACCTCCGCCCCGGTGGCCCTGGTTTCCGCGAGTTCGAACTCGTGAAGGCCGAGGGGACGGCGGCGATGTTCTATCGCTCGATCGACGCGGCCGGCCCGGAATCCTCGCGTCGGACCTTGTATCGGACCTGGGCGCGGGGCGGACGGAGCGGGTTCCTCGACGCCTTCGACTGCCCCGACCCGTCGACGACCTCGCCGCGACGGCCCGTCACGACCACGCCCCAACAGGCTCTGGCGATGCTGAACAACGCCTTGACCTTCCGCCTGGCCGACCAGTTCGCTGCTCGCTTGCGTCGCGAGGCCGGGGATGACCCGGCGAAGCAGGTCGAGCGGGCCTACCGGCTCGCCTTCGGACGCAACCCCGACGCCATCGAGAGCGATCGGGCCGCGAGGGTCGTCATCGAGCACGGGGCGGCCGTTTTCGCCCGCGCGATCTTCAACAGTAATGAGTTCCTCTCGATTGATTGATCCCGTGCCGGGAGGCCCCCCCAATGGACCGTCGCGAGTTCTTCTCCTGGGCCAAGGACGGCCTCGGTGCCACGGCTTTCGCCAGCCTGCTGCTCCGCGAAGGCAAGGCCCGCGCTGGGGTCGTGGGTGAGGCGAGCCCTCCCTGCCCCCACTTCGCCCCCAAGGCCAAGCGTGCCATTCATATCTGCCTCGTCGGGGCGATGAGCCACCTCGACACGTTCGACTACAAGCCGGGCCTGATCAAAGCGCACGGCAAGCCGCTTCAGTCGACCGACCGTCCCGACGTCTTCTTCGGTCAGGTGGGCCTGCTCCGCAAACCCGACTGGGAATTCCGCCGGCGCGGGCAGAGCGGCCTCTGGATTTCCGATCTCTTCCCGCACATTGGCGAGATGGCTGACGAGTTGACGGTCATCAACTCGATGGTCGCCGACACCTCGAACCACACCCCCGCGACCTTCCAGGAGAACGGCGGATTCCGCCTCAACGGCTTCCCGACCCTGGGTGCCTGGCTGAGCTATGGCCTGGGCACTGAGGCCGATGACCTACCCGCGTTCGTCGTGATTCCCGACGCTCGCGAGCTACCCCCCGGCGGGTCGGTCAATTGGTCGAACGGCTTCCTCCCTGCTCGGCATCAAGGGGTTGTGATCCGTCCCAAGGGTGAGCCAATCGACGACCTCTTCCCTTCGCGAAAGCTATCCCCCGCCGCCGACCGCGCGGCGCGTGACCTGGCGATCGAGATGAACCGTCGCCACCTCGCTGCACACGGCAACGACGATGCCCTCTCGGCCCGCATCCGGGGCTATGAACTGGCAGCGCGGATGCAACTCGCTGTGCCGCAAGTGACCGGTTTGCAGGGCGAGACGGCCGAGACGCAGGGCCTCTACGGGCTCGATCGCCCCGAGACGGCTGACTTTGGTCGCAGTTGCCTCATCGCCCGAAGGCTGCTCGAACGGGGCGTCCGGTTCGTCCAGCTCTTCTCGGGAGGCACCTTCGGCAGCCCCCGGCGGAACTGGGACGGCCACGAAGACATGAAGAAGAACCACAGCCAGGAGGCGCTCCGGATCGACAAGCCCGTGGCGGGCCTGCTCAGAGACCTCCGCCGTCGCGGCCTGCTCGACGACACGCTCGTCCTCTTCACCACCGAGTTCGGCCGGACCCCGTTCACCCAATCAGCCGCAAACGTCGTCGGCATCGGCCGCGACCACAATCAATATGGCTTCTCCGTCTGGATGGCGGGCGCGGGCCTGAAACACGGCATGGCCTACGGCGCGACCGACGAGATCGGCTGGAAGGCGGTCGAGAAGCCGGCCCGCTGGCACGACTTCCACGCGACCGTCCTCCGCCTCCTCGGCATCGACCACGAGCGGTTGGACTATTATCACGACGGTATCCGCCGTCGCCTTACCAACGTCCACGGCGACCCGATCAGAGAGATATTGGCCTGATCGACCCGGATTACCAGCCTTCGCGATACGTATGTCGGACGAACCGATTTGCCGCGTCGAGGTTCGTCACCTTCATGGCGGCCACGTCCCATTCGAGGGTCGTCGCCGGGAACCGGGTCGCCAGGCAACCGAGCAAGACCGACTCGGTCAGCGGTCCGGAGTAAGAGAACGGCGTCGAGGTCTTGCCGTTCCCCCGGCACGCCTCGACGAATTGGAGGTAGTGGTCGTCACCGCCCGGATTGGGGAGTTTGTAATCCTTGAACTGGTCGACGGGGAGCAGAATCGGGGTGCCGATGTACGGCGAGTACAGGACGCCCTTCGTGCCGACATAGATTGATCCCTGATCGCTGAGCGGGTGCCCTCCGATCAGGGCCTTCACCTCGGCGGGCGGTCGCATCTCGCCGTCATACCAACTCAGCGTCGGCGTCTCTGTGGTGTGCGCGGTCGGGGCGAAGACGTAGCGGACCTTCGAGTCGAGCCCCCAACTGTCCGCGTTCGGCGAGCCACCCTCTGACCGCACCGAGAGGGGGGTGGTCAGCGCGAGCGCAGAGAAGACGGGGTCGAGGATGTGGCAGCCCATATCGCCGAAGGTGCCGGTGCCGAAGTCGAGCCGCTTCCGCCACTCACCGGGATGATAATAGCCCGCAATGAATGGCCGCGTCTCGGCCACCCCGAGCCATTTGTCCCAGTCGAAACCCTTTGGAACGACGTCGGTGCGGGTCGGCCTGGCAGCGCGGTCGCCCCAGCTCTTGCCGCTCCAACTGTGGACGTCCTGCACCTTACCGATCGCCCCGTCGTGGATCGTCGCGACGACCGTCTTGTGGACGGGATGCGAGTGAATCTGGATGCCCATCTGGGTGACGAGCCCCTTCACGGCGGCGAGCCTGGTCAACTCGCGGGCCGCAAAGATCGTCTGAGTGAGCGGCTTCTGCGCGTAGACGTTCAGCCCGCGCTGCAGCGCGGCCATCGCGATCGGGGCGTGCATGTGGTCGGGCGTCGAGACGTTGACCGAGTCGAGCCCCTTCTCCTTGTCGAGAAGCTCACGCCAGTCCTGGTAGACCTTGACGTCCGGGAACAGTCTCTTGACCTCGCCGACCCGATTGAGGTCGACGTCGGCCACGGCGACGAGCTTGACGTTCGGGCTCGCTGTCAGCGAGCGGATATCGGCCAGGGCCATGCCCGAGGCCCCGAAGCTGGCGTGTCGGAGCGTCTCGCTCGGCGGGACGGCCGAGACCCGGGTGGCGAAGGTCGGGAAGAGCCCGACGGCCCCAAACAACTTCATCGCGTCGCGACGGCTCGGCATCTGGTTTGTCATTGTGACCTCAAGGAAAACGACGTTCCACTCTAACGCTCCGAGAATCCGGGCAGCATGGCGTCGGCCATCTTATCGGGACGACGGATCGACTGCCCCGTCATCCAGGCGTCGGCACGCTCGATCAGAGATTGCCCCTCGTCGCCGCCGAGCATCCCGCCGAGTTGGCGACGCGCCGAGGCCGCGAACAGGTCAAGGGCCACGGCATCGCATCGGTTCGCGGCGTCGGTAAGTCGTCTCACTGCGTCCGCCTTATCGCCGTGAAACCGGGCGATGCCAGCCTGGAGGACGACCGAGAGGGCAACGGACCAGTCGAGCTTTTCTTTCCGCAACCGGCGTACGTATCCCTCGGCCGCCTTCAGCAACGGCTCAGGGTTGGACGACCGGGCCGCCAGCGCGAGCGCCGCACGACCGCTCTGCTGCATGAAGTAGATCTTTACGAGCTGAATCCTCGGCAACTCCGAGGCCTCAAACCGCGGCCAGGTCTCCACGGCCCGTTTCCACGCGGCCTCGGCGTTGCCGTCGTAGAGTTCGAGGTCCATCGCCCCGTAAAAACAGGTCAGGTGTTGGACATGGAAGCCGGACTGCGACCATCGACCGATCGCCTCCTCCATCTCCGATCGAGCCAGGCCCGACTCGTCGGCGGCCAGACGCGCCAGCACGGCCGGGAAGACGGTGACGGTCGATTCGAGATAACGGTCGCCCCGGTCGCGTGCCTCCTTGGCGGTCCGCGTGCATCGCTGCTGAAGCTCGCCGAGATGACCGGAGTAGGTCATGGCCCAGAGAGCGAACAACTGGGCGGTGTCCATCTCCCAGATCACCCCTGTGCATTGGTCTCTCAGGATCTCGACCGCGCGGTCGCTGACCTCGACGCACGAGTTGAACCGGCCCAGAAGGAACTCGGAAGCCCCCCTCGCCATCGTGGTCATCCCAATGGCATGGGGGTCGGCAAGGCGTCGGGCCAGTGTATCGGCCATGGTAATCAGTCGCTCGGTCCGCTTCCGCGAGGGACGACCCTCGCAAGCCGAGGGCACGGCCTCCCACGCAAGCGACAGGCAGACGCGCAATGGTTCGCCCGCGCGGAGCGCGAGGAGCAGGCTCCGCGACGTGAAGCTCGATCCTCGAATCCAGTCGACCACCGTCAGCCCGACTGCGATTGACCGCGCGATATCGACACGCGCCAACGTTTGTGGCGGAATGTCGGCCGACTTCCGCTCGCGATATCCGAGCCCGCGCAGCTTGAGCACGAACCGATTTTTGATCAACGCCACGAGCGCCTGTTTGGGCGTGGTCGGCAGGCTCAGCCCCATCGAGACGAGCACGTCGCGAAGGATGGCCAGCCCCTCGTCGATATGTCCGGTCGCGAGGTATTGATAGCCGGCGAGTTGGTAGAGTCTGCGGACTTCCGCTTCCGAAGCCCCCACGGCCGCCTCGCGGTACATGCTCGCGGCATCAAGGCCACGCCCCGCGTTGGCGAAGGCGGCGGCAAGCTTGATCCGCAGGGCTCGCGAGTCTTCGACGCTCCCCGGCGTCAGATTGAGAGCAAACTGGTAAAGTTTCGCTGCGCGTTCGAACGCCAATGACTCGGCCGCCTGAGCCGCCGCCAGGGCGTAGTAATGGCCGGCCTTCGCGGTCTCGCCTCCACCTTCGAAATGGACGGCGAGGGTCTCGGGATCGGCCCCGCCCGCCGCTTCCAGTTCGCGGCCGAGGCCAAGGTGTCGGGCCTTGAGGGTCTGCGGCTCAAGGTGGCGGATCACGGTCTCGCGAATCCGGTCGTGATAGGTCTCGACGTCATCGAGCGAACCAGCTCCCGTGCCCCGGATCATGTGGCCTGCGCGGAGCACGGCCAGCGCCTCGTAACCCTCCGGCCCGAGATCGACTGATCGGCACGCCAGCGCCTGTCGGATCGGACGGCCGACAACCGCGAGGGCCTCAAGCAAGACCCTCGGGTCATGGGGAAGATGCAAAATCCGGCTCCAGAGGACATCATCGAGAGAGATACTCGTCAGTGATCCCAGCCCCTCATTGCTCAGCGAGCCAACCTCTTGGAGGTAGCGCACGAGCTCGACGATGAAGAAGGGAATGCCGCCCGACTCTCGAACGATCAAGTCGGCGATAAACCCCGCAGCATCGTCATTCGCGTCAATCAGCGAGAGGACAAGTGAGCGCGATTCCTCCGCCGTAAGCGCATCGACGCTGATGTCGCGGCGATTCGGGTCGAACCCCGACTTGTCGGCGGGCTCGAGCAGGCGGATCAAGCACGGGCTGATCCCGGCGTATTCGCTCCGATAGGAGCAGATAAGCAGCAGGACGGGCGGGTCAGGCGGCCGGAGCAGGTCGGCCAAGAGCGCGGCGCTGTCGAGGTCTCCCCATTGGAGATCATCAATATAGAGGACGAGCGGACGCCGGTCTCCAATCCTCGCGAGCAGCTCCCGCAGGGCGGCGAAGGCCCGACGACGCAGTTCCTGCTGGTCGGGGATCTCGAAGCCTCGAAGAGGTGCCTCCGCGACGGCGTCGATGCGTCTCAGAACAGGGAAGACGCGGGCCAGGGCGTGCACGTCGCGGGGCAGCAGCGCCTCGGTCTCGCCCCGTGTCAAGCGGCGGAGGTGGCGGCTGAGCGAGTCGATCAGGGTATCGAGCGCCTTATAGGCCACCGACTCCTGTTCGTAACATCGGCCCGCCAGCACGACCGCGTCTCCTCGTTCCAGAAGTCCTTCGAGGAACCTCAGGGTCAAAACGCTCTTGCCGGCCCCCGATCGGCCGTGGACGAACGCCTTGACGGTCTGCCCCTGGCGGGCGAGGGCGAAGGCGTCCCCGAGGGCGCGGAGCTGAGACTCGCGACCCACAAACGCACGCGACGACGGGCGGCCGTCGGGAGCCAAGACCTCGTTTTCGGCTTCGCATCCCAACCTCTTCAAGACTTCAGCCCCGGTCGGGCGGTCGTCGGGGCTGCGGAGCAAGAGTTCGACGCAGAGGTCATTGAGATCGGCAGGAACGTCGTTGGCGATCGATGCGGGCGGCGGCGGGTCTTCCTTCTGCTTGTTCATGAGGACTTCGAGCGACTTCCCCGTGAACGGCAGCCGACCCGTCAGGGCACGATAGAGCATCACGCCGACGCTGTACCAGTCGCTCGCGGGGCTGAGGGGACGCCCCGCCGCCTGTTCGGGGGCCATGTAAGTCACAGTGCCGACGATGCAGCCGTCAGTCGTTAGCCGATCTTCCTGCCGCTCCATCTCGGTCGAGAGGCCGAAGTCGAGCAGGACGACCCGGCCTCGTTGCGTCACCATGACGTTCGACGGTTTGATGTCTCGGTGGAGCTTCCCTTGGAGATGGAGCGCCCCAATCGCCTCGGCAAGCTGGCTCAGCGTCCGCCTCAGCCGCGCTTCGTGGAGCGGGGCGGCTCCCGCCCGGTCGACAGAGGGCGACGCCCGGATCGACACCGTCTCTTCGCCCCGTGGACCCGTCACAGTCTCCTCAGCGACACCGGCGATCGAACCGACGACCAGGTCGAGCCGGAGCATCTCGCGGAGGCCGGTCGGCGAGATAACCTCCGCCGAAGTCTGGAGTTTCGAGTCCTCCTCGAACCCGAGTTGGTAGCGCCCGGTTTCACCCAGGTCTTCCGCCAACGATTGGGTCGAAGATCCGGCCGTCGGCTCATTGACGGGCACGTCCCCTTCAGGGCATACGTACCGCAGCCAGTCTTCCCCCTCGATCAGCTCCATCGTGAAGAACCACTCGTCTCCCTCGGAGAAGAGTTCGTAGAGCCGCACCAGGTTCGGATGGGTCAAGTCGGCGAGCGCTCGAAACTCACACTTGAACCGGTAGAGGGTCGACGGGTCCACGTTCTGGATCGTCTTGAGGGCGACGGACATGCCGCGTTCGCGGTCGAAGGCCTCGTAGACGACCCCCATCCCGCCCGCGCCGACGCGCCTGCGCACCTCAAACCGATCGCTGCCCGCGAACTCTCCCAGCGTGTTTCTGCTCATCGCGTTATGACCACGAATCACTCCGACGGGCCGAAGCCCAGATCGCGACATCGATCCATGTTTGCTGCTCTATTCGGCAAGGCCGGGATGTCTCGAAAAGAAGACACCGAAATTATCCGCCGGATCGATCCGGCCCGCCAGTGCGTTGTTCGACACAAAAACGATCGTGGCCGTTTTCTTCGGCATGACGGGCAGGCGTGCTCTATCCGCTTTACAGCGTCAGAGGCGACTGCTAGTCTCGGTCGGGCGAATCCGGGCATGACGTCGGAGCGAGGAAGGGGCGAATTCATGGACAGCCAGGCCGACGTCCGGTCGATCGATTCGCTCAAAGATTTCCGGGTCGCGCTCGCCCTCTTCTCCGACGATGCCCTCTCCGCCCTTGGCGCGGTGGATTCCGAAGTGCGTCGGACCCTCCAGTGGCTCCAGCACGACCGCCGCGAATACTGGCAACAGCAAATCAAGCGACGACGCGAGGCGGTCGCCTCAGCGCAGGCCGAGGTCTTCCGGCGAAAGCTCGCCAAAACGGGTGACCACACCCCCGCGATGAGCGAGCAAAAGGAGCACCTCCGACGCGCCGAGGTCAGCCTCCAGGAGGCCGAAGCGAAGGAAAAGCTCGTCAGGAAGTGGGAACCGGCCTTGCAGCAAGCCGCGCTCGAATACCACGCGACCACCCGACGGATCAACTCAATCGCCTCGGGCGACGTGCCCCGAGCAATGGCGCTTCTGGAACGACTGGTTGAAGCCTTGGAGTCCTATCTCGAGGTCTACGTCCCGACGGGTTCGATCTCGCGACCGCCGCTGGATGCGATCGCCGCCGACTTTCTCAGCAATGAACCCGCCATCGAATCGCCCGAGACGATTTCCGACCCCGATGTGCCTCAGACCGAGACGAGGGAATCAAGGTGACGACGCATGGCTAACGCGAGCGTGATCGCCGGTACCAACCGCCTGAAACATGCGATCCAGATCCTACGCGAGCAATGGTGGGCGACCGAGCCGAACTGGAACGACGCCGTCCGTCGCCGGTTCGAGGAGCGTTATGTCAAGCCCATCGAGCCGGCGGTCGACTCGGCCCTGTATGGCATTCAACGACTCGGCGAGGTCCTCGACCGGATTCGCCGCGAGTGTTCCGACCGGAGTGAGAATCCGTGAGCATCGTCGAGGAAACGCTCCCCAGACCGCGAGACGACAATCCCACTCTCTCCGCCGAGCCGGACCTCATCCGCCGCGAACGCGAGGGCCTTCGCGACCTCCTCCGAATCGTAGCCGAACGCGCGTCGTCCGAAACGTCGGTTGAAGAGACCCGCGAGGCGGGCGAGGCTGCGGGCGAAGGCGAATATCAACGCGCCGGATCGTCTCTGAGCGAGAAGATCAAGGCACTCGACGAGGGGGCGAAGACCGCCGACGAGCAGCGGAGACGGCTGATCGTTGACACCGCGATCACCGGCGAGGCCGAGGCGAAGTCGGAGTTCGCCAAGGCGAGCCGGCGGATCGCCACCGAGTTCGACTCGCTGCGTCAGAGGGCGAGCGTTGACCACCAGCGGGACAAGACCGCCGCGATCGCAGTCTCTGAAACCGGAGAACGCGAGGCCGCCGCGCACCACGCCAAGGCTCGGCGGCCGATCGACGACACCTCCAAGCTCATCGATTCCTTCCGTTCCCGACTCGACGTCCTCTTCGAATCCTACCGGAAATTCGGGCTGACCGAGCCGACGAGCGTCCCCACCCGCGAGACCTACCAGTTCGATGAGCCGGTCAACACCCTGTTCGACAGGCTCGCGAAGGCCGAAAAACCGCTCGCGTTTCTCGAAGCGCTCCTCATCCCCAAGGCGATGAAAGGGCGTCGGCCGATCTGGCTCTTCGTCGTCGCCTTTCTCCTGGTCGTCGGCCCCCTGCTTTTGATCTTCGACGCGGGACTCGGCTCGGGCCTGTCGCTCGTGGCGGCGATCGTGATCGGCTTCTTGCTGCGGTCCTGGCTCTATGGGCTCGCCAAGACGCAGGTCGTCCAGTCGATCTATCCCCTCTTCCAATCTGTCATCGACGCCCAGGCCCTCGCCGCCCACTGTTACGGAAAGGTCGAGGACCGAACCAGGGCCGAACGCGCTCGCGTATCGGCGACGCGAGAAGAGGCCCTACTCCAGGCGAAGGCCAAGCAATCGAAGTCGATCTCGACCGGAGAGCACGTCCGAGACGAACGACTCCGCGAGATCAACGAGACGTATGCCCGGAGAATGGTCGAGATCCAGACCAAACAGCAAGTTGACCTCCGCGAAGCGATCGACGCCCACGACCACCGCAAGGTCGAACTCGGGGCGAAGGCCGAAGCCGGCGTTCAGAAGCTCGAAGAGAAGTATCGGGGCCTCAAGGAGAAGGTCCAGACGCTCTACCAAAGCTCTTGGAATGAGATGTCGAGTCGGTGGCGAGAGGGAATTGAACGTGTCAACACGGCCCTCGCCGAGATCGTCAGCGAGGTTGATGCCATCGGCCCGAAGTGGGACGACCTAGCCTGGACCGAGCGTCCCCCGGCCGGACGAGTCCCCCAGGTCGTGCGTTTCGGAGAGATCGCCGTTCGTCTGGATCAACTCCCAGGCGGGATCGCCAAGAATCCGCGCCTCATGGAAGGCGTCCCCACGACCTTCACCTTCCCGGCGCTTCGCCCCGTCTCCGATCGGGCCAATCTGGTCATCGAAGCACCCGCCGTCGGCAGCGCGACGGCGAGCGGAGTGCTCCAATCCGCGATGCTCAGGCTCTTCACAAGCCTGCCCCCCGGAGCCGTCCGTTTCACGATCGTCGACCCGATCGGCATCGGCCGAAACTTCGGTGCGTTCATGCACCT